>NC_010628.1:7541593-7887957 GCF_000020025.1 Nostoc punctiforme PCC 73102 | reverse complement strand
TGGAATCTGGTCGATATGGAAAATATAGCTGAACCAGTAGCAGGTAAGAAGGCATAATAGGTAGAATGCATTTCCTTAATGGAAACTCCAGCATTCTGTCCGTGGCTAATACCAATTCTCTATGAAGTTGTAATGATATAATCCTATCCACGAATAGAAGCCCCAAAGGGGCCGATCTTAGCGCGATCCTCTAGAAGTAACCGATCTTTGCAAATTAGCTAAAGCGCGATTGTAATCCAAAATAGCTGTGACTCGATTACCTTCTGCTCTTGTCAGGTCATTTTCAGCAGAGATCACCTCTGTTTGAGTGCCCACACCAGCTTGGAACCTCAGCCTTGCTAAATTTAGAGCTTCCCTGGCTTGATTTAAAGCCACACTAGAAGTCTGCACATTATTTAAATTAGATTGCAATTGAGAATAGAATTGTTCTACATCAAAGCGAATTTGGTCACGCTGGGTGGCAAATTGACTCTCTGCGATCGCAATATTTGTTCTCGACTGAGCTGCCCTTGCTCTTGCTGCTCCTCCATCAAACAAAGTGAGATTTCCTTGGAGCCCTACTGAATAGCCATCAGTAATGCTGACACCATCATCATAACGATCTAGCAAGTTGTAGTTACCGGCCAAACTAATTTGCGGCCCTAACTGTGAAAGTGCTTGCCGTCGCTGTTGCTCACTAATGTTACGTTGTGCTAATTGCTGTTGCAATTCTGGACGATTTTGAAACGCTTGGACAATACTTTGTTCTACCGTCTGCGACCAAAGACCGGCTAACTGTACAGGATCTGCGGTACTGATATCAACTGACTGCGACAAACTTAACGTAGTGGCAAGCTGACGACGGGCAATTTGCTGCTGCGAGATAGCATTTGTCAGTTGTTGTTGGGCGTTTGCTAAATTCACCTGAGCTTGCAGCACATCGAACCGCGTACCTACTCCCGCCTGTTCTCTGGCTTGAGTATCCCGTAAACTAGCTTGGGCATTCTCCACAGCAGCTCGGTTAATTCTTACTTGTTCATCTGCTTGTTGCAAATCGTAGTATTGAGTCGTGGCATTCAACCTAATTGTCAAAGACTGACTTTCAACATTCAATTCATCTACACGTAATTGTTCTTCAGCTGCTTGGATTGCCCCTTGTCGATTACCGGAGGTGTAGAGGTTGTAATTTAGTTGTGCTGAACCATTAAAAGAGGTGCTGGATTGAGATGAATTATTAGTAAAACCATTACCACTATTAGTCAAATTACTGTTGATTCCCAAAGTAGGAAATAAGGCAGCTTGAGATTCGCGTAGGGCTGAACGACTGCGTTCTAGCTGTAATATTGCTACCTGTAAATCTCGATTATTGCGTCGTGCTAGTTCCAAAGCTTGTGCCAAAGTGATTGGCACAGTTCCCTGAATCCTTACTTCCTGGGGTTTAGTAGGAAATTGCAGAGGATTGGGATTAGGGTTGAGGTAATCAGGAACCTGCACAGAGCTTGAGTTATTCTGCGGTTTTGGCGGAGTTACTGCACTTGCTAAAGCTGGAAAAAGAATCGCAAACCCAACACCAACCCAGGTAGAATGCACAAATAATAAGCTAAAATTCATAATTTAGATGTAGTCATTAATTAGGCTTTTTGAGGATACAATCAAAAGTTTTTATCCTGATTGACCTATAGAAATTTAAATTTTAAATTCCTCCTCTAAGAGTTGATATTAACAAATTAGCCAACAATCAAGCCATCCTGAACTCGAATAATCCTTTTTGTTTGAGCAGCGATATCTGGTTCATGAGTGACAATTACAATTGTGATTCCTTGGTCATTAAGTTCTGTCAGCAAATTCATCACCTCATAAGAAGTTTCAGTATCTAAAGCTCCTGTTGGCTCATCTGCCAAAACTAATGCAGGTCGGTTGACTAAAGCACGAGCGATCGCTACGCGTTGTTGTTGTCCCCCAGATAGTTGACTAGGACGGTTAGCTATGCGTCCCTGTAATCCTACTTTTTCCAGGGCTTCTAATGCCCTTTCACGGCGTTTTGGCTTGGGTAAGTTAGCGTAAACCATCGGTAACATAACGTTTTCCAGTGCTGTTGCCCTCGCCAAGAGGTTAAATTGTTGAAAAACAAAACCTATTCTTTGGTTGCGAATATACGCTAATTCATCATCATCAAAAGTCGTCAGGTTTCTGCCTTCAAAAATATAGTCTCCAGTTGTTGGACGATCCAGACATCCCAAAATATTCATCAGCGTGGATTTACCCGAACCTGACGCACCCATAATCGAGACATATTCCCCTTCCTCAATAGAGAGTTGAATTCCCTTAAGTATTGGAACACTAACTTCTCCCAAGTGGTAAGTTTTAGTAATAGATTCCATCCAAATCATTGTTGGCATAAGAATTACGAATTACGAATTATTTAGTCGCTTCTTAAAGCATTAATTGGATCTAATTTAGATGCGTTTCGTGCTGGAATTACCCCAGCAACTAAGCCAACACTCAATGAGAGTACAAATCCAGCAATAATCGACAAGAAAGAAATGATAAAGGGAAATTTGAAAATGCTTGAAGCTATAAAGGCTAATAAAATCCCAGTGGCCATCCCAATACCTCCGCCGACAATGGAAATTACGATCGCTTCAGCTAAAAATTGATTAAGGATTGCCGAATTCGTGGCTCCTACAGCTTTACGAATCCCGATCTCTCGCGTCCGCTCAACTACGGAAACTAGCATAATGTTGGCAATACCAATTCCACCAACCACTAACGAAATACCAGCGATCGCTACTACCATTACTGTAAATAAGCCTACAACACTAGTAAAAGTACTAACAATATCAGCTTGATTAGTCAGCCGAAAATCATCAGCTTGTGGCGGATAAATATTGTGACGCAGACGTAAGAGATTGGTAACTTGAAACTGAGCAGCTTCTAACTGCTCCTGATTAGCGCCTTTGACTAAAATTCCATTTACAGAAACGCCTACCAAAGCATTGTTCCCTACTAGTCTCTTCGACATACTAGTTAGAGGAATGAAAACCTGGTCATCTCGATCCATCGGCCCCTGAGAGCCTTTAGGTTCCATCACCCCAATCACTTGATAAGCCTCTCCCTGAATGCGAATTTTCTCGCCGATAGGATTTACACCCTGTCCAAAGAGCGTGGTTTGAACTGTAGGGCCAAGAATAGCTACCTGTGCGACAGTATCTAGTTCTTCTTGAGTAAAATATCTCCCTTGCTGGGGGTGAGTATTTCTGACTTCTGGATAATTTAAATCTGTGCCATAAATGGTTGTTGAGGTGTTCTGTCCTGCATACACAACTTGGGCAGTCCGTTGGAGATAAGCAGAAACCATCTGTGCTGATGGCGCTTGTGTAGCGATCGCTTTTGCATCTTCCCAGGTCAAGGTGCTGCTAGAACCTACTCCTTGACGGACATTCCCGCTTCTTGCAGCACCCGCTAAGATTTGGATCACATCTGTACCCAATGCTTGGATCTGTTGCTCTACGCCCTTTTGCACTCCCTGACCAACAGAAGTAATGGCAATGACTGAAGAAATCCCAATAATCACGCCCAACATCGTTAAACCTGTGCGTAATTTGTTACTCCACAGAGTCTCTGCCGCCATTGTCAATATTTCCAGCAACGGTACTGTGCGGGTCTTCTTAGCTTTGTAAAAGCCCTTAAATATCTTAAACATAAGCTTTTATTTACAACTCACTTTAAGGGGAACCACCACCCGAACTACCGCCTGAACGACCTCCGCCGCCACCACCTGAACGACTTCCGCCACCACCTGAACGACCTCCGCCACCACCAGTTCCACCGCCTCCTCCAAGACCAGGGAAAACTCCTCCTCGTGGTGTTGATTGCGGACGTGACCCTGGTGGGAAACTTAGTAATACTCTCTCGTTTCCCGTCAATCCAGACTTAACTTCGGTAAAGTTATTTGCGGTGACACCAGTCTCGATGCGAGTAAAGACAGGTTTGTTATCTGCTCCAGTCACATACACACCTGTGGCATTTTGTTGGCGCACAACTGACGCGGTTGGCACTACTAAAACGTTTTCAACCTGACCGACTTGAAAATCTACTTCCGCATTCATTCCAGACCGCAGTAGTCTTTGAGGGTCTGAAAGTGATACTCTCACTTCAAAACTGGTAACGTTTTGTTCTACTATTGCTTGGGCAGCAATTTGGCTGACTTTACCTTCAAAGGTTTTTCCTGGGTAGGCATCTGCTGTAATCGAGACTTTTTGACCAAGGCTGATTTTGGAAATATTTGTTTCCGCTAAATTTGCGACAACTTCATTTGTTGAAGCTAGAGACAAGATTGAAGAAGAAGAAGAGGAAGCGACTTCACTACTGGCAGTTGTGGGTGTCACGAAAGCACCTGGATCGGCAAATTTCTTTGTCACTACCCCATCAAAAGGGGCGCGAATGATTGTGTCATTTATTTCGGCTTGGATGTTTTGCAGCGAACCACGAGCAGATGTTACCTGGGCACGGGCTGCGTTAATATCTTCTTGGCGCGTTCCGGCTTTCAAAAGTGCCAAAGCTTGTTGTCTCTGCTTCACTACAGCTTGTGCTTGCTCGATGTCTTCTGGACGTGACCCAGCTTTTTGCAACCCAAGTGCTTGCTGTGCTTCATTTACACTAGCTTGGGCGCTGTCACGAGTGGCACGGTTTTGGTTAAGAGTCTGAAGGGATATACCACCTGCATTGTAAAGCTGTTGATTGCGAACAAAATCATCTTCTGCTTGGCGAAGAGTGGCTTGAGCGCTTTGCAAGCGTGCCTGTGCTTGGGCAATATCTTGAGAGCGATTGCCTGCTTGTACCTTTTGCAGATTCGCCTGGGCTTCGTCTAATACTCCTTGTGCTTGAGCAATATCTTGAGGACGATTACCTGCGATCGCTTTTTGCAAATTCGCCTCGGCTTGTGCCAATTGTCCTTGAGCAGAAGTAAGTTGCCCTCGCAGGTTGGAATCATCCATGTAAGCGACAATCTGTCCTTGTTTAACGAGATCCCCTTCTTTCGCTAGCAGTGTTTTCAAGATACCGGAATTTTTCGGGCTGAGGTTGATTGACCGCTCAGGTTTTACTGTTCCGTTCGCTGAAACTGTGATTGTTAAACTCTGCCTTTGTACAGGTCTTGTCAGCACCCGACGGCTGGCTTGTTGCTGGGAAACAACGGCTACTTGGTAATAAACTGCATAGCCAATTCCACCCAAAAGGCAAAAAGCAATTAGCCAAGAGAGCCAATTTCGTTTGCCCTTTTTTTTCTTTACCTCTGGAACTAAAACTGATGAATCTACGGCATTTTGTGTATCAATTTTCATATCCATTTTGTCTATAAGGAACGGCTACCAAGCCAGTTATTCACGGCTAAACTATAGCCTGGTAGCCCTATACTGACAATGATTTTGAGTTTTTAGTGTTTTAAAGGTTTATTTGCAGTACCAACCCACTAGGAAGTCTGAAATAATCATCACGCACTCTCACTAATCTCCCAGCAGGAACAATTTCCTGACTGGGAAGAAGAATATCCCCGTTGGGAAGTCTGAAGTAACCTTGGTTACGCAGTCTAACTATGGATCTAGAAGGAATAATTTGCCCATTGGGATATCTGATGTCACCATTACCAAGTCTGACTACTCTGCTATAGGATTGGTTGTCACGGTTCCAATTATCCCGATCTCTAGAGTTTCTGACTTCTCCAGGATAGGATCTGCCGTCGCGATCCCAATTTTGATCGCGATCTCTAGAGTTTCTGACTTCTCCAGGGTAGGATCTGCCGTCGCGGTTCCAATTATTATCCCGATCTCTAGGGTTTCGGACTTCTCCAGGATAGGATCTGCCGTCGCGATCCCAATTTTGATCGCGATCGCCAACAACATAGACTTTCGTCTGGGCACTTGCAGACGCAGTCAAAAGAGTGGGAACAATTATCAGGGCAGCAGCAGCTAGGACTATCGATACACGGTTTGGCTTCAACATGAAATTAACTCCCCATTGCTATTAAATTTCTATTCTGCTGAGGTTTAGATTCAGCAATACTTAGATAGTTGCCTTTATTTGGGTATTAATATGTTTGATATTTACCTCATCGTATAAATTCATACATAATAATTATCGATCAAAAAGCTGAAACCAATGTATGACAAAAGTCATTAGTAATTCGAGACTTATGTATGACCAAAGTCATCAGTTTTTAAGGGGGAGACAAGGGAGAATAATTAATATCCAACGCCCAATTTTTTTAAATTTAATTCTGTATTGGCGCAATTCCTTGCCAGATAATGTCCACAAAATTTTGGATAAATGCTGATACTTCTGTACCACAATCTTCAGAGTTTAAGTAACTTTTTATGGAAATAACGTCTGTTTTTATACTTTTTTGAGACGAAATCTGCTCTAAAAAAACATAGTTCATCAACGATCCCAGTAAAATATGAGCCACTGTCTGGGGATCGCAAGGGCGAAGGCGATTTTGGTTGATTTCATACTCTAGAAAAGCGGTAAGTGCTTTGAAATCTTGTATGGGTCTTGGTTCATTACCTCCAAGTTCTGGAAACGCATTGCCTCGCGATCGCAGCATCACGATCTGAGGCAGCACCTCACGATAAAATTCCATAATCTGGAGGCAAATATTGATTAGGTTTTCTTTGAGATCGCCTTTACCACTAAGAGATTCCAACTCGCTCACCCACACGGGTTTTTCTGGAATTCCCATCGCCGCAAAAAATAATTCTTCTTTGGTTGAGAATCGCTTGAAAATTGAAGCTTCAGAAATACCTGCCTGTTGAGCAATTTCTAAGGTTGAAGCACCAAATCCTTGTTGCAGGAAAACTTGACGAGCCGCTTCTAATATCTGCTGATTGGTGATTTTGGGTATACGAGCCATAAATAAGTGAGTGGTTACTTATTTATTTATTGCCTTTGTGATGGGAATGTCAATAACTAATGACGTAATATTTTGCTGCCGTCAAGAGCTGAGATCGTTTAAGCTAGCTGAAAGATTCTTTGATTAGTGGCTTAAAGGCGGTAATGTGCCTAAACATGTTCGTTTGATTTCTTTTCTAATGGTCTGTAGTTTGTGGAGTATGCCAAAAGCCGCTAACGCGCAGGCATTAATACCCCATACACTGCAACTAGATGGGACAAAGTTAGAGAAGCAGGGGTTGAGTCTGGCACAAGAGGCGGCTCAACTAGCTCAGTTTCAACAGGTTGAATTAGCTTTGCCACGAGCGCGGCTGGCTAGTCAACTGGCTCCGAAGAATGATAAAGTATGGTTGCTTTTAGGTGGATTGCAACTCCAAACCAAAGAGTTTGATGGAGCGATCGCTAGCTTAAAAAAAGCGCAATCTCTCAACCCCAAAAATGGTGATATTTTGTTTGCTTTGGGTTCAGCTAATTTTCAGCAGAAAAATTACCAAGCGGCGGTTGTCAATTACCAAGACGGCTTGAAGTTAAAACCCAACGATCCAGAAGGGTTGTTTGATTTGGGTAATGCTTACTATCTACTGGGTAAATTGCCAGATGCGATCGCACAGTACGATAAAGCAGTCTCTCAAGATAAAAAATTCTGGCCAGCGCTCAACAATATTGGCTTAATCAACTACGAACAGGGTAATACCTCTGAAGCGATTAAGCGATGGCAATCTGCTGTAACCCTTGATAAGCAAGCCGCAGAACCTTTATTGGCTTTGGCAGTGGCACTGTATACGCAAGGCGATGCCTCCGGCGAGCTACGCTTACGCCAACAAGGATTAAGCTTGGGAGAAGCTGCACTCCGCATCGATCAGCGCTATGCTAATTTGAATTTTCTTAAAGAAAATCTCTGGGGCGATCGCCTACTGTCTGATACGAAAAAATTCCTAGAATTACCCCGTATTCAAGCAGCTTTACAGCAACCAGAAAACTCATCATCAGCTCCTGGAAAACAGCCTACTCAATAGAAGCGGGGAGCAGGGGAGCAGGGAGCAGGGAGCAGAAGGGAAAGAAGTAATTTTTCATTAGCCCCATTCCCCATTCCCCATTGACTTTCCAATTACCACTTGCCTAATAGTACCTTTTCGTAGTACATCTATACTAATTAAATACAGGAAATAGTTGCCCAAAAACCTTTGCGGGCGACTATATCCTGAAATCAGTCGTCAATTATGATTGGCCGTCTGTGGGTAGAAGTGCGAGGATTTGATCAACAAACTGTTGATGATCAACAACTGGCTTAGAAATGTAGCCATCAGCGCCGCTTTGCTTGAGAAAATTTTCGCGATCGCCTTCCATAGCATGTGCCGTCACCAAAATAACAGGTAAGTTCGCTGTTTTTGGATCGGATTTTAACATCTGTGTAATCTTGATTCCATCAACAGATTTCCCTTGGTAAACACTTCTGGACAGAGAAACATCCATTAAAATCAGGTCGGCTTCTCCTGATTGGGCAATTTTTATTACTTCTTCGACATTTTCAGTATGTTTTACTCCCAAGCCGCCGCGCTTGGACAAAATCTTGGAAAAAACGCGAGCATTAATTAGATCGTCTTCGACAATTAAAACAGTTTTCATGAGAATTTTAGTTATGGATGTAGAGGTGAGGGGATTAAGCAATTCAAAATTAAAAATGAGAGAATGCAGTCATGGCAGGTATCCTGGCTATAAAGCCTATACAAATTAAATGTGCAGCAGATTATCATTCCATTAAAACAGCTACCTGCTATCTGTTTCCTTTTTAATAGTCTATGTACCTCCTTGTCATCAAGGATGATACTACTGCTTTTTCTTCTATGACTATCAATATTTTGTTAGGAATCCCATTTCATCCGTTATGCTGTGGTTGCTGCAATATTGAGTTCCGCCGGCTTTTGTGTAGTTAAATTTCAGGGAAAAAACTCATGGCAAAACAGTTAAACCTTCTCTCAACGGGACAGGTAATTCCAACAGCCCTGCACACCGAGATGCAACGGTCTTATCTCGAATATGCCATGAGCGTGATTGTCGGGCGAGCGCTACCAGACGTGCGTGATGGCTTAAAACCAGTGCATCGCCGCATTTTGTATGCAATGCACGAACTCGGTTTAGTACCAGATAGACCCTATCGAAAATGTGCGCGTGTAGTGGGTGATGTGTTGGGTAAATACCATCCCCACGGCGACCAATCAGTTTACGATGCCTTAGTCAGGTTAGTGCAGGATTTTTCTAGCCGCTATCCTTTGCTAGCAGGACACGGTAACTTTGGCAGCGTCGATAATGACCCGCCAGCAGCGATGCGTTACACAGAAACGCGCCTCGCACCGATCAGTCATGAGGGAATGCTGACAGAAATCGGCGAAGAGACGGTGGAATTTGTCGGGAACTTTGATAATTCCCAGCAAGAACCAACAGTGCTACCTGCTCAATTGCCGTTTCTGTTGCTTAATGGCTGTTCTGGGATCGCCGTGGGAATGGCGACTAATGTACCACCCCACAACTTGGGGGAAGTTGTCGATGGGTTAATTGCTTTAATCGACAACCCAGATTTGCCAGATGAAAAGTTATTCCAGTTGATTCCAGGGCCAGATTTTCCCACCGGTGGAGAAATAATTGGTGAGACTGGAATTAGGGAAGCATACACCATAGGGAAAGGTGGAATTCTGCTGCGGGGAGTCGCAACTCTAGAAGAAATTCCAGCCAGTAGGGGAAGCAAGCGACGGACGGCAATTATCATTACAGAATTGCCTTATCAAGTGAATAAAGCTGCGTGGATTGAGAAGGTAGCAGACTTAGTAAATCAAGGTCGTTTGCAAGGAATTTCCGATCTGCGAGATGAAAGCGATCGCGAAGGGATGCGGGTAGTAATTGAACTCAAACGTGATACCAATCCCCAAGAAGTTCTCCAGCATTTATATCACCAAACTGCTTTGCAAATGACGTTTGGGGCAATTCTCCTAGCAATAGTAAATGGACAACCCCGTCAGTTAAGTTTGCGTCAACTTTTGCAAGAATTTTTGAGTTTCCGGGAAGAGACGCTGAACCGTCGCTACAATTACGAGTTGGGGAAAGCCCAAAGTCGTGTGCATTTGGTAGAAGGTTTACTCAAAGCACTATCTAATTTGGATCGGGTAATTGAAATTTTACGGCAAGCTCCCGATGGAAGTACGGCAAAAATAAATCTTTGTAGCCAACTAGATTTGAGTGAGGTACAAGGAGATGCAATTTTGGCTATGCCGTTGCGCCGCCTCACCAGTTTAGAACAGCAAAATTTGCAGCAAGAATTTGAGCAAATCAGCGAACAAATTAGTTTGCTGGAGCAATTACTCAACGATCGCCGCGAATTACTCAAAGCACTGAAAAAAGATTTGCGATCGCTCAAGCGCAAGTACAGCGATCCCCGGCGGACAAAAATTGGAGAGGAGCAAAAGTCTAGAGCCGAAGAGCAGAAGTCTAGGGCAGAGGAGGAGGAACTGAAATCTTCTGAACCAGCAGAAGAAGCAATTTTAGAATTTACCCAACGGGGTTATGTCCGTCGCACCCAACCATCTGGGAGAAAGTCAAAAGCTGAAAATGGTCTGCATGATAATGACTTTATTATCCAAACCGTGTTGACTGACACCCAAAAAGACTTGCTAATACTAACCGGTGGCGGCAAAGTCTATCCTGTAAATGTGGGAGAAATCCCTCCAACTACTGGGCGTTCTCCACGGGGAAAACCTTTGATTACTATGCTCAGTAATACTGCTCAAGGCGCTCAAGAAGCTGTGGTCAGCCGCTTTTTACTACCGGATAATCTCGAAACTCAGCAGATGATTCTCTTAACAAAACAGGGACGAATTAAGCGTCTGTCTCTGGGAGAATTCACAAACTTGACGCGGCGCGGAATCACGATTTTAAAGCTCAAAGACGATGATGAATTGTCATTTACCCAGTTCACAAAACCAGGGGAACATCTGATTTTAGCTAGTTCCGGTGGGCGAGTATTGCGCTTCGCAACCAATGATGAACAATTACCGATCATGGGTCGCACAGCGATGGGTTTACAAGCATTTCGGTTATTGAAAAATCAGCAAATGGTTGGCTGTGTGACTGTCGGTAAAGATGACCATCTGCTCCTAGTTACTCAAGAAGGATATGCCAAACGCATGGCTGCGAGTCAGTTAAGAGCGGCTAATCGCGGCGATTTAGGGACGCAAGCGCTGAAATTTGCTAGCAAAACTGATAATTTAGCTGGTATGGTCATAGCGATAGCATCTGGTGAGGTAGCTTTAGTGACTAATAAGGAACGGGTAGTGCGGATACCTGTGGAAACAGTGCCGATTTTAGGCCGGGATGTCAAAGGTGAAAGTATCATCCAACTCAACCGCGATGAAAAAATCATTACGGTTGCTGAAGTGCGATCGTAAATCACAGCGATGTTCAACTTGCAACAAGCCAACTTGCAGGATTTAGAGGCGCTAATCCAACTGCGTCTCGAACTCCTGCGGGAGGCTGGCGATATTAAAGGTGACTCTGACACCACAAACCTAGCAGAAGCAACTCGAAAATATATTGGCGAAAAAATGCCGTCGGGTGAGTTTTTAGCTTGGGTAGCTGAAGTGGATTGTCAAATTGTTGCCACTAGCGGCTTGGTATTTTTTCAACGACCCCTTCATAACAGCAATCTCTCAGGCTTAGAAGCCTACATTATGAACGTTTATACAATTCCGATGTGGCGAGGACATGGAATTACAACAGCATTATTAAAGGAAATTATCTGCTTTGTGAGAGAAACTGAGGCAAAATGCCTCAGGCTTCATTCCACTGAGATATGAGCAGTTTGGTTTTGTCTCAACTTCAAAAGAAATGGAAATGGACTAGTAATGACTTATTTTATCAATAAATTTTATTTTAAAATCCTAAATTTTTCGGAAATAAAGCGACACAACTAAATTACTTGATAATTACTCTTAACAAGATATATTAGCCTATAAAGGTAAAAGTCTAAGTAACATTTCTTCTATCTCAGTAAATCTCACTGAAGGCTGATGTTTTAATCTGTATAAATAGCTATCTCTATTTATGTCAAGCTATGGAAACAAAAGTATAAAAAATGTTGCCTTTCTAAAAATATTTGTTATATTAGTTTACATAAGGCAATAAACCTTAAGAATTAAGTTTGGAGTCCGAACCATGACAAATGCAAGCACAACAAAAGTCACTACTCCTGTAATTGAAGATCGCAACGCTTGGCGTTGGGGCTTTACCCCACAAGCAGAAATTTGGAACGGTCGCTTGGCAATGATTGGTTTTTCAGCAGCCGTTTTGGTTGAGCTTTTTTCTGGTCAAGGCTTTCTACATTTTTGGGGCATCCTATAAGTTTTAATATCTAAGATGACCTATAAATAAAAAAACCTGGAGTGCTAATTCACTACCAGGTTTTTTATTTTTTTGCAATTAGTCATTCGCTTTAAACAAATGACTGATAACTATTGACTACCGAATATATTCCTTGAGAACGCTGTTACGATTTGGGTGACGTAACTTGCGGAGTGCCTTCGCCTCAATTTGACGAATCCGTTCGCGGGTGACGTTGAAAATCTGTCCGATTTCCTCAAGGGTCTTCATCCGACCATCATCCAAGCCGTAACGTAGTCTGAGTACATCGCGTTCGCGGGGGCTAAGACTGTCGAGAACTTTTTCCAGGTCTTCGCGCAGAAGATTTTTGGAAACTTGGTCTTCTGGTGTCTCACCATCGGATTCAATAAAATCGCCCAATCGAGAATCTTCTTCTTTACCAATAGGCGTTTCTAGTGAAATAGGCAACTGTGCGGATTTAGCAATGAAGCGCAACTTCTCAATGGTCATTTCCATCCGAGTAGCGATTTCTTCCTCGGTGGGTTTGCGACCCATTTCTTGAGACAGTAACTTGGTAGTTTTCTTAATCCGAGAGATGGTTTCGTAAAGGTGAACTGGAAGACGAATTGTGCGGGATTGATCTGCGATCGCGCGGGTAATTGCTTGACGAATCCACCATGTAGCATAAGTGGAGAACTTATAGCCTTTTTCGTGGTCAAACTTTTCAGCGGCACGAATCAAACCGAGACTGCCTTCCTGAATTAAGTCTTGGAACGACAAACCACGATTCATGTACTTCTTAGCAATTGAAACCACAAGACGGAGGTTAGATTGCACCATCTTATCTTTCGCTCTGCGACCAACATGCAGGCGATAACGAAAAGCTGGTAAGGGCAATTGTACTGCTTCTGCCCATTCACTATCTCGAGGATCGCGATCCAACTGTTCTGAGAGTCTTTCCCGAACTCTCTCTAATTCCAGCAAATCGGCGATTTTTCGCGCCAATTCGATTTCTTCGTCTGCCCGCAACAGCCGAATTCTACCAATTTCTTGCAAGTAAAGCCGAATGGAATCTTCTGTGTAATGCTTTTTCTTGCTTTGTGTCCGACGACGCGATTTAGCGGCTTTTCCAGACTTTGCGTCGTCCTCATCAGACTGAGGCTCTAAAAATTCATCGTCACCTTCATCGATGATAAGCAAGTCCTCTTCATCATCTATTAAGAGTTCTTCTAACTCGAGCTCAGGCTGATTCATTATTTCTAGGTCAGGCTGATATATGCTTTCGAGTACGTTGTTAGCCTGGTTCATGCCGCGTTCCTCATGCTCCTTGCAGAATCAATTACTCAAGATGTGTTTACTGCTCTTTTAAACGAGCCAATTGTCAACCGAAAATAAGCTTTTTGGCAGATTTGCCAGAAATATTTTCGGATCTTTTGCACCTCCGGTAGGAGGTTTTTTTACTTTAGTTTAAGCCATTTCTAAAAGTGATTTGCTCACCCTAGTAAATGTTATATGTGTTGCTATCACATATTGCTTTCAACTAACTGGTCAAAAAAAATACTCGTCTTTCTGAAAAAATTTGCCACTCTATACTAATGAGTTCAGACTGCTGGCAGATTTTCTTATAAAGACTCTTCCGATTGTAGCCTGTTTCACAGAAATTGCACTCTTTTTGTGTATTAATCATGAACTCCCAGAGTAATTATTAGCCACTATTACCAAAAAGACATTAAAAACAAGAGTTATACCCTGAAATTTTTCTCCACTTTTCGGAATTGCAGTGACGTTCTTATTACATTACAAAGTAAGTACGCTTGCTCCTGCTCGATTTCATGTATTTTACACAACATTAATTACTTAGGAAGAGTGCATTGTATGTTAACTCAGACGACAAGTATTAATCCACCCATTTTTACATTTCCTTCATAAATTACGCATTCCTGAGATTAAAGCTAGTATTTCGATTGGGTAAATACAACCAGGGTGGCGGTGCTTGCCTTAAAGAAATTAACCTTCTGCTTACTAATTACCTTAACTGAGGAGTTGAGGCTGTAGTATATCGACCTGATGGCAGATCAATTTAGGTTTAACTAATTCGGCCTTATTCACACGTTAGCGCACTGTGGCGATTTCAGCCCTATGAAACTTGACAAACTCTTCTTATTGTATACAAGGATATTTTAATCAATTCAAAAACAATTTGTCCTGTGAATTTGCCAGTATAGTCCTATTTCTGGCAAAACTTCATTAGATACATACGATACAATCGCGATCGCTACGGCAGTACATGAAGATATTAACAAGTTTTCAGCCAGATGGTGTGTGCTTCCAGTAGCATTATCTCAAGCCGAGAGAACCCAGAAAATTACCTGATAATTTTAGTTACAAAGCTGGATTGCGTAACTTAATTGTAAATTTCAATACTTATATTTCAGTAACTTCCTGTCATCTTATGATGAGAAATCCTCAAAATACTTATTAATTGCTGTTTGATAGATGATATTCAGTGATTTTCTTAAAGCATAACAAATGTGTTTCTAGTTGGTGGACAAAATTAATTAGCTAGTCAGTGCAAAAAGTATTGTGCCAACTAGCTTTCCAATAAAGTTGGTAGTTTTGCTAACACTAGAAGATTGAATTTTCGTCAGATATTGACAATAAGCAAATTATATGGTCTATCAAAAATTTCAAATTTACGCAAGAGTTACGGAATAACATAAACGCAAAGCGGTGAGCCAGTCCGGTGGACGGGTTCCCCGGCATAAAGGAACTGGCGTTAGCGTACTCCTACGGAGAAGCGAGCTACGCGCAGCGTCTCGTAGAGAGGAACGAGCGTCGGTACGAGCGTCACCCGTAGGGCTTGCCGGAGACTACCGCAGAGGCACAGTTGTATAAAGTATTTATGGAATATTGCTTTGTCATCATCCAAAAGAAGTATTTTATAGAAGCCTAGAATATAAAAAAGGTAATGGGTGAAAACGTATCACTCATTACCAATGTCACAAATTATTAGAGTAGTGCTAGGAATTGATATTAAATATCTAAATCGGTGAAGTTGAGTTTAGAACCATAAGTTTCGATAAATTCTCGTCTGGGTGCGACGCGATCGCCCATTAAGATTGTAAAGATGCGATCGGCTTCGGCAGCGTCCTCAATTTCGACTTGCTTCATTTTGCGGGTTTCTGGGTTCATGGTGGTATCCCAGAGTTGTTGTGGCATCATTTCACCCAAACCTTTGAAGCGTTGGATGGTATAGTTGGCGTTAGCAGGGAATTTGGCGATCGCTTGATTCTTTTCGCGATCGCTATAGCAATACTCATGATTACGTCCCCGTTCTACTTTAAACAGTGGGGGACAAGCAATATAAATAAAGCCTTGTTCGATGAGCGATCGCTGATATCGATAGAAGAATGTTAACAACAAAGTTCGGATGTGCGCCCCATCTACGTCAGCATCTGTCATGATGACTATGCGGTGATAGCGCAGTTGGTTGGAATCGAATTCATCACCTTTGACACCTAAACCGAGTGCTGTAATTAACGATTGAACTTCGTTATTTTTATAAATTTTAGCGTCATCGGTTTTTTCAATGTTAAGAATTTTACCACGTAGAGGCAAGATAGCTTGGGTGCGGCGATCGCGTCCTTGTTTGGCACTCCCGCCTGCTGAGTCCCCTTCCACGATGAATATCTCAGATTCGCTAGGATCGCGAGAACTACAATCTGCCAATTTACCAGGTAATGGTGAAGATTCTAGTACAGATTTGCGTCGAACTAATTCCCGCGCATGACGTGCTGCTTCTGCGGCTTTGAAAGCTTGGATAGCTTTATCTAAAATTGAATCTGCGATCGCAGGATGAAATTCTAGATATTCAGTGAGGACTTCTCCCACTAAAGAATCGACAATTCCCCGTACTTCAGTGTTACCGAGTTTGGTTTTGGTTTGTCCTTCAAATTCTGGGTCTGGGACTTTAACGGAAATTACCGCAGTCAAACCTTCGCGGACGTGTTCCCCACTGAGGTTAGGCTCATTCTCTTTAATCTTATTGCGCTTGCGGGCGATCGCATTTAATGTCCGAGTCAGAACTGCCTTCAACCCTTCTAAGTGCGTACCACCATCCACGGTACGAATATTGTTAGCAAAACCTAGCACATTATCCGTATAGGCATCAGTACACCATTGCAAAGAAACTTCCACTTGTACGTTGTTGCGTTCGCCCTGTACATAGATAATTTCTTCATGCAGAGGTTGCTTTTCACGGTTCATGTAAGCAATGTACTCTTTGATCCCACCCTTGTAATTGTAGGATTCTACCTTCGGTGTATCGCTTTTTAGTAGTTCTAGACGGTTGTCAGTAAAGGTAATTTTGACACCTGCATTCAGATACGCCAACTCCCGTAGGCGACCTGATAAAGTAATGTAATCAAACTCAATGCTAGTTGTAAAGATTTGGGTATCTGGCTTGAAGGTGACAGAAGTTCCAGTTCTCGCTTCTTTGTAAGGCTTTGTTTGCAGTTCAGTAACTGGGATACCGCGTTCATAGCGTTGGAGATGAACCTTTTTATCTCGCCAAACTGTAACTTCTACAACTTCAGATAGGGCATTAACAACAGAAATACCAACCCCGTGCAATCCTCCAGAAACCTTGTAGCCACCGCCGCCAAACTTACCACCAGCGTGTAGTACCGTCATCACGGTTTCTAAAGCTGATTTCCCAGTGCGCGAGTGAGTATCGACGGGAATACCGCGACCATCATCTGTTACAGTCACGGAACCATCAGCGTTGATATCCACCTCTATATGAGTGCAATGACCCGCCAAAGCCTCATCGATTGAATTGTCCACCACCTCGTAAACTAGATGGTGGAGTCCTCGCGGTCCAGTGGTACCGATGTACATTCCTGGTCTTTTGCGGACGGCTTCCAGACCTTCCAGAACTTGAATCTGATCGGCACTGTAACTGCTCGTCATGTAAACTCTCCTGATGCGTGGGGTTAAACTCGCCTAAAATTAATTAAAAGCAAAAACACTCCAAAATTGTAACACAAAAGCCTTGCTAGCGTCTGTAGGGCATTTTCAAGAGAAGTTTATACTAGGGTTGCACTACCGTGCAATAGTGGCAAAGAGGGGCAGGGGAGAAAGGGAAGAAAATTAATGACTAATGACTAATGACTAAATTAATTGTGATTTGTGGGGCGACGGCAACGGGTAAGTCGAGTTTGGCTTTGGCTTTGGCGATGCGGTTGGGTTCTGTAATTATTAGTGCCGATTCTCGTCAAGTTTACCGTAAGTTTGATATTGGGACGGCAAAACCAACCGTGGCTGAACAAAAATTAGTGCCGCACTATTTAATAGATATCTGCGATCCCACAGACACGATGACAGTAGCAGACTACCAGGAACAAACACAAGCGTTAATTGCTTCTGTTGATGTTACGCCACTTTTGCTAGTTGGTGGTACTGGTTTATATATCCGTTCCATTGTTCAAGGGATGAAAATTCCTAGAGTTGCACCACAAATTGAATTGCGATCGCAACTTGAATCTCTAGGTCAGCTTCAACTCTACGCCATGTTACAACAAGTTGACCCCGTTGCAGCACAAAAAATTCATGCTAATGATTCAGTACGAACTCTAAGAGCATTAGAGGTATATTATGTTACTGGATGCCCGATTTCCGAACAACAAGGGGAGAATCCACCGAATTATCCGATTTTGCAAATTGGTTTGGATTGCGATGTTGAAAAGTTGGGGAATCGGATTAAACAGCGTACTGAGCAAATGATAGCAGATGGTTTGGTTGCGGAGGTGGAATATCTTTGTCAAAAATATGGCGCTGATTTGTCTTTGTTGAATACTTTGGGCTATCAAGAAATCAAACAATATTTAGCTGGGGATATTTCCTTAGATGAAGCGAAAGAATTAACAATTTTGCATACGCGGCAATTTGCCAAGCGACAACGCACTTGGTTTCGCGCATATCCCCAAATTGAATGGTTTGATGCGAATAATCCTGATTTATTAGATAAGATTTGGCTGCGTATAAATGAGTTTACAAATTGCACTCATTCTTCGTGAGATTTTTTGCTCATATTTTTTGCTCATATAAAGACGCAAAAATTTTGCGTTTTTACATGAGTGTCCTATAGAGTTTCGGGATCGATGCCCATAGCTCGTAGCCGTTCTGCTAAAATTTGGGTGCGTTGTTCAGCTTGTTCGGCGCGTTGTCGTTCCTGTTCGGCGCGTTCATCTCCAGTTAGCAAAACAGTACCATCTTGGTAGCACCAGCGTAACCAAGTATCCTGTCTATCTTCAAATTTACCTTCCCATAGAGTTATACCTAAACCAACTTGTTCTAACCAAGCTTCTGAAGTTTCAAAGTAGCGTGTTCCCCTTAGTTCATAAACATACAAAGTTTTTTCTGTTAATTGCTGATTTGGGTCATATACGATGTAGTAACTAGCCCGCATGTGTTCATAAATTTGCAGTTTTTTGCCGAGTTCATCACCTTCTTTATTAGAGACAATTTCGAGGACAACTTCTGGAGGTTTGCCAAAACGCCAAACCATATAGCAACGATTTTGTTTCTCCCACCAATTCTGAGGTACTTGGACATCTAAGCTGAGAAAGACATCAGGAACAATGGGCGGCTGAAGGTCTGTGTAGTAAATACCTAAATTAGCTTCAGCTAAAAAAGTTTGGTTTTGTAGAGAACTGTAAAGAGAGCCAATTAAAAGGCGTTTCTGTTTGGAAGTAGCAAAATTATCTAAAGTGTCATTTTCAGTGATTAACTGGTTGGCATCTGGCACATAGTAATCATCATCATTGATTAGAACTTGCTGAACCATGACTTTATCTAGTATTTGAGAGCGTTATTTCTAGATTAGTTTATTGAGGATAAGAGAGTACTTAGCAACAAGGATGCTGTTATTGGATAAATTGTGCCAAAATCTACAGAAAGGGGTCTGTAGCATCAGCATCATGATTGGATATATACTGCGACAGCGTTACAAGATTGTAGATAAATTAGGATCAGGTGGGTTTGGGGAAACCTATTTGGCTGAATACCCACAGGATTTACCTGTTAGACCCAAGTATAAATGTGTCATTAAACGGCTGATCAGACCCCCGACACCAGACTTAGATACAGAAGAAAGGTTTAAGAAAGAAGCAGCAATTCTATTCAAATTGGGTAAGGAACATTGTCAAATTCCTGAACTGTATGACTTTTTCGAGGAAAATAGAGAATTTTATCTTGTCCAGGAATTCATTGAAGGGCATGACCTGAGTAACGAAATCATTTCAGGAAAACGGTGGAGTGAAGCTGATGTAATTCAACTTTTACAAGAAATGTTGGAGGTGTTAGTTTTTGTCCATCAACATAATGTGATTCACCGAGATATTAAGCCATTGAATTTGATGCGGCGATATGTAGATAATAAGCTTGTCCTCATTGACTTTGGAGCAATCAAAGAAATAAGCACATTTAAAGTCAATATTCAAGGACAAATCAGCAGCACAATCACCATTGGTACTCGTGATTATATGCCAAGTGAGCAATGGGAAGGGCATCCTCAGCTTTCCAGTGATATATATGCTTTAGGAATGACAGCAATCCAAGCTTTAACTGGATTAACGCCACAACAACTGCCAAAATCTAAGACTTTAGAATTAAAATGGCGCGATTATGCTCAAATTAACGATGGACTAGCCAAATTTTTAACAAAAATGGTGCAACGTGATTTCCGCCAGCGATACAAAAATGCAGATCAGGCATTGCAAGCTTTGAAACTGGCTTTATTCAATTCACAATCATCTGTTACCTCAGTAACAATGCAAGCTCGTAAATTAGCTCAACTAAGACTAGAATCGCCTGTCTCTTCACCAAAAATTCTATTCCCAAACCTAGCTCAACTAGCTTTACAATTATCTGTTGTCTCACTAAAGTTGGTCAAAATTGGTGGCAAGTATGGTTATGTTGGCCAGACAGGGAAGCTAGTTATTCAAGCGCAGTTTGACATAGCTCGCGACTTTTCCGAAGGATGGGCAGCAGTTAATATTGGTGGAAGAGAGAGCTTATTCGGTGGTGAAAGTGGTGGCAAGTGGGGCTATATTGACAAAATGGGTTCTTGGGTAATTAAGCCTATGTTTAACATGGCTTATTCTTTGAGGAATGGGCAAGCAAAGGTCGAAATTGGTGGGCAAGAGCGGATTATCGACAAAACAGGTATGTTTATTGATTAGTTTATCAAGCTTATAGCAATTCCCAGTTACGTGAGGTACAGATAATATTTTGAAGCGCAGAGGTACGCAGAGATTTGTACCTCAGCAGACTAGGAAACGCTATAAAGCACTGATTTGCAATTCGTAGCATTATCATTTATTGATATGGCTTTAATCATATCCTCCATTCAAGTAATACGATCGCCTCCTACCCATCTAAATTATTGCTGAAGATGGGTGCGATCGCGATCTCAGCGCATTAAATCTGTGTTTTTGCTCCCATATCCTTTGAACTAGATATTTAGAGAAATGTGTTGGGCAAGTATCTCTTGTTTGCTCAATTAGAAATAGACTAATTGACTTAAAAAGAAGGCAAGGGCTGCACTACCCAAAGGGACTGTCAAATTGTCAATACCCAAAAAAGAAAAAGCCTCTAAAACTGTAGCGATAAATGCAACCGCGAGTGATATTACCCAAGTTTGCCAACTGTTTCCTTGAGTTCCAACTAAAATCAAAATACTGATGAAATAGCTAACAAACATCATAGTTAGGGAGCCTTCCCAACTTTTTTGTGTGCCAAAGACTTTATATTTGTGTGTACCAAAGCGTTGTCCAATTAAGGCTGCTAGTCCATCTCCCCAAGTCATGATCAAAATTCCTAGTGCTGCGTACTGGGGTTGTTGTAAGTACCAGAAGCTGGCAACTAAAATACCGAAACTAACAGAGTAAAAAAATGTCCCGAAACTTTGCCGCCCAACGCTATTAATACCAGGAAGAATAGGCAATCGGTAGGATAATAAGGTGATTGCACTCGCTAGAATGGAAGCTGTAATCCCTACACTGGCGGGGATATCTAGCCACCAAGCAAGTAAAATTACATTACCAGTGCCAATATGAACTATCTTCCGCACGATTTCTGGCTCGTCGGCGAAGCGGTTTACCACCCATGCAATCACGAGGATGAGTAACACCCAAATTGCAGTAATCGCAATTTGCAGCCATAAAATCGGAATTGAGGTTAAGTCAGAAAATGTAATCAACAAAGATGTAACAAAATGAAAAATTTTACCTCTGTTACTAATTTATAAGATTTAGGTAACTGCAATGAAACTATTATTTATTTGGCTGATTCGGGGCTACCGAATGTTTATCTCGCCGTTGTTTCTCCCAACTTGTCGCTTTCAACCAACTTGTTCGATGTATGCTATTGAAGCTATTGAACGATTTGGAGTGTTACGTGGTAGCTGGATGGCAACTCGGCGGATTTTGCGCTGTCATCCGTTTCATCCAGGTGGTTACGATCCAGTACCAGAGGTGGTGGAAAAGGTTAAGGAGGAGTAGTTTTGTGCAAAATTGAGGATTGGATTTTAAACGCAGAGGGGCGCGGAGGAAAGCGCAGAGGGGCGCAGAGAATGAGAAGAGGGGTAAATTATTAAAGGATGTGTTCGTGGGTATAGGTATTTGGGGAGATGTCAACAGATGAGGTTGTCATCTAGCGTGGGAAGGTTGAATAATTTAATTTAGACTTACGATGATTAATTTTACTGCGATTTCTATACCTGAACCACAAATTCCTACTCCTGGCCCGAGTCCGCTACCTAGTCCCGAACCTGTACCGGGGCCAGCGATTCCTCAACCCTTGCCAGGGCCTGTACCAGAAACAGTACCTGCTCCTATTCCTCAGACGGTTCCAGGGCCAATTCCCCAAACCATACCGGAACCTGTTTAGATTACCTTGGTAATGTAATCCAAAATCTCAAATCTAAAATCCAAAATGCTAAGAGCCGGAATTGTCGGACTTCCCAACGTCGGAAAATCTACTTTATTTAATGCTGTAGTTGCTAATGCCAAGGCAGAAGCAGCTAACTTCCCTTTTTGCACGATTGAACCGAATGTCGGCGTTGTCGCAGTACCGGATGAACGGTTAAATGTTCTTGCTAAGATTGCTAGTTCGGTACAAACTATCCCGGCGCGGGTTGAATTTGTGGATATTGCCGGTTTAGTTAAAGGTGCAAGTCAGGGTGAGGGACTAGGGAATCAATTCCTGTCCCACATCCGGGAAGTTGATGCGATCGTCCATGTGGTACGTTGTTTTGAAAATGATGATATTATCCACGTTGCTGGTTCTGTTGACCCAGCACGAGATATTGAAATCATTAATATAGAACTGGGTTTATCAGATTTAGCACAAATTGAGCGGCGAATTGACCGCACTCGTAAACTAGCTCGTACCAGCAAAGATGCACAGTTTGAAGTCTCAGTTTTAGAAAAATTAGCTGCGGCTTTAAATGAAGGTAAATCGGTGCGTCAGGTGAGCTTGAATGAAGAAGAAACAGAAATTATTAAAGGATTAGAACTGCTCACTTATAAACCGATTATCTACGCTGCGAATGTATCTGAGGATGAGTTGGCAACTGGTAATCATTTTGTGGAAACAGTGCGGCAAATCGCAGCAACAGAAAATGCCCAAGTTGTGATAGTTTCGGCCCAAGTTGAAGCGGAGTTAGTAGAGTTACCAGAAGAAGATAAGGCTGATTTTCTCGCGTCTTTAGGTGTGGAAGAAGGCGGTTTAAAATCATTGATTCGTGCAACTTACTCGCTTCTAGGCTTGCGGACATATTTCACTTGTGGCCCCAAAGAAACCCGTGCTTGGACAATCAATGCTGGAATGTCTGCACCTCAAGCTGCTGGTGTAATTCACAGTGATTTTGAGCGGGGTTTTATTCGCGCTGAAACTGTCGCTTATAAAGATTTGGTAACAACTGGTTCGATGAATGCTGCGAAGGAAAAAGGGTTGGTTCGCAGTGAAGGAAAAGAGTATGTTGTGCAAGAAGGGGATGTAATGTTGTTCCGATTTAATGTGTAGGGATAATTAATTAAGTGGCCGTTATCAATCAGATAATGGTCAACTTATAGCAAATTGCGATCGCCTATGGTGGGCGGGTACGCCATCGCACTGTATACCTTGACACTCCTTAAGGGAGTTGTTAGGCGATCGCAAATAAACCAGCAATCTGTTTTCAGATAGCAGTTTGCATAGGTTATCAAAGGACATATCGCTCAGTTACTCTCACCCAGCATGTATATATAAGAACCCAAATTTTCATCATCCGTACCAACAATCACACCGCCTTCTGCACCGGGAACAAGTTCCATACCTTCAATTTTGTGGTAATCAGAGCGGTAAAGGGGCACAAGTTGAGAATTTTGCTGCCATACAATTTTGTTATCACGCAATCCCAGATAACCAGCGACATACACAGCTGACTGAAATGGGCCATCATCTCCGGCATCATTTGCTGAAGTGATGTACACAATCCCTACAGGGTCTACCTTAATATCTGATATATGACGCACATTGCCAGATGGAAACGGTACTTTGAGATTGGCAGAACCTGCAAGAGTAATTTGATATTTAGCCAAGTCAAAAATTCCCCAAAATATAGTTGCTGGTTGTTCTCTTTCACCTCGATGTCCCCAAATAGCAACTAATTTTCCGTCTATATTCTGTAATCCAAATCCTTCAAAATTATTTCCTTGAATAATTTCTGGTAGATTGAATTCCTTGAGAACCAAGATGGTTTTATTGGCAGGGTTTAATCTGATAAAATAAGCTTTACCAGAACTGCTTAAAGCGATAAAAGATAATTTTGGTTTCTCAGGAATAGATGTTAAAGCTTCTAAGTCGATGGGCAATTCTATGTTACTTGGCCACTCTAATGGGAAATATTCAGGTTGGTTTTTTCCTTTAATATTAATAATTGCTAAACGGGTTTGATTGGGTTTTTTGTTGTCATGGACAATCAGAAAATCTAGGGTATTGCTTTGCTGCTTTATCAAAGCCATACCACTGATCCCGAAAGGGATACCACCGCGAACTGGTCGCCAATCTTGCGCCCAAACTTGCATAGATATGAGTAACAATATACTCAAGACTACTATATTTATAATTAACTTGAGAAACCGAGGCATATTAAAAGAATTGGGCATGGGGTTAGAAAAACTCTTCCCACTCGCTACACACCGTAATAGAAGTGTGTTATTGATGCCCAATCATATCAAATCAAAAAAATTTGCACCTGCATCAATGACGCAGCTTTTTGTACTTACTTTCTCAGGAGTATTACTTAGTTAATTGGCTCCCGATAGTACTTTCTGTAAAGAAACCAATAATTCGTTGACAGTATAGGGCTTGACCAAAAATGTATTGACACCAACAGCAGCTACTGTACTGAGTTTATTATCGGACATAAGTCCACTGGTGGCAATAATTCTGACTTTGGGGTTAATTTTTTGCAGGGTACGGATGGCAGTTAAGCCATCGAGTGAAGGTAGCATAATATCCATCAGTACGGCACTAATTTTATCCCGGTTTTGAGCGTAGAGCGCGATCGCTTCAATGCCATCATTGGCAATTAGGGTTTTGTAGTTATGAGTTTCCAGTGATGTTTTGGTAATCTCTTGAATGGCAACTTCATCATCCACAATCAAAATCAATTCTCCATGTCCCATCTGTGGTGGCAATTCTTCTGGAGTAATTGTTTCCATTCCCTCCACTGCTGGCAAGTAAACCTTAAAGCTGGTGCCACTTCCCAGTTCGCTATAGACGTTCACAAAACCACCGTGGCTTTTAATGATCCCCAGCACGGTGGAAAGTCCTAACCCTGTACCTTTTCCGACATCTTTTGTGGTAAAGAATGGCTCAAAAATTCTATCTAAGATTTCTTTAGAAATTCCAACTCCAGTATCGGAGACAGTAATCGCTATGTAAGGCCCCTCTTTGGCTTCCAGGTTCATGCGGGCATAATTTTCGTCAATCAACAGATTTTCAGCAGAGATAATCAAACTACCGCCATTGGGCATCGCATCGCGGGCATTAACGCAGAGGTTCATCAATACTTGATGCAGTTGGGTGCTATCTCCAGAAACCATCCACAAATCTTGCAGGACATCAGTGCTGATTTGTATGGATCTGGGAAATGTCTCTTTAAGAATCTTGGCAACTTCCACAATCAAATGTCTGAGTTGCAAAGTGATACGTTTCCCTTCTACACCCCGTGCAAAGGACAGCACCTGTTTGACTAAATCAGCTCCGCGTCTAGCGTTGATTTCCAAAATTTCCAGTAGATGGTGAGTCCGCTCATCTGCATCAGGAAATTTGAGTGGTAAAAGTTGCGCTCCTGCCAGAATCGGTGTCAGGATATTGTTGAGGTCGTGAGCAATGCCACTAGCTAGAGTGCCAATACTTTCCAAGCGTTGGGCGCGAAATAATTGGGCTTCTAGATGTTTTTTATCGGTAATATCTGTGTCAACGGTGAGAATCGCTTTAGGTTTTCCTTGTTCGCTGCACACCAAAGTCCAGCGACTAGCAACAAGGATTTCCTTACCCATTTTAGTCAGTTTAGTTAACTCGCCCTGCCACTTACCTTTACTAGTAGCTTGTAAAAGAGCCGCTTCGATTTCTGGTGAAGGTTCGTCAAACAAAAGCTCAGTAGCATTTTTGCCCCAAGCTTCTGTAGCTTTCCAGCCGTAAAGCGTTTCTGCGCCTTTGTTCCAGAAAATAATTTGATTGTTTAAATCTCGCACGCAAATGGCATCAGTGGTGACATCTAGTAATGCCGCTTGTTCGCGGATTTTTTCTTCTGCCAATTTGCGTTCGCGTAGCGCAGCTTGTCGTTCGCTAATATCAATACTCGCGCATGTCACGCCGAGAATTGCTTGCGACTCATTCCGCAATGGCTCAACTGTCAAATCGTAATATCGAGTTGTATCTTTGATTGTAATTGATACTTCCTCTCGCATTCCTATGCCAATGGTTAGCACCCCACGTTTAATTGTGGTAAGACGTTGAGCATCTTCACCTGGCATAATATCCAAGTCTTGTTTGCCCAATATTTCCTCAACTGTCAATCCAGATGGGGGATTGTAAACCCAGGTATAGCGTAACTCCATATCTTGGTTGTAGACAAAGATGGGAGAGTTTTTGAGAGCCACCCGAAATCGCTCTTCACTGTGACGCAATGCGTCGTCTGCCCGTTGACGTTCGATGGCATAACGCATGGAGCGCACCAGCAAGTCGCCAGTTACTTGCCCTTTCACCAAATAATCCTGCGCTCCTTCTTGCATTGCCCTAATTGCTAAGGTTTCATCGTTTATACCCGTCAGCACAATTATGGGAGTGGCTTTTGCCTGATGGTGAGCGATGACAAAGGTTTCTAGCCCCTGGCTATCTGGCAGTGAGAGGTCTAGTAGAATCACATCAAAAATTTCCTTTGCTAAGTAGTTAATTGCTTCAGAAAGCTGCTCAACAGGTATCAAATCAACTACAACTGTGGTAACTTCCTTTAAAAACTCCTGTAATAAAAAAACATCACCAGGGTTATCTTCTACTAACAAGACTTTAATATTTTTACCTGCCATTTCCACTACTCCGGTGGCAGTTTTACGATCGCAAACCAAAAATTTTCTATTGATTGTACAATTTTAACGAATTGATCGAAATCTACTGGCTTAGTTATATAACAGTTTGCACATAAATTATAGGCTTTGAGGATGTCTTCTTCAGCTTGGGAGGTCGTCAAAATTACCACAGGAATTCGCTTGAGCTTTTCATCTCCTTTGATTTCTGCCAGTACCTCTCGCCCATCTTTTCTGGGGAGATTTAAATCGAGCAGCACAATATCTGGATGGGCTGCTTTGACATATTTTTCCTGTTTTCGCAAGAATGCCATTGCCTCTACACCATCCTCGACCACGTTGAGGTGAATCGAGATTTTGCTATCTTCTAGGGCGATGCGTGTAAGTTGGGCATCGCCAGGATTGTCCTCTACTAACAAAACCTCAATAGGCATAATCGCTGTTATAATGCTCACGATTGCTTACCTGCTCTATCTGGAATTGTGAAGTAGAAAGTCGAGCCTTGACCCGGTTTCGATTCAACCCAGATCCGGCCGCCGTGACGTTCTATAATTTTCTTGCAAATTGCCAGACCAATTCCAGTACCGGGATACTTGTCTCTACCGTGCAAGCGCTGAAAAATTATAAAAATACGTTCTGCATACTGGGATTCCAAACCAATGCCATTATCACGTATCGAGAATAACCATTCATCTGCCAATGGTATAGAATTTAAACTTTCCCCGTCTAGATTTGCATTTGCCTTGGCTACCCCAATGTGAATTTGTGGCTGCTGATTCTGGCAAAATTTGATCGCGTTGCCAATCAGGTTTTGAAATACTTGTGTTAGTTGGGTAGTATCAGCCATCACTTCAGGTAGAGGTTCGTGAGTGACAATTGCCTTGCTATCTGCGATCGCAATTTGGAGATTAGCGATCGCCTGCTGTAAGATGACATCACAATCAACTAACTTAAATGGCTGTCCACGGGTGCTGACGCGGGAATAGTTCAACAAATCGTTGATTAAGGTCTGCATTCGCCGCGCCCCATCTACTGCGTAGGTGATAAACTGATCGGCATTGGCATCAAGTTGATTTTTGTATCTTCGCTCTAGTAGCTGTAAATAACTAGTTACCATCCGTAATGGCTCTTGCAAGTCATGGGAAGCCACATAAGCAAACTGTTCTAATTCCGCATTAGAACGAGCGAGTTCCTGACTTTGTTGGGTTTCTTTTTCTAATAGTTCCGCTTGAGATAAAGCAATGCCAATTTGGTTAGCTAGTTGCTTTAACAACTCCGTCTCAAAGTTATTCCACTTTCGAGGTGCGGCACAATGATGAGCCAGCAACAAGCCCCAAATTCTGTCCCTGACGAGAATTGGCACTATGAGATTAGCTCTGACAGCAAACTGCTGAAGAAATTCTCGATGGCATGGTTGAATATGAGCGGTTTCAATGTCTTCCATCGCACTGACTCTGCCCTGGCGATATCTTTCTATGTATTCTTCTTTAAAGCAGGGGTCAAAAAGATTTTTTCTCAGAATTACGGGCCAACCAGGTAGCACCGCCTCTTGCACTACTGTTCCCGAACCATCAGCCTCCAGTCGAAAAATTAAAACTCGGTCAGCTTGTAGTAATTTTTGTACCTCTGTCACCGTGGTTTGGAGAATTTCATCTATTTGTAAAGATTCTCGAATTTTCAGGGTGATTTCTGCAAATAATTGCGATCGCAAATTCTGCCGCTTTAATTCTTCATCTGCCTGCTTGCGATCTGTGATATCTGTATAAGAACCCACCATGCGAACTATATCACCCAATGCGTCCCAAAGTGCTTGTCCTCGATCTAGAATCCATTTATAGCTGCCGTCTTGGCACTGGACTCGATATTCACAGACATAAAACGGTGTTTTCTTGGCAAAGTGGTCTTGGAAGGCTTGAAGTACCCAATCTTGCTCATCGGGGTGGATTCGCTTTTTCCATTCGTCCCAACCGTTGGAAACTTCGTGGTCTTTATAACCGAGCATTTCCTTCCACCGAGCTGATAAGAACACTTCATTAGTCTTAAGGTTCCAATCCCAAATGCCATCATTATTACCATGTAATGCTAATTGCCAACGTTCTTCACTTTCTCGTAGTGCTTCTACTGTTCGCCGCCGTTCAGTAATGTCTTGAAAATAAATAGACAAGCCGTCTTTTGCAGGATAAGCGTGGACTTGAAGCCAGCAATTTAGTGGCGGATAAAACTCCTCAAATTCCACACTCACCTGTTCTAAGATTGCCCTGTGATACTCACGATAGAATGTTGTGCCGATGATTTCTGGAAACACTTCCCAGATGTTTTTACCCAGAAGCTCATTTTGTTTTTTTCGCAACAGCCGTTCTGCTTGACCATTAATGTAGGTGAATCGCGACTTTTTATCCAGGGCAAAAAACCCATCAGTGATGCTTTCAAGAAGATTATTGATGCGGGTTCTCGCAGCTTCAGACTGGACGCGGGCTGCTTGCTCCTGTGCCATGAGCTTTTCAGTAACTTCAGATACCTCAGTTACATAACGTCTAAGTTCTAGTTGGTCGATTACCAAACGACTCAGAGCTACAAGCGCCTCCACTTGTTTTTGGCTCAGTTCTTTTGGAACTTGGTCAATTACACACAGAGTTCCCAGCATATGTCCCTTGGGAGTAATTAAGGGTACACCTGCATAAAACCGTATATATGGATAGCCAGTTACTACCGGATTATTTGCCAATTCTTCATCAGCTAGGGTATCAGGAACCACTACAACATTACGCCGCTCTTGGCAAAGGTAAGATAACCCAACACACCGGGGCATTTCTGATACATCTAAACCTACTTTTGCCTTAAACCATTGACGGTTTTCATCAATAAAATTTACCAAAGAGATAGAAGTACCACAAATAAATGCTGCTAACTGAGCAAGATTGTCGTAAGCTTCTTCAGGTTCGGTGTCAAGAATTTGATACTGGCGGAGGGCTTCTAGCCGCGCCATTTCTGTATCAATTTGTCCAGCTTTCATTAATTTTTATTAAAAAATCTAAATGTAATATTTTCAGTCAACAGTATGGCTGTCTCAAGAGTAGCTTAACTTTTCTTAACAATTCTTAGTCATTTCCCCGCCTTTGGCTGTTCAGGGAATCCTATTGGAATTTTGTCGTATTTCTACGGCAGGCGGGTACGCCATCGCACTAATCCTAGTGTAAACAAATTTAGTCTGCATGATGAGATTTAATTGTTGCAGACTATCTGCGAGTCATTTGTCACTACGTCAAAGGCTGTAGTGAGAAAAATCATGATTTTGTTGATGAAAATCATGATTTTTTTAATGAAAACCTTAGTTTTACTTCTGAATTCTGCTGTAAGTAAGTTGGCGCGAAAAAACTCAAGTATATTACAAAACGTAAATAGGCTTAAAACCCTTACTTATGAGAAATGACAGCCTTAACCAGTTAGCTTTAATTGCGCCGACCTACTTAACTGTTAAACCTCTACCAAAACTGCTTCCCGCAGCTTGGCAATTACATCACTGAGATTACCTGTATTCATACGGTAACTCAGAGGATGGGCAATCAACCGCGCCGTGCTTTCATAGAGAGTAGCGATTTCAATTAAACCATTTTCGCGCATAGTCCGTCCTGTAGAAACCAAATCCACGATCGCTTCTGACATTCCAGTAATCGGGCCTAATTCCACTGAACCATACAACGGTACGATTTCCACGGGTAAATCTAGACTGTGGAAATATTCACGAGCGCAATTCACATATTTTGAAGCAACTCTACCATGCGGTGGTAAATCTAAAGGCGATCGGTAAGAACTCGATGCTTTTACCGCCACTGACATCCGACAATACCCAAACTGCAAATCTACCAAGTGGGCAACTTGCGGCTGCTTCTCCCGCAACACATCGTAACCAACAACACCCAGTTGTGCTTGACCATATTCTACATAGACAGGCACATCCTGCGCCCGCACCAACAAAGCTTTTGCAAGTCCCTTAGTATCAGGAATTTGAAGTTGGCGAGTTCCTGAATCTAAAAAAGCGCTAAAATCTAATCCCACAGATTGTAGCAGGCGGATGCTATTTTTAAGGAGTTCCCCTTTTGGCAATGCAACAGTCAGCATTCTTTTTCTTAATATCCTTGGCGATCCAGCAGTTGAATAATATCTCTATATGCTTACCACAGCAGCATGAGAATTTTATTAGTTGATGATGAAGTTGAACTAACTGAACCCTTGAGTCGCTTGTTAACTCGTGAGGGTTATATTGTGGATGCCGCTTTCGATGGCACAATTGGCAGCGAATATGCACAAGCAGGTAGTTATGACCTACTAATTTTAGATTGGATGCTGCCAGGAAAAACGGGGTTAGAGATTTGCCAGCAATTGCGACGACAAGGCAAAACCACTCCCGTGCTGTTTCTCACAGCCAAAGATACTCTCGATGACCGCGTACAAGGTTTAGATGCTGGCGCTGATGACTATTTAGTTAAACCTTTTGAACTGCGCGAGTTACTCGCCAGAGTACGTGCTTTATTGCGTCGTTCTGGTTCCCAAACCTATGAAACCACCACCGGACGTTTAACCGTCGCTGATTTAGAACTAGATTGTGAAAATCAAGTCGCCTATCGCCAAGGACGAATAATTGAGTTATCGCAAAAAGAAAGCCAGTTGCTGCAATATTTTATGGAACACACTGGACAGCTAATGACTCATGCCCAAATTATGGAAAATTTGTGGCAAGAGGAAGAACAACCCAGTAGTAATGTGATTGCAGCATTAATTCGTTTGTTGCGTCGTAAGATTGAGGTAGGTAGAGAAACTGCACTGATTCACACAGTCTACGGCAAAGGCTATCGTTTCGGTGCTTCCTCAGTGGAGTCAGTTTAGCTGTCTGTTTCCAACTCATTTCTAGAAATTAATTATGCGTTACCTGAAACCACTGTAGAGAAGTTCCATTGCAACATCTATAAATTCTTTTTCACCAGATATCTATATGGTAGGAAAATCATAGTTTTGCCAAAATTTCTTCCCACTCAGAGGGCGAGAGGGGTTGTAACTCTATCTGCATATTAAAACAATCACTAGCTGCGGTGATTAAATCTGCAATAATCTTTTCCACACTCAGGCTTTGAGGCAGTTGTACAGTCCTAAAAGATTCTGCACCAAATACTTGAGCAAACAGTTCAGCATCGGGTTGCAAACGGATGGAACCATGTTGCAAAATTGCTCCACTACGTCGCAGTTGAGCGCTACCAATGAGTTTGGCACCATCTGGCAAAACTAAATCTGCACTGGTTGCTGTGCCAAAACAGTTAGGGTTGTGGATGTAACCTCGCCCTTCTGTACCGTAATGTAATTCTACGCCGAGCGATCGCCACCCTTGAATCAAAAACTCACAAATTTTTTCGTACACCTGGAGGCGACTACCCGTAATTCCAGATGTGACTACAGCGTAAGTTAAATCACCTTGGTGTAATACCGCCCGTCCACCAGTAGGACGTTGCACTAAATCCAATTTTTGCCCTTGCCAAGTCAAATTTTGCCAATATTCAGGATATTTTCGTTGATGATAGCCAAGAGAAATGGCAGATGGCGACCAAGTATAAAAGCGCAAAGTGGACGGATGTTTTCCAGACTGGTGCTGTTCTAGTAACCAGTTGTCAATGGCCATTTGCACATTGCCAGCCGCCTCTAGCAAAGGAATTAGTCGCCACACCTGCTTGCTATACATCTAATGCAGTATGAGCCCAATCCAAAATCCAAAATTCCTTAAGTTGCACCAAATTCAGTTTGTAAGGCTTCATCGTTGTTATCAGCGATCGTTGCCACAATGGTAATGAGCCGAGACACTTCGCCGGGAGATAACTCCGCTAAGGTGCGTGTCGAGATCACAACCACTCTGTTTTCTATAATACCAAAACGCGCTTCAAAAGTGCTTGAGCAGTTCAACTCCAACAGATAACGCAGCAATCTGGGTTCATCTTTAGCAGGTAAATTTAGCACCGTAGACCAAACCGTTATGGTGTCTTCATCGGTTGTACCGTTGAGTTGGACAAATACCTCCACACTTCCATACTTAAACTTCCAAAGATAGCCACCCTCTGGAGTATGGCTAACCATCGCACTATCATCTTGTTCCAAAGAGTCGATGACATTTTCAATTACCTCCAGATGGTTAATGCCTGTCGTCTCGGCGATTAGCTCATTAATGGATTCGTCACTAGTTAAGGTTTCTTGGTAGCTTGCCATACAGATTCTTTTCTCAAAATACTCGCTGTTTCATCTACACATACTTTATAACTTGTGGAGGCGGTTAGTTTGAGCTTCCTTTTGGGTCTACTTTCCAAATGCCCGAAGTGTGGAGCTGCGATCGCAAAATTGGGATTAAAATGGGTGCTTGAAACGTAGCGTTGAATATAGCAAGAATTTTTTCACCTTGGAACTGGTACTTGATTAATTACCGACGCAATTACCGCATCCATTTGTAAACCATCCAGCATTGCTTCTGGTTTCAAAATGAGGCGATGACGCAGCAGTGGCGATGCAACTGCTTTTACATCATCTGGCGTGACAAAATCTCTGCCAGCTAACCACGCTAATGCTTGAGATGTCTGCAACCAAGCACCGGCGGCGCGAGGTGATGCACCTAAAGTTAAATCGGGATATTGACGCGATATTCTCACCAAGGCTAACAAATAATCAACGATCGCTTCTGATACTTTAACTTCTTTAACTGCTTGTCGTGCTTGTAAAATGTCGGCTACTGTTGCTATCGGTTTCAAACGGCTAATATCCAAACGCCTTGCTGAAAAACCAGCCTGACGATTGAGTAACATTTGCTTTTCCGCAGCTTGATCGGGGTAATCTACCACTAACTTAAATAAAAATCTATCCAATTGCGCTTCTGGTAAAGGATAAGTCCCCTCAAATTCCAGAGGATTTTGGGTTGCAATCACCCAAAATAAATCTGGTAAGGGCAAACTTTCACCATCCAATGTTACCTGCATCTCTTCCATCGCTTCCAGCAGCGCTGCTTGTGTCTTGGGAGGAGTACGGTTGATTTCGTCTGCTAGCAGGACTTCGGTAAATATTGGCCCTTTTTTCAAAGTGAAATTGCGGCTATTCAAGTCAAAAATATTTGTCCCGGTAATATCTGAAGGTAAGACATCTGGTGTTAGTTGAATTCGGCGGAAATTCCCTTGGATTAACTGCGCTAATACTTTTACGAGGAGAGTTTTACCAGTTCCTGGCACTCCTTCTAAAATTACGTGTCCACCCGCTAGTAGTGCTACTAAAAGTTGTTGTATTAGGCTCGATTGTCCAACAATTACTTGATTAAGGCCTTGACCAAGACGAATTAAGATAGGATGAGTTTCGCTCATTTTTTTTCTTATAAATAATTTACTCAGAAGTACTCAGGCACAGAAATCTTATGCACAGTTTCAAAAAAATAATTACGAATTACGAATTACGAATTTCCCTAATGCTTCGCCATTTGCCCAACCAGCTTAACAGTTCTCGTTCGCTGATGGGTTGTTTGTGGGATTGTAGCTTTAAAACTGCATCTAGTTCCGCTGCACTTGTGCCTGTTTTTTCTTTCCAAAAATTGATTAAGGCTTGACGTTCTAAAAGTACTTGTCCTAATCCCAAGGCTTTTTGTAGTTGGAGTTGTTCTTGTTTACCCACCATCTCGACAACAAAGTCGGTGCTATCAGCTTTCTGCAAGACTCCCGCTAAAGCTTGGATATATGCTTCGCTATTATCTGCAACTGGTGTTTCTAAAGCTACTGGCTTGCCAAAGCGGCGATTCTGCGCCCAAGTTAGCACTAATAGCAGGATACCTAGCTGTATTAATATTGGAAATAAGGGAGTTTTAGCAAAAAAGCTAGATAAATCTCCTTCGCTTTCTTTCTTCCTGACATCGGCATCTTTATAGCCGTGGATGTATTCATCTACAAGTACTGTGTTACCTTTTTCAGTTACTAAACTAGCGAGATACTTGAAATTACTTAAATAATCTTGGTAAGCGTTGGCGGCTAAATAAGGAGTGGTAGAAAAAATCACCTTTCCTTTGTTGTAATTTTTTTCCCAAACAACAGCACCAAAGCGATCGCCTAAATCAACTTGCTTGGAGTTAGCTTTCTGATATCGTCTACGTGTATCAATTTTAATCTCACCTTGGGGAGATTTTTGCATAGTGCTAAACTCCGCTTCTGTAACCCGTGCCCCTGCACCTAAAATTACCAAAGTATTCCCTTTTTCTACCCATTCCCGCTCTTGATTATCCAGTGTCGTCTCCCTTGGATAGGCGCTTACCTGTAGAAAGGTAACTGGGCTATTTTCTGCCTGAATATCACTAAAAGGTTTTTGCCAACGCTTGATAGAAATTCCTTTCTGTTGCATAAAAGCATACCAAGCCCCATATCCATCAGAGGCGCGGTTAAAAGTAGAGCCAGTGCTAATTTTTGTATTATTGGGAGCCACTAACAAAGTAAGCAAAACGATCGCAGCGAGTGCGATCGCTCCCATCCAAGCAAGGCGATTTGAACGTTTCATCTTCGACTTTCACAATAATCACTTTGTTTCTGTATCACAAGTGTTAATACTTACTTATTTTTCAGTTAAAGTCAAAAAATATATAATTAATTTTCTTAAATTGTGCATTAAAACTACTGTGGTAACAAACCATACAATATGCACATTACAATCCTCACGATTGATTCCCGTGGCGACGTTCAGCCTTCCCTGGTGTTGGCTACGGTGTACACAGAAGTCTTGAAATCCCACCTAAAACTTGGTTTCGTTGCCCTAGCCCTAAAATTAGGGGGAGAAATTAAGTTTCGAGTTGCCCAAAATTGGGGTATTTATGGGGCTAAAAGAGTTGAAACCCTTGTGGTCTATACTTGTGTGTACACCATAGCCTTTTTAAGAGGGGTTAGGGGGGAGCTAAAAGTGCCTAAAATTACAGCCAATCACTTTTAAATCATCTTTCTAAGGGCATAATTGAGAGCAAATAAGTTGAGTGCCCAGGAGCCACTGCGGGGGATAATTCAAAATCCTGTCTGGGTAAGGGTTTCACCTTAAGTCGGCACTAATGAATCGTATTCTATTAAGTAAAAATAGGTATAACGCAAGTATGTTTTTGCTAATGTCAAGACGGAAGCTCTTACAGCCTGCGCGTAATACGCAAACGTGAAGGCGGAAGCTCTTGCTCTTAAGACGGAAGCTCTTGCAGGCTGCGCGAAACACTCAAACGTGAAGGCGGAAGCTCTTACAGGGAAGACGGAAGCTCTTACAGGCTGCGCGAAACACTCAAACGTGAAGGCGGAAGCTCTTGCAGGGTAGACGGAAGCTCTTACAGGCTGCACGCCATCCCTATGAATGAAAAAAATAAGTCAAATCTTCTGCCCTCTGTCTTATTTCTCGAAAATTTGAAATGGAGCGATCGCTCCTCAAGTTTCCCCAAAGGGCGATCGCTCCGTTTATAGTTAAGCGATCGCTTTTGTAGCGATGTCTACGATGGTCACTGAGCGGCTGGTGAGCGCAGTCGAACCATGTCGTTCGCGGAGCGTCTCGTAGAGAAGTGCGGGCTACGCCTTCTGCCTGCTACCTCCTTCAAGATATTTGCAAGTCTTAAAAAACCCATCCCTGAAACGGGATGGGGTTAGTACAGTGACTAAAGCTATTTAAGCGGAAATTTTATCACTCAAATTGCACAAGCGATCGCCCCGATACAACAATAAAACCGACAGAATCAAGCCTAATCTGGGGCTGGCGAATACCTTGTAGAATGGCTGCATTTAAAGCAGTTTCGATCTTCAATTCTTCAGCTAATGCATTATCCCAACTTTGTTGGTTCAAACGCAGGCGTAATTGTTCTACTCTATTGGCTAATTTCTTCTCAGCGACTTTAGAACAACTTTGGCATAAGTCAATAAAATCGGGACGATTTGAAAGTAATTCCGCAGAGGTGTTACGTACTTCATAGCAGAAATTTTGCCATTTACTAGGATCAACAAAATCGTCAATAATTCCTAAGCGCTCTTTTGCGAGATTGTAATCTCGTCCTTGATTGTTGTTTTTATCTTTATATGGACGTTGCAGGATACTTAAAAGAGCTTTATCTTCAACAACGCGTATTGGCTCGTTACGACCATCAACATAGATAGTTTCTATAATTGGTGGAAATAGAGCATCAACACGTCGCTGCAAGTTTTTGAATTGAGAATTATCTAGTTTGTTATCTAGTAAAACTTGTTTGGCAATTCTTAAATTTGCCTCGACTACATAGTTGCATTGGAAACCGAACCATTCTTTCCCTTCTTTGGCATCCCAAGATGAATCAGTGCGCCACAGAGCAAAGGCTTCACCTCGGTCATCCCAGTTTATGTAGTTCCATAGTGCTTCAACAAATCCTTCCCCGACTCGAAAGAGTTTAATACCAGGATTCTGGTTTGCTACTCTGCGATTATAAGTACCAAATTGGTCTAAGTAACTATCAGCAAAACGGTTTTTTAACTCATTTATGGGAACCAATGTCCGCGTTGAAGGTTGATAACGTCGCATCTCTGATGAGTCGGGGTTATTGAGTCCTCTAAATCCCAATGCTTCACAAATCCAGCCTTCAATTGCTCGTTTCATTTCTAGATGACAAGCATCGTAATTATCGAGTTCTTGAAAATACTCGGTGGCAATTTCATCGTTAGCGTCAATTTCATCTAGAGCATTTTGTTCGCTAATTTTGGCGATTTCGGCTTCAATTTGCTCTTGAATTGGCGAAATCATCTCCAACAATCCAGCAGCACTGGATTGAAATAAAGCTGTTTCTAATTCTGCAAGTTTATCATCCACATAAAACTGTAAACTCGCAATTGATTGTTGGAAAATACCAAAGCCATCTTTCAATACTTGATACCAAGCATTGTGAGGGCTATCTTCCAAATAGGGGCCAATCAAGACACAAGATTGAACTCCAATTTTGCTACCAATGCGGTCAAGTCTACCAAGTCTTTGCTCTAATTGATTCGGCGACCAAGGAAGGTCAAAATGAATTAACCAATCGGCAAATTGCAGGTTGAGTCCTTCTTCTCCAGAGCGATCGCATACTAGAATAAAGCAGTTGGGGTTATTCCTAAACTTACTTAAGCCTTCCTCAACTTTGTCTGGTGATTCTCCAAATTGATGTTTGGCTATTGTCTCTGCACCAAAGGTATCAGACAAATACCGGACGATTTCGCCACAAGTTTGCACAAAGCTGGTGAATACAATAAATTTGGGCAGAATATCGCCAGAAATTGGCCTCTTGATTCTCTGCTGTATTCTGGTAATGAATTCTTTTTGATTCTTCCGAACGTTTGCGGGAATTTTGAAGTATGTACCTAGCTGATTCAGCAGCACTGTTTTCAAATTTTCCGTCCGTCCTCCATCTTCTTGGGGTTGACGAATAATTTTGAGGAAGGATTGCAGAATCTCTTCTTCGCCTGAGAATTTGGGGGTTGTAGTTAATAGGCGAATATCATCTTCTTTAAACTCCTGGGTGAGTTTAGCATGAGGCTTACCAGTTAACCGGGCGGTAATTACCTGTTCTAATATGCCTAACCAGGTACCAGCAGCGAGGAATAACAAGAGAAAAATTCGCTGATATTGTTTTTCACCAGGAGCAACACCACGCCATTGATTGAGTAGTTCGTGGATATCAGGCGATCGCTCGTCTAAATCATACTCTTCTTTGGGCGTAAAATTGCGGTCAAAGATCACATCTTCCACCGCCGCGCGACGGTTGCGAAGCATTCGGCGGTGTAGTCGATAGATATCGCTGACGTGGGTGCGAATCGCTTGGACTATTTGATCTTGCTCGGTAGAATTTGCTTGTAAACAATTTTCTAAATCATCCGCCAGCTTCTGTAAATACTTATCCTCAGTTACGAGGTTTCGTAGTTGCTGCAAGTTGCTTTTGAGTACAGCAGGTTCAGCACCTTCTTTGAAAGAAAGCAGAAGTCTACCAATTTCCTGACGGCTTTCAACTTTGGCGCGAAAACCTGCTAAATCACCAATTTTATAGGTTGCTGGGTCGAGCAAGTGCAACATTGCCAAGAAATCTTGCTCATGATTGAGAACAGGAGTGGCAGATAATAAAAGTAAGCGATCGCTTTTATGAGCCAGTTCTTTGCAAGTCTGAAAACGCTGGCGCACTGTTGCATCCTTGGAGGTTGCCATTGCTGCGATATGATGAGCTTCATCTAAAATTAAGCAGCCTATCCTCGCTTTCAGGTTGATTTTATGGATATCTTCAACCGCCAGCACCGCTACCCGTTTGCCAAAATGGGAAATGTAAAACTTGTTTTCTAACTCAGTCCGCCATTGTTTGAGTAAATATTGCGGAACTAATACCACCGCACCCCTTTTCGGTTCATCCAAGAGGAATTGACGGAGAATCGCACCCGCTTCGATGGTTTTTCCAAGTCCCACCTCGTCTGCTAGCAAGTAGCGTTGAATTGGGTCTTCCAGTACCCGCCGCACTACTTCAACTTGGTGAGGATAAAGATTAATATTTGCCGAAATCAGTCCTGTCATCCCGCGACTGACAGCGCGTTGCTTAATCAAGGATTTGACGAAAGCCAATCTTTTGTCGTGGAAGTAAGGCGTTTCGTGACCCTTCATCGCTAGAGTTTCGATGGGGTCTGTGTTTGGGAGATTACAACGAACGTAAATGTCTTCTTCAGTAGCGATCGCAGTTTTCTTATCTGGTAAATCAATTTGATACATTTCTGTATCTTCATCCCAAATGAAAACTCTCCCAACTATCCATTTATCCTGAGTTTGGGACTTAATATAGCATCGAGCCTGTGGTTCAAGTCTGACCTCAGAGAGCGAACTTAAAGGTAAAGTTTTTTGAAGACGTTGCCCTATAGAGCAAAAATACTCAACGTTTGCATTGGTATCAGATATTTCCGTAACTTTGCCGATACCCAAAGAGTTATTCTGGGACTGTACCAATAAACCGAGCTTAATCATAGATCCAGTCCCCTGAACACACTAAAAGAACCTTCCAGACTAGTTTTTTCACCTATATCTGGCAGTTTTGTCGATCAACATTATAGATAATAAACTGGCATTACTGTTTTTCGTTTTAGCGATGTCTACGACAGGCTACGCCTACGCTCCACCACATTTACCTAGTAAAATCAGTCTAAAGGCTGATTTGCGTTTTAAATGCATCAGGACGCATTGGCATTGCCAGACGACGCATTGGCATTGTCAGCCGACGCATTGGCATTATCAGCCGACGCATTGGCATTGTCAGAGGACGCATTAGCATTGTCAGCCGACGTATTGGCATTGTCAGCCGACGTATTGGCATTGTCAGAGGACGCATTGGCATTGCATTGCATTGCAGGGTATTACCAAATTAATTCGCTACGAATTCAACGAAATACTGCACTTAGGTGATTATGTGGCGCAATAGATACACGCTTTGCCCCGATCGCACCACGATACAATTAAGATGATGTAGTTTTATTTAGTATGAAGAAAATCCGAGACAACACAATTAAGTTAAACCAATATTTAAAGTTGATGGGTATAGTGCCAACTGGAGGACAAGCCAAGCTAATGATTCAAGGTGGCGATGTCCAAGTAAACGGTATGTTGGAAACCCGACGAGGGCGGCGACTAGTACCAGGTGATAAAGTAACAATAGAAGGAAAGACTTTAGAGGTGAATTTGGATAATAATGAAGACCAAAATGTAGTAATAGATTTTCCCGAACAAACCGAGTAAAAATTTTATCCCAAATTGAAAAGTTCCTCTTTTGCCTTGTGAGCGATGCTGCAAATTTCCAACAAAGTTATAATCCCGCAGAGTGATATTGAAATTAGTGCGATTCGTTCGCAAGGAGCAGGAGGCCAGAATGTAAATAAGGTTTCCACAGCGATTCACTTACGCTTCGATATTATCGCTTCATCATTACCAGATTATTATAAAGAACAGCTTTTAAAGCTGAACGATCGACGCATTACCCAGGAAGGAGTTGTTGTCATCAAAGCACAGGAACACCGAAGCCAAGAAAACAATCGGGAATCAGCTTTGAAACGACTTCAAGAACTCATTCAAAGTGCAGTTGTCGTACCGATAAAACGCAAACCCACGAAACCAACTCGCAGTTCTCAAAGAAAGCGCCTTGACTACAAAACTAAGCGGGGACAGGTTAAGTCTAACAGAGGACAGGTGACAGAATTTTAGATTTTAGCTAGCTTTAAAAATCTGTTCAGCAGTTAAATTTAACTCTGGCAAAGTAGGCGAGACGATGGGATCGCTACTTCTAAATTGAGTAACTTGGTACTCACCATCGATTAATTGATAAATGGATATAGTAGGCAGTTTAGGATTGCCAATAAACTTTCTAGCGCCTATAACCGCGTAATCTATAATCCAATATTCAGGAATACCTATAGCTTCATAATCAGCTAACTTTTTGTAGTAGTCATCCCGCCAATTGCTACTAACAACTTCAATAACTAATGGAATAGATACCGCTTGAGATACAGTCGATTCCTTTTTCCATAAAGGCTCGTTCACTAAATTTGGTCGATTGATTATTAATATGTCTGGTGAATAAGCTGATTCACCTTCAAGTGGTTTTACTAATACAGTTTTTGGAATGTAATAAGGTAAATTTAGACGCTTGATATCAGCAGATATTTCTAGTGCCAAAAAACCGACAACATCTTCATGGCCGCCCGTTGGTTGTGCCATTTCAACAATCACGCCATCATGTAATTCGTATCTTCTGCCCTCGGGCCGCCATGCTGCAAAATCTTCAAAAGTTACTAGTTTACGTAAAGCTTGAATCATAATTTATTGTCCCCCTAAGTAAGTTGCTAGAAATAAACAAAATTATGTTACGAGGCTTAAAGTCCTTACCAATGACAAAGCAGAGTCCTTGCCAGTTAGCTTGAGGTATCAATCAGCATTGGCAAAACCAAAAGCAAGGATATCTGGGAGCTATTAGAGATTTGGCTAGTTTGGCTAAAGAAACTGTGGTAATTACCCCAGATGAAACTGACCTTAGAGATTACGAACTATCTTAAACCGTTCTTGCGCCGCCTGAAACGCTTCTTGCATCACTAACTGAATTCTTTGGGGATCGGGTTTCTTACCTCCCATTAAATCACCAAAATAAACGCAGGCTGCTTCCCCTAGTGCCCAGGTGTAGGCGGCTGCCCAAGATGCTGCGATCGCACTCCCAAAACCTGGTATAAATTTAATTAATTCCCGTGCAATTGCCTGTGCTAAGAAACCACCTGCGATCGCACTGACAACACCCCCCGCCTGTGATGGTGTAATTGTCTGTCCATATAATTTACCCAACAGACCCACCATTGATACTTGCAAGGCAGTTAGTACAGGCATTGTGGCAAAAGGCAGAGGTACGGCCGCAAGGGTGGCAGACATAATCGCAAATGGCAAAATATAACGGCGTGCTGTATCTCGGTAAAGGTTGCCAAGTTGCTTTCCGGCTTCTTCTCGATCTAATAGCTGATAAATCGCTTGCGCTTCTGCTTGTGGGAGTAGTTCTGCTAAAGAATCTCGTAGTGCTTCTAAGCCATAAAATACCGGATTGTAGCCATCTTCTTCTAGGGTAAAGTCAATTAGTACAGAGCGGTCAGTTATCCCGGCGAAGGCTTGCTGCATTGCCGCAAATGCGCGGTTGACTTCTTGATAATCTGGTGGATAGGCAGGATGAGCGACAACATCAGGAGGATAAACCTCATGCAAGCAAGTAACTACTAGCAGACAGGGAATATTTGGATACTGCTGGCGTAACTTTTGAGCAATTTGTCGGAGTGTGTCAGTTGCAAAATCATTGATTTTGACCGTCAACAGGAGGATTCTGGCGGAATCAGTTTCCTTTTGTAAATCGCCAACTAACTCCTGAATGATTTTTTGGGTATCTTGGTTGACATCACCTAGCCCTACCGTATCAGTAAAAACTAATAGCGGCAGGTCATTGGAAGGATAGGCATAGCGCTGCGTGTGTTGCGTGTGAGGACGAAAACCCTGACCGATAATCTCAGCCGAAACTCCTGTCAATCCCCGCACAATTGAACTTTTTCCGGCTTGGGGTTTACCAATTAGTAGTGCTTCTGTGGTTGGCAATTCGGCTCGAATTTTCTCTAAAATCTCTGCAACCTGAGTTTCACTGACGCTAAACCATTCAACAACCGTTTGCGCCAGTTGTTCTACGGGTAGGAGTTTGGTTAAATGTGTTGTTGCTGTGTTCCAGACACCACCAATGCGGTTTGTCCAAGAGTTATCGACCGACTTGGTAGTTGTTCCATCGGTCGGTTCACTCAATTGCTGAGAATCAGTTGTTGGTGAGTCAGCATCACGTTGCTCAATCATTTCTATTCAAACGTAGAAGACCCTTTTACTAATCTTATAGCGATTCTCAAAGTGATAACTAGTACCGTTAGTAGTGTTATATAGCGGTTCTCGAATGGAAGCAATACACGGTTTGGGCACAGTAATGCTTATTTTATTGGTAACAATGCCATTGTTTCGGCTGACAATGCGATAGTTTTGACTAACAATGCCATTGTTTCGACTAACAATGCCATTGTTTTGACTAACAATGCCATTGTTTTGACCGACAATACTATTGTTTTAACCGACAATGCGATTGTTTCGGCTGACAATGTGATAGTTTTGACTGGCAATGCCATTGTTTCGACTTGCATTGTTAACAAATCCTTGAGATACTACGCGCCCAAAGAATTAATCCTTAACAAAAAAGTTTTTTTCGCCCACAAAACACTCGGTATGTACCAATGACTAATAACCAATGACCAATGACTAATGACTAATGACCAATGACTACTGGATCAAATCAACGATCGCTTTCACCAATACATCTGGATCTACTGGTTTAGAAATATGCATTTGAAATCCTGCTGCTAGTGCTTGCTGCTGATTCATTTCGCCTGCATAAGCTGTCAGAGCGATCGCTGGTACGCGTCCTCCTTCTTGCGGCGATCGCGATCGCACTTCCCGTATTAGCATATAACCGTCTGTCCTTGGCATTCCAATATCACTAATTAAAACATCTGGTATCGATTCAGATAGCGCTTGTAATGCTTCCTGCGCTGATGATACAGCAGTTACTTGTACACCGTAGTCTTGCAAAATGAAGCTCACTAAGTCGCGGATATCTGGTTCATCGTCTACCACTAAAATTTGAGTGTCCGAAAGGAGTGAGGATTCAGGCTGAGAATCTAAAGACTCATTCTCTTCTCGCCGAACTTGTTCACTTCTCACCAAAAGCGGTACTTCAACAGTGAAGGTTGCACCCAATCCATCTCCAGGACTTTCGGCTTGAACTTTTCCCCCGTGCATTTCTACAACCTTACGCACGATCGCTAATCCTAAACCTAGTCCGCCAAATGTCCTTGTAGTTGTGCCATCAGCTTGGCGAAAGTAATCAAACACATAAGGCAAAAAGTCTGGGTTAATTCCCTTACCTGTATCGCTGACTTGAATTTGAATCTGATTACTAGCTTCCATGAGTCGAATTCCTACTCGTCCTCCGGTTGGTGTAAATTTTACCGCATTAGAAAGCAGATTCCACACAACTTGCTGGAGCCGATTTGGATCGCCCATAACTTGTCCTAAACTGGCATCAAATATGGTCTGAATTTGAATTGACTTAGCTTGTGCTGCTAGTCGTACTGTCTCTAGTGCTGCTTCAACTACCATTACCAAGTTCACTGGACAGATATTTAAGTTTAATTTTCCTTGGAGAATGCGAGACACATCCAACAAATCTTCAATTAACTGGGTTTGTAACTTGGCGTTGCGTTCAATGGTTTCCAAGGCGCGGTTAGTGGTTTGTTGATCAAACTTGCGAGTCCGCAACATTTTCGACCATCCCAGGATAGGGTTGAGTGGGGTTCGCAGTTCATGGGAGAGAACCGCCAGAAACTCATCTTTAATTTGGTTGGCGATCTCTGCTTCTTGGCGTGCTGTTCTTTCGCATTGGAGGAGGCGATCGCATTCTTTTTCAGCCAATTTGCGATCGGTAATATCTAGTACAAAAGCAACACCATGTTCTTGGGAGTCATTCAGCAAGGCTATCCCCAAAACAATTGGTACTCGCTTACCGTTGCGGTGGATGTACTCTTTCTCGTAAATTTTGGAAACTCCAGTGGTTTGCACCTCTAAAATGGCGCGATCGTCTAAATACTTGTATTCAATAGGAGTGAATTCTTGCCAATTAACTTTACCTAAAAGAGTAAACTCCTCATGAGTGTAGCCAGCTAGTTGAAGAAAGGCATCATTGGCATCAATAACGAAGCCATCCACATTCCAAAAAGCAACCCCAATCAGGTTAGACTCAAACAAACGCCGAAATCTAGCTTCACTTTCGCGTAATGATTTTTCTGCCCGTTTGTGTTCGGTAATATCACGAGAAACAATAATTACGCCTTCAATACTTTGATTTAAATTCCGTAATGCAGTAATAATATATTCATAATAATGTACCCCATCAGCAGTTACATATTTACACTCATCCTTGATTGGCTGCCCAGTTTTAATCACAGCTTTTAGTTGATTGTCTACCTGTTCTACAAGGTCTGTGGGTAAATCCAGGTCTTGCAAAGTCTTTCCGACAATATCCTGGGGTTGAAAACCTAATATACTAGCTGCATCGCTACTAACATATTGATAGCAACCTCTGCGATTAAAGATATAAATATGATCGACTGAAGCGGTGAGGATGGCATTTAAAATATTTGCCTGTTCTTGGACTTGTGTGGTTAGTTCGCGAGTACTTTCTTCAGCCTGTTTGCACACAGTAGTTTCCATACAAACACCGATCATTCGCACCGCTTGTCCCTGCTCGTCATAGATAAATTTTCCCTTAGCAGAAATCCAATGTACACTTTGGTCTGAGCGAATTATCCGAAATTCATCGTTGTAGTCAGTTTTTTGTGCCAAAGCCTGGCCGATCCCTTGCATTACAGATTGCTTGTCTTCAGGATAAACGCACTTTTGAAACGTTTCATAAGGGCCATCAAAACTACTTGGAATTAGACCAAAAAGCAGTTCATAATTTTCAGACCAGATGACTTGATTGGTTAAAATATTCCAATCCCATAAGCCCATCTGAGAAACATCTAAAGCTAGCCTCAGCCGTTCTTCACTATCTTTCAGGATTACTTCTAACTGCTGTCGCTGTGCAATTTCTTGTTGGAATTGCTCTAAAGTCATTGCCACATCTGTTGTCACATTAAAGCCTGTAGACTTCTCCTGCTCCAGATGGCATTCAATCTCATATTCTAAAACTGAAATATGCGAACTTTGTGCCGATGTTGCCAGTTTTCTTAATTGCTCTTCTAGTGCTACTTGCCTTTGCTGATAAAATATTTCTGCTTGCTCTAACTCAGCTACACGCTGCCGTAAAACCGCTAATTCATCAGTAAGTTTAGAATTAATTTTATCAACATTTGGCATTTGAATAAACCGCTAACAACTAAAAATAACACCGACTTGAAGAGTAGGCATACCCTAGTTTTAGCAGTATGAATTTTAAAGCTAAAAAATGCAATCCATCCAAAGGCACATAAGAGTTTTAGCTAAAAGATATCCTCTGGTATTTAAGAGCCATGTCTAAAGATAAGACAAGCAAATCAATTATCTCTTCAATCGGATGAAAGCCGCACCACTGAATAATCCCACAATCTGCCCCCAGAAGACAACACCCGATTGATTTACGCCAATGGGGGGAATGTTTAAACTGCCGATACCATAAAATAACTGTTGCACAAACCACCAAAATATATAGAGAAAGGCGGGAAGTTCGATAGGAATATACACAATAATTAACGGTAAAATGGTGTCAATTTTAGCTTTAGGAAATTTCATAATGTATGCCCCTAAAATAGCTGCGATCGCGCCATTTCCCCCAATTAATGGTACTGTCAAACTCGGTTCAATCAGAATTTGTACAACCCCTGTTAAAATGCCAGCCGCCAGATAAAATTCCAAATATCGTCTGTGTCCCAAAATATTTTCTACAGTCTTACCAAAAACCCATAGAAATAGTAGATTTCCCAATATTTGACTAAAACTGCCGTGTAGAAATATTCCAAAAACTAGTGAAAATACTCGCCAAATTACAATTATCCAAGCAGCAGAGTTATTGAAGAAGAATGCATTTGTAATTGCCCTACTAATCTGGGCTGGAATCACACCCCAACTATTGACAAAATAGCCCAGTGTATCACTAAGTTCTAGTTGGATTTCCCATAAAAATACGGCAATATTAATGCCAATTAGCCAATTATTAATAATCGGCTTATTCCAACAACGAATATTATCACTAATAGGAATCATATAAATTTATCATTGGTCATTGGTCACTTGTACTGAGTTTTGACTGCGCGGAAATCGAGCGAAGTCGAGATTCAACTACCGCGTAGTCGTAAAGCCTGCAGCATAGCTACGCTTAGGGTGCAGTCTTTTATAGAGAAGTATTGGTCATTAGTTATCAGTTATTCTGCCTCTGACTACCCTATTACCCCTATCCTCCTTAACGTGTGGCAAGATTGAAATCAGATCGCATCGCACTTAAGTAGGCAAACGAGATGCTAGGAAACACACTTGTTGGAAGATACCAAATTATTAGTAACTTGGGAGGAGGGGGTTTTGGTGAAACCTTTGTTGCTTATGATACTCAATTACCCGGTTCACCTCAATGTGTGGTCAAGAAACTCAAACCCCAAGCAAACGATCCGGTAACTTTAGAGACGGCTAGGCGCTTATTTGATACAGAAGCACAAGTTCTGTATAAATTAGGAACTCACGATCGCATTCCCCAACTTTTAGCTTATTTTGAGGAGAATGCCGAATTTTATCTCGTACAGGAATTGATCGAAGGTCATGACCTAAGTCAAGAATTAATACCAGGTAAAACCCTTAGTCAAGAGCAAGTAATTTCACTTTTACAAGAACTTTTGACAATTCTAGAATTTGTCCATCAACAGAATGTAATTCACCGTGATGTCAACCCCCGAAATATCCTCAGACGACACCCGGATGGCAAATTAATCTTAATTGATTTTGGTGCGGTTAAACAAATTACTACCCAAGTAATTACTCCCGAAGGTTCAACTAAAGGTACTGTTGCTATAGGTACGCCTGGATATATTCCTGGAGAACAAGCTCATGGTACGCCAAAATTAAGCAGTGATATTTATGCTGCGGGAATCATTGCTATTCAAGCTCTCACTGGATTATTACCAGAGGAAATAGTAAAAGATGCTGAGACTAATGAAATTATGTGGCGCGATAAAGCCACAGTAACGCCAGAATTTGCTCAATTCTTAGACAAAATGGTGTGCTACGACTTTCGACAACGCTATTCTTCGGCTACGGTAGCATTAAAAGCGCTGAAAGAGCTAACACTACCACCGGCTGAAACAATAGCATTAACTCCTATTTATCCAGCCAAAAATCTAACCAAACCACAACCGAAAAAAGGAATTTTAGGTAAAGTTTTACTAACAATATTTTTAGTGGGAATAAGTGGAGTTGCATCAATATTTATTTTTAATCATATTAATTCAAATAACGCTATAGAATTATCCAAACAAGGAAATACACTTTTTGATTTGCAACGCTATCAAGACGCATTAGAAGTATATGAAAAAGCCGTTAATATTAGACCAGATTATGCTCAAGGATGGAATGGTCAGGGGAAAACGCTGTATAAATTAAAAAAATCTAAAGAAGCATTAGCTGCGTATGATAGAGCAATCCAAATTAAGCCAGATTATTTTGAAGCTTGGAGTGGACGCGGCTTTGTCTTGGCAAGTCTACAGCGATATCAAGAAGCGATCGCATCTTTTGATAAAGCCTTACAATTAAATAATGAAAGCTCAGAAGTCTGGAATGCTAAGGGTGAAGCTTTTAGTAACTTAAACCAATATGACCAAGCAATAAAAGCTTATGAAAAAGCGATTGAATTAAAATCAGATAATTATGAAGCTTGGTACAAAAAAGGATTAGCTTTACAAAATTCTAACCGATATGAAGAAGCGATCGCAGCATACCAAAAAGTCGTTGATTTAAAACCAGACTATGAGCAGGCTTGGTATAATTTGGGGAATGCATTAGTTAATTTGCAACACTACCAAGATGCATTCAACGCTTATGATAAAGCTGTACAATATAAGTCAAGTTATTATCAAGCCTGGTTTTCTAGAGGTAATACCCTACTCAACTTACGACGTTATCCAGAAGCAATTGAATCTTTTAATCAAGTAATTAAATACAATCCTAATAGCTATCAAGCATGGTTTAACTTGGGCTGGTCGCTGCATCAAAACCAACGCTATGAAGAAGCAATAAAATCTTATAATAAAGCCGCAACACTTAAGTCAAAAGACTATCAACTCTGGTACAATCTGGGAAATTCACAATACATTTTGCAAAAATACGAAGATGCGATCGCATCTTATAATAAGGCAGTTCGTTATAAACCAGACCATTCTGAAAGCTGGTATAGCAGAGGCAATGCTCTACTAAATTTGAAACGGTTTCAAGATGCGATCGCGTCTTACGATCGAGCAATAAAATACAAGCCTAATTACCAACAAGCTATAGACGGCCGCAATCAAGCCCAGATTCAACTGCAATCCGAGAAACCTAAACCTATAATTGTGCCAGTTATCCCAGTTCCTAATCCTACAAATCCACCGCAGACGACACCCTAGCACTGCAAGGCAGAATTAAGAATTAAAAATTAAACATGAATACAGCGTAAGCGTTTCGTTGATTTGGAATAGATGGTTTATTTATGCGGTGCTGTACTCGTACAGTAACAATTCGTAATTACGAATTATGAATTGTTAATAACACGTTTTATAGCCAATAATTGGAATTTTAGTTGATTTTAAAGAATATTTTGAGATCGCAACTTATAATTCGTAGCATTACTATAAATTTATTGTTTATTTTACCAAAAGCTGTGAGCATCGGTAACTTCTTGGGCAATCTAAAGATAACCGAGAATTTCTTCTTACCGAACTATGCGATTAAGGAGCTAACCCTTGATACAAGCAAACTCCAGCCTATCAGCAACTAATAAAGAAAATCATCTTTCACGAAATTTACTAATTCGATTTATTCTTGGCGGTACTACCCTTATATTCAGTATTTCTGCCTATTTCAGCTATCAAGCCACTAGAAATTTGATGCTCAAAGATTTGAGACATAGCGCTTTTTTAGAGGTACAGAGAGGGGATAGTGAAATTGAAGAGTGGTTACATGTTCGCCAAGTGGAGGTAGAAACCCTGGCGAATACTTCAACTGTACGCTCCTTAAACTGGTCTGTGGCAGAACTATATTTAAAGGCGGAAGTCAAGCGGATTAATGAATTTTTCTTTTTCCAAATAGCTACCCCAGATGGTTCATATTCCAATACAAAAGTCGGTCGATCAAATAAAAATATTCAGGATCGAGACTACTTTCAAAAAGCAATTGCGGGAAAGAGCGATATTTCCGATCCCTTTATTAGCCGTTCTACAGGAATTCCTTTAATTGCCATCTCCACCCCGATTCGGTCAAATTCTACTAGCAGTACACCGATAGGGGCTTTCCAGGGCAATGTGAGAGTCGATCGCATTGCAGAGGTTGTTAACTCCCTGCACTACGGCACAAGCAGCTATGCTTTTGCTCTCAATTCTCAAGGACAAGCGATTGTCCATCCAAACTCGGCGTTAATGTCAACCGTAGAAAAACCTGCACCCAGCCTGCTGAAAATTGGCGATCGCAATTTAAATGCGATCGCTCAGAGGATGGTAAACAAACAACAGGGAATTGAGTTAATGGAAATTGACGGCACTAAACAGTATGTAGCTTATCTGCCGTTGCAAGCTGCTAATTGGTCTGTAGCTTTGGTGATTCCCCGCCAAAATATTGAATCTCGATTGCAATTCCTCGATTTGATTGCCTTAATTGTCGGTGGACTGACACTCACCATGATTACTGTCTTGTGGCAAGTCCAAGCATTTGAACAACGTGAACTGAAAAAATCTAAAGCTGCGGCTGATACAGCCAACCATGCTAAAAGCGAATTTTTAGCTAACATGAGTCATGAACTGCGAACACCTTTAAATGGCATTCTCGGTTGTGCCCAAATTTTGCTGCGTTCCCCAGCTTTACCTAAGCAAGAGCTATATCACGTCAATATTATTGAACAATGTGGCTCTCATCTGCTGACTTTAATTAATGACATTTTAGATCTCTCCAAAATTGAAGCGAAAAAGCTAGAACTTTATCCAGATGATGTGCATTTCCCCTCATTTCTCCAAGGAATTGTCGAAATATGCCACATTCGGGCAAAACAAAAGGGCATTTTGTTTGTCTATAAACCTGGGATAAATTTGCCTACAGGGATTCATGTCGATGTCAAAAGATTACGTCAGGTACTATTGAATCTGCTGGGAAATGCCATCAAATTTACAGATGAAGGTCAGGTTACTTTCAATATTGAAGTCATCGATCGAGCTCCCAATGATGTGCAGATAATAAAACATCGCCTTCGCTTTACTGTAGAAGACACAGGAATTGGTATAACTCCCGTAGAATTGAGCCAGATTTTCTTGCCATTTGAACAAGTAGGTGAGAAAAAGCGCCAAGCTGAAGGTACAGGGCTGGGTTTAGCTATTACTCGGCAGTTAGTACAGATGATGGGTAGCGATATCCATGTTCATAGTCAGATTGGTCAGGGAAGTAGCTTTTTGTTTGAGTTAGAGATACCCGAAGCGACTGACTGGGTACAATCTGCGATCGCTACCTCAGAGAAACAAATCATTGGCTTTGAGGGTGGTCCCTACACTATCCTAATGGTTGACGATCGCTGGGAGAATCGCACAGTGATTACAAACTTACTGCAACCACTGGGTTTTAATGTGGTTGAAGCCAGCAACGGTAAAGAAGGTTTAGAAAAAGCGATCGCCCTCAAACCAAACTTAATCGTTACAGATTTGCTGATGCCAGAAATGGATGGGTTTGAATTAATTAAACACCTGCGTCACACTCCAGAAATTCAGGATGTATTGATTATCGTTTCTTCCGCTAGTGTCTTTGAAGCCGACCGAAATCGCAGTCTGCAAGCTGGAGGTAACGCCTTTTTGAGCAAACCCATACAAGTAGATGAATTATTGCATCAACTAGAACAATACTTAAATTTGGTATGGATTTACAAGCAATCTCAGCCTGATGGAGAAAAAGCCAAAGATGGAACGACAGCAACTGCTCAATTAATCCTTCCTTCCCCTCAGGTGTTGCAAGAACTAGTCATTTTAGCCAGTAGAGGTAACTTTAATGGCATTATCAAGTGGGCCGATCAACTGGAAGAAACAGATACAACTTTTGCACCATTTGCTAACGAACTACGGCAATTAGCAAGGCAATTTGATGAAGATTTAATTATAAATTTTTTGACTAAATATGCGGTAGAAACAGTATGAAAACTATTATTGAAAACCAAAATAATTCTATCAATTATGCTCCTTCTAGGGGAATTGTTTTAGTTGTTGACGATAACCCTGCCAATTTACAAGTTTTATCCAGCTTTCTGGATCAGTCTAGCTTTGAAGTTTGGGCAGCCCGCAGTGGAGAGAAAGCCCTTCAGCGATTAGAAAATGATGATTTACCTGATTTAATCTTGCTGGATGTAATGATGCCGGGTATAGATGGTTTTGAAACCTGTAAACAGCTAAAAAGCAATCCTCGTGTCCAAGATATTCCAGTAATTTTTATGACAGCCCTTTCAGAAACGGCTGATAAAGTCAAAGGTTTGCAATTGGGAGCCGTAGACTATATTACTAAACCTTTTCAGCACGAAGAAGTCTTAGTGCGGATTGAAAATCACCTCAAACTGAGAAATTTGACAAAAACCTTGATAGCGAAAAATGCCGAATTACAACAGACTCAAACTCAACTGATTCAAGCAGAAAAGGTAGCAGCTTTGGGTCAACTAACAGCAGGAATTGCTCATGAAGTTAATAATCCTATCAATTTTATAGCTGGCAACTTAAATTTTGTTGAAAAGTATGTACAAGAGGTAGTTAGTTTATTACATCTCTATCAAAAATATCTGCCCGATCCACCAGATGAACTTCAAACCGCAATTAAAAAAAGCGATCTTGACTTTTTGTTAGATGATTTATCTAAAATTATTCAATCCATGCAACTTGGTACAGATCGCGTTACAGAAATTGTGTCATATTTAAATAACTTCTCCCGTCACAGAGAAGCTGGTAAAAAACTAGCTAACTTGCATGAAGGGTTAGAAAGCACATTACTCATTCTTGGACATCGGTTTAAGCGAAATGCTCATCATCCAGCTATAAAATTAGTTAAAGAATATGGAACTTTGCCACTTATTGAGTGTTTTCCCGGCGAGATTAATCAAGTTTTTATGAACTTAATTTGTAATGCAATCGATGCAATTGAAGAAGCAAATAAAAATAAAGATATTGATACAATTTATCAAAATCCTGGGATAATTAAAATTAGAACTGAGGCAATTGGAGAGCATGTTATTTTAAGAGTTGCTGACAATGGCCCAGGTATAAGCAATGCAGATCAAACAAAAATATTTGATGCTTTTTACACAACAAAACCCGTCGGGAAAGGAACAGGGCTTGGTCTATCTATTGCTTACCAAATTGTGGTTAATAACCATCATGGTAAGCTCACATACGATTCTAAGCTAGGTGAAGGTATAGAGTTTATCATTGAACTACCCATTCGATAAATGAGAATTATAAACTAAATAAAAGTAACCATCACCTCTTTGTGTACCAATACGGTTCAGTTAAGGATTTCAGACCTGTAGAGACGCGTTAGCGTGGCGGGGCATTCGAAGCCAGCCCAGTACATTTTCGCATCTCTACTTAAACTTGCTCTATGTAACAAGTACATTTATTTAAAAATTGCTGTAACTATCGAATATTCACTTCTTGCAAATAATTCACTTGCTGAAGATATTCAATCTTAGTGTCTGAGTTTTTAGAGACAAATGAATTTGTCCTTTTTGTATAAGCTATCTTTTGATTGTCAGCCTGCACGTGTTGTTTTTGAGTATACTCATTCAATTTAACTTGAGCTTGAGCATAAACTAGAGCATCTTGGGGAATATTTCGGAGAAATTTTACAGCCCGATCAAAATCACCAATAGATGCTTTTTTGTAAGCGTTCTGTAAAAAGTAAGCTGCTCTGATTTGGCGCTTTCGATTGTACTCAGCCAGCTTTTCTTGAACTAAAGCCCCCGCACGACTTTCTTTAGGAATTTCCCGCAGATATTGTAATGCAGTAGAAAAATCTCTAATCTCGGCACTTTCGTAAGCTTTTGCTAATAAATCTTGTGTCTGTGCTTCGATGTTAACGTATGCTTGCTGAACTAGTTTATCTGTTTTAGATTGCCAATATGAAATATTTGGAATTTGAGAAACAGCATCAAGAACATCTGACCATCGGCTCTCATGAAAAGCTATTTGAGCTATTTGGTATTGTTGTGCAGCAACTTGCCATTGCTCTTGCCATTCTTCAATTGTGGCTTGGGCTTCTGGATAAACATTGCTGTGGGAGGGAATTGATTTAGCAAGTGCGATCGCTTCTTGCAAATCCCCAGCTTGATATTCTTTTGTTGCTTGATATAAAGTATCTGTTTCTGAGTATGCAGGTGCAGTATTAACTAAAGAATATACACCAAATCCCATCAATAAAGAATTAGCTGCTAGCCCGACTTTCATTCCTGTCAATAACGGGGATGATGTGTCAGATGTAGGATTTTGAAAATCATTATCCTCAATCGCAACTTCTTCTAGAAAAAATTCAGAATCTTCCTGTAATATTTCTGGTGGCTGATCCCATGTTATTTGTTTGAGTACCCGCAGTACCTCAGTCGCTGACTGGAAGCGATTTTGAGAATCGTAACGGATCATTTGGCTGAGAACAGCAGCTAGATAATCGTTAACTGGCGTGTTTTGAGAACGCCAAAAAATTTCATTAGTATGAGGATCAACTTTTAATTGTAGTGGTTCTAACCCAGTTAAAGCCTGGATAGCAATCATCCCCAAAGCATAAATATCGCTGTTGGGCTGTGTTTGACCAATAAATTGCTCTGGTGGTATATATCCCAATGAGGTGACGGGAATCCTATAAATCGGCAATTCCGCACCTATGCCAAAATCGATAGACTGGATTGAGCCAAAGTCAATCAAAACTAACTTGCCATCGCTATTACGTCTAATTAAGTTTTCTGGTTTGATGTCACAATGGATCACGCCTTGAGAGTGAACAAATTCTAGAATACTTAAAACATCTATCAGGAATTGTACAACTTCCCTTTCATTCCACAGACACCCCCACTGTTGAGCAATGGGCAATTCCGCAGTCAGCGCATGTCCTTCAATTAGCTCTTGTACTAAATAAAACTGGCTGTTTTCTTCAAAGCAGGCGATAAATTCAGGAATTTGTTGATGGCTTCCCAGAAGCTTGAGGGTTTCAGTTTCAGTTAGAAACATTAACCTCAGCATCTCCAAGTAGCCAGGTTCGGAACTGCTAACTTTTATCTGCTTAATAACACATTTAGGATTCTGGGGAAAATCTACGTCTACAGCTATGTATGTTTGTCCAAATACCCCTGCACCAAGGCTTTGGACAATTTGGTAACGCCCTTGTAGTAATTTACCGATTATGTGCTTGGTCATGACCTGGTTACTCAGTAAGTCCTTATTATTTAGTTTTTCTGGCATTCCCTCCTGTTTCCGGAATGCTTTAGAAATAAATCAAGAGAGTTTTGATACCTTAAATACAAGTTTAATTTTTTAAGTATTTTTGCGTAAAAAAAGATAATTTTTTATTAAAGCCAATACTTCACAACTTCTTTGCGAAGTATTGGCTATGCTGCATTTTTAACAGGGAGATTAATTAACAATCTGCTGATATTCCGGTGCAGGAAGCTGATAATTGCAGTTTTTCCTTGCAGTCAAGAAACTTTAGTGACCTGCTTGAAGATTATGCCAATGAGTCAGTTAAATAGCGAGAAAATGACTATTAAAAATATGATTTCACCCAGGATAATTACTATATTCATCGTTTTGGGTAGAAGTATCAAAAAAAAGGCGGTTATATCCCCGAATTCTTGAAGAAGTCGGGGATATGGTAGCCCGAAAGAATTAATAGAGCGGACTACTAACCGAGAGAAATACAATCAACTTACTAAATTTATCTCTTGTAAGATAAGAGTTGATTTAGTAAGGTAAACCTTTGGGATACAGGACTGCTAGACGTTTTTCACGGAGTTTGACTGTCTCAAAATAGATTTCTTCAATCTTTTTCAACTCGTCTTCAGAAATATTGAGTGCCTTTGCTCCTTTGAGTACTACCGCCCGTTCTTTTTCGCTATATTCGCCGTCAGCAGCACAAGCTTGTATTGCATCAAGGAGTAGGGAACGGCGTGTTTCAATAATTAAAGGATCTCCACTAAATAGTGTCTCTAGATCTTCATCAGCCTTGTAAACTTTGAGTTTTTCGATAATTGCAGGATCGCGGTTGTAGGCAGAGGCATATCCAATCACCCAATCTCTTTCTGCATCTGCTAATGTGCCATCGCCATTAGCACAAACAAGCAGCGATTTAAAGTAAGCTTCATAAGATTGGTTTAATGGAATCTGTGAAAAACCAAACTGTTCTTGGAACAACCACGAAATGCCTAAATCTTCTTGCTTTTTGATATCTGTCGTCATTGCTGTTTCCTAAAATTACTTAATTTTGTAATTTACAAATTTAATCATTGCATAAAAAGCTAATAGTTGAACATTAAAAAAATCTTATTTATTGTATTATTTCAATGTTCAAAAATGCATTCAAATACAATAGCCTTTAAATTTAAAAAGCTATTTTTGATGATAAATAAATGCTAATTTATTAAGAGAAATATAACTTAATTCACTGCTCAATTTATTGCTTGGATTCAATAATCTAATTAGTGCAATGAATCAATTTAAAAAATTTTATTGTTCTGGGTAAAAGGTTTTATTTACTACTGGCTTAATCCGAAAAGTGACAGAACAGGGCTAATTTTGCTGCTAATAATTGCTGCGCTTGATCGGGAGACTTGAACCACCGCATTCAGTTCTCCCTCAGTTGCGTAAGTCCTCTTTAAGCAGTGGGAAGTTCTAATTTTGAGAGAGTAAAAAACTCCGGCTAGGCATGTTAGGCAATAAAATTGGCTCGATACCTGCTTTTTCCATAATATCTAAAGCATATTCGTATTTGACTTTGTACCGTTTTTGTTTACTGTAAATAGCATACTGGTCTTGATAGTTGGGAGGGGTAAAATTCACGGTGATCGTATTTGCCCCTGCTTGCAGTCCTTTTAACTGACCATCTTGTCCTAATAAAACATTAAGAGCACTTACACTAGGTATCATAACTTTTGGCATCATAATTCTGGCTAAAGCCATCCAATTTAAAGTCATACTAGCGTTGCCCGCACTCATTTGAGCTAGTGGAGTACCTTTACCAGGTACAAAAGGAGACGCACTACACATATGAACTTTTTTCCTCATGGCAAGTAGGAGATCGTTCGCCAGCATCTTTGGAGTTTGTTCAATTTCGATTTTCCCATTGGCATTTACTGCTTTTAAACCGACAATTGTTCCGCTTCCCACCTCATATCCTAAACTTAATAGATCATCGATTCTATTGAGGCGATCGGATAAGAGGTATCCTCTAGCTTGTTTGTGTAAATTCCAATTGCTCGTTTCAAATTTAATAATGTATTGATTTGCGCCAGCTTCTTTGAGTATTGTGTAATCTTCTTTAGGTTTATCACCAAGATTTAGAAGGATTATGACGTTATTCTCAAAAAGTTGTCTAATTTTAGGTATGGCTCTAGATACGGTTTTAGTCGTTGCTTTAATTTCACCTGCTTGAATGAATACAATGGGAATTTTTGCTTCTTTGATTTCTATGGCGGTTTCTAATATTTTTTCGCTAGAAAAATTGTAACGATCTCCTAATTCTTCATTTTCAATTCTCATTGGACAATAATTACAACTCCTTTCGCAAGCATTAGTAATCTCAATCACACCTCTTAAATTTCCTTTATTTTCCAAATACTTATGACGCACATATCTTGCTATTTCAAAAAGTAATTGCTGCTCGTTATCTTCAAAATGAAGTATCTCTTGGAAGAGTGATTGGAAAAATTGTCTGTACTCTTGTGATTCTGTTGATTCCTTTTCTAGATATGGACTTTCAGTAATAGCATCAATTTGGATGGCTGCTAAAAGCCGCTCTTTTTCCTGTTCTGAAATGTCTAGTAAAGTTTCAATCAAATTTTGCTTCATGGTATTTACCTTAAAACTATGAGTGTTGTGTCAAAAAATGATTTACCAAGCCTCTTGGTGGCGGGAACGGAGACTTGTTTTCCTGTTGTCTGTTGCCCGTTCCCTGTTCCGTTTCATAGGCGAATAGCCTCAATTATGCTGATTGGAGGTGCTACTGGATAAATTTTTGTCAATGAGAAACCTGCTGTTTTTAATAGGACTTGATACTCAGCTTGAGTCCGTTCACGGCCGCCATAATTCACGAGCATCTGCAAGTCGAGGAGTTTGCCAAAGAATGGTTCGTTGCCTTGAGGTATAACCATTTCGACTAGCAGCAATCTGCCGTCAGGCTGCATCGCTTGGTAGCAATTTTTCAGGATGGCGATCGCTCTTTCATCATCCCAATCGTGAATAATATACCGTAGCAAGTAAGCATCTCCACTTGTGGGTACTGATTCAAAGAAGTTCCCACCGACTAGTTGACAACGATCTTGTAGTTCCAGGTCTTCAATCACAGGTTTGGCATCTGCAACTACATGGGGTAAATCAAATAAAATCCCCTGCATTGTCAAATTCGATTTGAGAATCGAGGCTATCAAAGTACCATTTCCACCTCCAACCTCAACTAAGTTGTGGATGAATGAGAAGTCATAACCAGCTGCGATCGCTGCATCTTGTTCGCCAGAAATACTACTTATAGCTTGGGTGTATATTTTAGATGCAGAAGGGTCTGTGGCTAGGTAATCAAATCTCTCCATCCCGAAAATATTTTTGAATACAGGTTTTCCGGTTTTGATACTTTCAAGTAGATGTCCCCAAGGTTGCCATTCCCAGGCTTGACCAGACTTGATAGCATAACCACGTAGGGAATCGGTGCGATCGCTTTGCAAACTTTCGGCAACGGGTGTTAACTCAAAGTAGCCTGAATTACCTTCAGCAAATATACCAACACTGGCAAGGGCGCGTAGTAGTCGGTAGAGGGATCGGGCATCTACACCAGTTTTTGTTGCTAATTCATCGTAACTTTTAGAACCATCCTTAAGTAAATCTGCAATACCAAGTTGAGCAACTACATAAATACCTTGCGTAATCCAAGCACCAGCGATAATTTGTTTTAATGTTTGTGTAGTCTGCATTTCGTCTTTACTTGTAGGATGTTGTAATTGAGTTTGAAACATAAAAATTCTCAATCAAGAGAAAATGGCATTGCTGAATTCAGGTATTCAAATCTTCTGTGAAGCATCTCTACACCAATATTCATATTGCAATCAGCAACGCCAGATGATTAATTAATAGGGGCTTTTCTGAGGATATAAGAGGTTAAGGCGTTTCTGTCGTAGTGCTGCTTCTTCTTGTTGTAGCTGCTCCAACTGGTCTACTATTTCTTCTTTTATCCCTAAAATAGTAGCCATTTTCCGAATTTTTGCTTTTTCCTTTTCATGAAGTTCTCCATCGGCAGCAGAAACCCAAATTGCAGACAGAAGTATATCTCTTTGTGCCATAGATACTTGAGGAGAGCGAGCAATTACTTCTTCTAGAGCTTCATCAGCTTCATAAGTTTTTAGATCTTCGATCACCCAGTCTGCTACTCCCCAAGATGCACAGAATCCAAGTGCCCAATCCTTTTCTTCTGGTGAGATAACTCCATCTGCTTTAGCACAAGTTAAAACAGATTTCATATAAATGCTGCTATCTTCGTTTGTAGGAATCTGGTTAAAACCAAAAAACCAATTTATGATCCATGATGAACCCAGTTTTTTAATGTCAGACATGAGTTTTAGTCCTAAATACTAATTAAAAATGGGCTTATTTGAGCGTAATTTTTAATCCTATTAAAATTGCTTAATTGGTAACAGTTAAGCCAATTTATTCGAGGGTAGCGACACGCCCAACCAACCACTACGAAGAAAATAGGAAAAATAGGTATTGAGCAATTGTTCATTCACTGGAGGACACCTTATTGAACTTACTGTAAGAGCATTTTGTGTTGCTAAACAACTAATTTTGGGATCGGTTGATTGTTGATAATGCTTTTGATAAAAAGGCAAGAGATGATACAAAGGATTTTCCTGAGAGCGGACAGAATTATTTAGTTGTGTTTGCCAATCGTGATAAGCAATATGCTCAATCTGATAGCCAAGAGAACGGATAAAATCAGTTAGTTCTCGCCAAGAAATAGATTGAGGATTATTTAAGTGAAAAGCCTTGCCAAGAGAATCTTTTTGCTGTGATAAATACACAATACTTTGGCTGAGGTAATCCACAGGGGCTAAATCTAAGGTGTCAGTGATGTCTGTCATGCTCCCAATTTGTATACAGCCTTTGATGGTGCGGCAAATCACATCATCTTTATACCAAGCGCCTGTTTGACTATGCCCAGAAATAAATGGTGATCTATAAATTGAAACTGGAATTCCTCTGTCACTCGCTAACATCACTAACTTTTCTGCCACCCATTTACTTTGGGAGTAAGCAAGTTTCATTCCCTCACTATGATCGAGTTGATCGGATTCAGTTACTACCTTTCCCCAATAAGCAGGTGACTCAAAAACAGCAATAGTGGAAATATAATGTACAGGCTTGATTTTTACACGACTCGCCAATCTCAATATTTCCTGAGTTCCTAAAATATTGGTAGGCTTTAATGCTGAATAGGGATAAACATAGTTAATCCAAGCAGCGTTGTGATAGATCGTATCAATGATGCTGCTCATTTTTTGAAAATCTTGTAATGACAAACCTAACATTAGTTGAGATAAATCACCTAAAATAGGAATAATTCTCTCAGCAAAATCTTCATGCCAAATTCCATAGGATTCTAAGTTATTTTGAATCCTCATCTTCCCTGATCTAGCATCAGTAGAACGTACCAAACAATAAACATCCGCCTGGGTTTTTAACAGCAGTTCTTGAAGTAAAAAAGCTCCTAAAAAGCCTGTAGCTCCAGTTAAGAGAATAGCAGCAGGCTCAGTTACAAATGACTCAGATGGGTATTCAGGAAATATAGTAGAGTCTAAAACAACTTCTGAATTCAAATCTGTTGCTAATTCAGCCGATGATTTTTTTGAGATAATTGTGTTTTTCGCTGTTAGTTGCTGAAGCAATAAATTTACCAATTGGTTGATATTGGAGTTACCAAGCAACATATCTATGGGTATGTCTACCCCTAATTCAGTATCAATACGATTCTTCAAATCGATATTCATGAGAGAATCAAGCCTCAGTTCATGCAAAGGCTTCTCTATATCCAGATTTTGAGAAGTATTGATGCCTAAAACTTTGACAAATTGCTCTCGAATGTAAGCAATTAATAGTTCTTGACGTTGACCCAAAGAACCATCATCTAACTGTTCTAAAAATTCTAATCGTTGCTCCAATGGTTGCTCGTCAGAGGATGCTGCTTTGATATTTGTCAGTTCTTGTTGTGCCAATATGCGGCGCAAAATTTTGCCAGAAGGCGATTTGGGAATTTTGTCCACAAATTCAAGTCTGCGGATCATTTTATGCGGTGCAACTTGACCAGCGACAAACTCCATAATTTCCTGTGCAGTGGCAGCGGCTTTTAGTACGACAAAAGCTTTGGGAACTTCCCCACTACTAGGATGAGGACTCTTGACTACACAAGCATCAGCGACAGCCGGATGACTCAACAATACTGCTTCTAATTCTGCCGGTGCTATGGAGTAGCCATTACACTTAATCAATTCTTTGATGCGATCGACTATGTAAAAGTAGTCGTCTTCGTCAATATAGACAATATCACCAGTGTGATACCAACCATCTCGATTGATTGTGCTGGCAGTTGCGTCGGGATTATTCAAATAGCCTTTCATGATCTGCGGCCCGCGTACCCACAACTCTCCTGATTGATTAAAACCTAATGGTTGTTGGGTATCGACATTTACGATTTGACATTCAACATGAGGGAGACATTGACCTACTGAACCAGGCTTGATTTTGTCACGTTCATCTGGAGTGTAGGTGGTCACAAAGGTTTCTGTCGTTCCGTATGCTTGCTTAACAACGCAATTAGTCAGACGCTGTTCGCACTCTTCGATCAATTGATGGCTAAGTGGTGCTGCTCCAGAAGTCAGCACTCGCAAGCTCGAAAGATCGTATTTATCTACTATTGGCTGCTTTGCTAATGCCAGCAAAATTGGCGGAACGATGTGAATACGGGTGATTTTATGCTTTTCAATCAGGCTCACAAAGGCTTCTAAATCAAAGCGCGGCATCGTCACAACAGTAGCACCGCAAGCCAGGCTGTAATTCAGCATGACCAGGCCATAGGCGTGAAAAAAAGGTAAAACTCCGATAATTGCATCAGCCTTGCTGACTGGCTCGCAGTTTTGGAATTGGTGAAAGTTGGCCACAAATGAATGGTGGGTGTGCATTACACCTTTAGGCATACCAGTAGTACCACTAGAGTAGAGCAAGGCTACTAAATCTTCTTGTGGATTGATTTGTACTTTTGGTATTTCTCCTTCACCTTCTAAAAGTACAGAAAATCGGGTAGCTCCAGCTGCTTCACCAAATACGAATACTTCCTCTACTTTTGAGTGACCAATCGCTTCTAATGCTTGCCCTACAAGGTCTGGGATGGTGATGAGATGTTTTGCTCCAGCATCATTGAGTTGATATGCCAGTTCTTCTGCGGTGTAGGATGGGTTGACTGTGGTGATAATCCCACCTAAAGTTGCTACGGCATGAAAAGCGATCGCATATTCCGGAATATTAGGGCTGTAAATAGCTAAAACATCTCCCTTGGAGAAGCCACGCGCTGCCAAGCTACAAGCAATTTTACGAATTGACTCGACTAGTTGTTTATATGTTATTATCCTGTTAGTTAGTCCTTCAATAAGGGCTGGTTTGTCGGCTAAATTTATTGCTCGTTGCAAGACAAATTCTGTCAGTGGCTGTTTAGGGATAGGAATGTCAGGGTATAGACTGCCAAAAATCATAGAATTTATTTTTTGAGCAAAGATTTATAGGACAAAACTTTTCATACCTAATTGCAGCAAGCGAAACTAACAAAGACTTGCTTAAGCGTTCCAGATGCTTGCTGCGGCTTGTAAGTAGACTTTAGTTTACTAGTTGTTACTGTCGTTGTAATTGTTTAAGCTCTCCAAATTGATTGGAATGCATAACACTACACTTTATCTTTCTTAACGTCTCAGACTTTTAATAGGAATGCAAGAACAGTTAAGACAGTTAAGACAGTTAACATACTTTATAAAGAATTCAAATAAATTGACTGATTTGCATAAGTTTTACTTAACTATATCAATTATTTGTGAAAAAGAATCTTACCTAAACAACTTGGGAAAATAGAAAATCTAATGATGCATTATGTGATTTCACCATCTTTTGGCTAAATTACAACAGCAAAAAAATGGACCTAATACACTTTAAATATCCGTTTTAAAGAGTTGCTGTTTGATCGATTCTTCTTTTACCTTGACTTTTGCACACCTAATAACAGGAAGCGCATTTGTTTTTGAATTTTGAATTATTTAACTATTGACTTCTTCATCATGTTCAATTACTTCAGATTTATCTTGTAACGGCTTCACCACTCGCGCGATCGCTTCTTGAATAAAAGCTTTAATAAATTCATCTCGGCGATTAATTTGAAACTGTTTCTGCACAACTTCTGTCATTCCCCCATCACCCCAATCTTGATCGTGACGAAAATATTCAATAAAACTTTTACCAGCAATTCGCGTTAAATAAGCTGCTGTCACACCTTGAATCGCCCGACCAATAAGAAAGGTAGCAACATTAAGTTGCAACGCTGTAGATAATAATTGAATTGCTCCCTTGACAATGCCCAAACTAGCAATAGTTTTCGCTAAAGAAAGAGCTAACTCTCGTCCCCGTTCCATATTCAATTCACAGCCGTAGACTCTGCCAATTTCCACAACCATTTGAGCATTAACAGCTGCTGTCGCTAATAAATCTACCACTGGTATTGGCGTAACTGATACTACACCGGCACCAATCCACTGGAATCGTTCTACGATTTTGTCAGCTTGACGGCGACGCTGACCATCGATGAGTTTTCGCGCCTCGTCTCCCAATCGCAGAGATTGCAAAAGAATATTATCCGCCACCAAATCTTCACCTTCGGCGCGTAAAACAGCAGCCGTGCGTCGCAGTAAAGGGACAATATCTGGTTCCGGCTGGTAAGTTTCGCCGGTTTCTAGTTGTGCAGATTGGGGATTAGCTGCGATCGCCACCACATCATTAGTAGCAATAAATCCCCGTACCCGTTGACGCAACCTAGCGAGGATGGATTCTTTATCTTCATCTGTATATAAATCGGTTTTGTTGAGAACTAGGAGCGATCGCTTACCAATTTCTGCTAACCCGCGCAACGGCTCATATTCTGAGCGTCGTAAGTCATTATCCACCACAAATAACAGTAAATCTGCTTCTGTTGCCAGTTCTCGCGCCATTTGTTCTCGTTCTGTTCCCGCCACCCCTGCTTCTAAAATCCCTGGCGTATCTGTAATTAAAATCTTGCGTTCTAATCCCTTCAACCGCAGACAATAGGTTTCTCCAACCTGGGTTGTACCCATCGGTGCATCTACTTGACCTACCATGCGTCCCATAATTGCATTAACTAGGGAAGTTTTGCCAGCACTCCCCGTACCAAATACCACTACTTGAATTTCACCGCGTGCTAAATTCGCTTCAATCTCCCGCGATCGACTTAATAAAGCTTGACGTGTGACTTCATCTTGAATTTGCGCTACCTGTTGGCGCACAGCTTGGAGAGTTGTAGAAGCAGCGTCAGATTTAGCAGCAGGAATTTGCGCCGCAGTTACTCGCTTGGGGTTGCGGCGTGATCGCTTTTCCCCAGCTTGAATTACCAATACATAATAGACAAAAGCCGCAACCAAGGCTCCTATAAGAACAATCAGCAGCAACAGCAGCAAATTGCCAAGCAACGGCGAATAGGACAATTGCCAATAAAGGCGTGATAGGGAATCAATTAGCCATAGGGCTAGCCCCAAAATGACTATCAGACCAACAATTAGCGTTACTATGCGCGACAGAGGCATGGCTAGGAAAGATTAGTGGGTATTTCAGTAAGCAGATGCTTCTGATCTTAATAGTTTCAGTCTTTCTTACCAGAGTAGTAAGAAGCAGCTTTTGCAAAATCTGAACCTTTGACGGTGAAACTTAAGGGCACAGCAATGCTGTACCCCCACAATAAATAATTCTATATGTCAATAAGCTTGGGTTCAGCCTTTTTCCCCTGCTCCCCTTCTTCCTCTGCTCTTCTTCTATCAACATTCAGTAGGCAGATACTTATAATCTTCATAGTTTCAGTATTTTTGACCAGGGTAGAAAAAACCCCTTTTGATAAACTAAGAGCGAATTTTGTATTAAATGTGTTCTCACTTGCGGCTGGATTTCTTGTTTTTGATGAAAAACCACTTAGTAAAAAATTCAACAACGAGTAATACCATGACTGCGATACCTAAATTAAAATACTTTAACTGGGTTCAACAAAGATTCCATCGCCTTAGTATTCGGCAAAAAATCTTTTATGGATACGGTTTGGCTTTGAGAGTTGCAGTTTTAGGAACGACAGCAGGGTTGGTAATAGGCGATCGCTGCTATCCTGGCTTTCTACACCAGTACAATCATTGCCTATCCGATTAAAGCGGTGACAGATATCGCCCAAAAAGTTAGCCAAGAAGCCAATTTTGACTTGCAAGCGCCCGTAATTACTCAAGATGAAGTTGGGGCTTTAACTAATTCCCTTAACCAGCTAATTCGACAGGTGAAGCACCTTTTAGAAGAACAACAAGCCGAAGCCCAAGTCCGACTAATTCAAAGTGAAAAAATGTCTAGTTTAGGAAGAATGCTGGCTGGTGTCGCCCACGAAATTAATAATCCTGTAAATTTCATTTCTGGCAACCTCGTACACGCGAAAACCTATACTGACGATTTATTAGCATTACTGCAAGTATATAAAGCCGAAGTTCCTCAGCCTTCCACTGCTGTACAAAATCTAGCAGAAGAAATTGATTTGGAGTTTCTAGAAGTCGATTTGCCAAAACTCTTTAATTCAATGAAAATTGGTGCTGAACGCACGCGAGAAATTGTCCGAAGTTTGAAAGATTTCTCTCGTTTAGACGATGGGGAAGCCCAGTTAGTCGAGCTACATGCTTGTCTAGATAGTACATTGTTGATTCTGAACAATCGCCTGAAAAATGGCATTAACCTTGTTCGCAGCTATGGAGAGATTCCAGAGGTTCCAGGCTACACAGGTTTACTTTATCAAGTATTTATGAATCTTCTCAGCAATGCACTTGATGCTTTGGAGCAAAAATCGGCTGAAAATCCCGAATTTGTCCCTGAAATCACTATTATCACAGAATGCTGGGAGAATGATTTGGTAATAGTGCGAATTGCCGACAACGGCCCTGGTATTTCACCAGAAAATCAGAAAAAGATATTTGAAACATTTTTTACCACCAAACCACGAGGCATTGGTACTGGTTTAGGGCTAGCGATCGCATCTCAAATTGTGGTAGAAAAACATAAAGGTAAGATTACCTGTCAATCTGAGTTAGATAAAGGTACAGAGTTTGCGTTGGCTCTGCCCACCGCAGGTATAACTTTACCAATTTCTCATCCTTGAGTTAGTAGCTTTCCAAAGTTAATTTTTTCATAATAATCAACAGCAAGTATAAGGTTGCGTGTTTAAATCTTTTTAGTGGACTGACGAAAGTTTGCCTACACAAACACTTCAAGCCAGTTTTGGCAAGCTTTTTGAGAACAAAGGGAGAAATAAATTTATGGGACTTTTCGATCAAATTCTTGGTGCAGTTGCTAATCCTAATCAACAGGGTAGCTTAGGGCAACTGGGAGGAATTATTAACACTGTACAGCAATTAAGCCAAAGTACTGGTGCAGACCCTTCTACCATTCAATCAGTCTTGTCAATTGTGGGTGGTCAAGTGCGTTCCGCTTTACAAGACAAGCAAGCCACAGATGGTAATGAAGCCGCACAAAGTTTAGTGAATCAATATGCTGGAACTTCACCTAATCCCCAAGCCGTCAATTCGCTGTTTTCTCCTCAGATACAACAACAGGTAGCTCAAGTTGCTGCCCAGCGCACTGGATTGGATGCTGGTATAGTTCAACAATTGCTACCTTTAGCAGTACCTTTAGTCCTGAATTTTTTGCAATCAGGTGCAAATGCTCAAAATCCCCAAGCTGGCGGGAATCCTGTATTGAATTCCTTCTTGGATGCTGACGGTGATGGTGATGTAGATATCGCTGATGCCATCCAAATGGCTAGTCGGTATATGAGACAGTAAGCAAGTTGGCACAATAAAATCAAACTATCGTAAATAAAAAGGAACTAGGCTAAAACTCTTATGCTTATTGCCTATTGCCTTATCCCAAAGAGAATTATTTATGCCTACACTTACTTAATACTTTTCCTAACTCCAAACTCCCATTTGCTCAGACATCGGCAATTGGGCCTTGCTAGATATTTAGCTAAGGCATAGGCTGAGAAGATGAGAAATTTGTATGTGAATATAAATCAGACAGTCTATGTCTAAACTTTTTGACTGTATTACAGACGAACTGCAAGACTTTATTGCAGCCCAACACCTTTTCTTTGTTGGCTCTGCACCCTTGAGTCCTACGGGTCATGTTAATCTATCTCCTAAAGGTTTAGGATGCTTTCGCGTTCTCTCTCCCAAGCAAGTCGGTTACGTAGACCTTACAGGCAGTGGTAACGAAACCTCAGCCCATTTGCAAGAAAATGGGCGGATAACCTTCATGTTTTGCGCCTTTGAAGAACCTGCGTGTATCCTACGTCTTTACGGTCAAGGAAACACGATTTTACCGAGTTCTCCAGACTGGGACTCTCTGTACTCTCTGTTTTTACCAATGCCTGGAACTCGCCAAATTATCGTCGCTGATATTGAAAAAGTACAGACTTCTTGTGGTTTTGGCGTACCACTTTATGAATATCAGGGTCAGCGCCAGACTTTAGTAAACTGGGCTAGTAAAAAAGGTGAAGAGGGAGTTCGAGAATATCAACAGAAGAAAAATCTTGTCAGCATTGACGGTTTACCAACACCACTGAGTAAATTATCCTAAATTTTACACAAGCGGATGGGGCATGAGTTATGGATTATTCTACTCGTCCATTGACACAGGAAGATGAGCCTTTTCTCTGGCAAATGCTTTATGAAGCAGCGCATCTGGAAAAAGAAGGTAATCTGACAGTGCAGGATGCCATAAATAATCCTGATTTGGCAAAATATGTTAAAAATTGGGGACGTAAAGATGATAGCGGCTTCATCGCTATTCTAGAAACTAGTAATCAGCCAGTAGGATCTGCATGGCTGCGTCTATTGACAGGTGAAAATAAAGGATATGGCTATGTTGACGATCAAACTCCTGAACTAGCTATTGCCATTCTTCCCCAACATAGAAATAAAGGTATAGGAACGCAGTTACTCACACATTTGTTAGCAGCAGCCCAAACATCTTATTCATCAATATCACTTAGTATCAGAGCGACAAATCCAGCCTTGAGTTTATATAAAAGGTTTGGCTTTGAAATCATTCTTGGTAGCGAAATAATCAACCGAATTGGTAGCATCTCTTTTAAGATGAAAATTGATTTTTGAAATAGTTTTAAAATCCTCTCTTTATTTTAATTTTGCTTTTAGGGAACTCCAAAAAATAAATTATCCAATCTCTTTACTTAACTACGATTTTCCCTCCCCCTGCTCCCTGCCCTTAAAGCGATGGGATATTTTTTTATTTGGAAGTCCCCTTATGACCCTTTTGGGTTGGTGTCACCAGCAATTATGGCTTGAAACAAGTTTACCAGTAAAGAGAAAAATGCCGAAACTAACACTAACAGCATCAAACTAGCAAGGGCAGCAAAGGGAGAAATGATGAATAAGAGTAACAGTGCAAGCATCAAAATCGTTAGTAATGTCTTATTCATCTTTTTTCATCTTTAATAGTTGCTATTCTCAAGTTAACCAACTAATCTATGAACTTGACCACAGTCAATAGAAGGAATTAGTCTTAGTTCTCTGGTAAGAATTTACAAGCTAATTGAATGCCAAAGTTTAATTTAGAAATCAAAAATAGAAGCACTATAGTTTTGCAGTCATAGCAATTTCTAATTCTCTAGCACAGCAGTTATAAAAAATTATCCTACACCTTCTCCTTTGGTGCTGGCACAATGCCCAACTTATTTAAACCTGTATCGATTTCCCTAAGTGCTTTAAAATCTTCCTCTGGTAAGGGATAGCTGCTACTGCTGAATAAACCCCCACTAACAGCAGGCTGCTTTTCCAAAAAAGAGAAAGCTTGACGAAACTGATAGGCTTGGGCTTTTATCGGTGCATCAAAGTGGCAGGGAATAATCCACTCGAAGTCCCAACTAGCAACTTTATCAGCCCAGTCGATGGTTTCTTGTGGTGCGCGGTTGAGAATCAACGTCTGTAAAATTGGTGCAACAAACAACCGCCCATCACCTCGCAGGGCATCAAACGATCGCTGCCAATCTGGATTCCATTTAAAAGGATACAATCCAAAGTAAGCTTTCTTTGAGCGTTCTGGTGCTTTTAAGGCATCTTGCAACACCTTATTCCATTGGGGTATATTTAGTGCGCTTGGTTGAAAGTACAAAGCAAACAGACAGATGCGCTGCCAACCCTTACGGCGATTTACCTGAATGTCTGCAACAATATCAGAAGCACGATCCTTGGCATGGAATAGTAGGGGATATGGATCTAATAAAACGATCGCAGGTGGATCGTCTGGGATAGAAAGCACAGAATCTGTTACTAAAAGAGTATGCGATCGCTTGTGGAAAAAAGCAACTTCCGCAAATCGACCAGGGCCAAGGTCGATGGGACCCAGCATTGCATAATCAAACTCGTCAGCAAAGGGTGTTTTGCTACTATCTTCTGGGAGTACCTGAGTCCGTTTTGGGGGTAAACCAAGCCAGCTAAGGGGCAGATTTAGCGGGAAACTCCACTGATGGGGAGCCACAAACACCTGTGCAGTCGGAAAATATCTGGCGAAGGGGCCGACGAAGACTTTGTGTTCTATACCGGAGATAGTCGGCAGGATGATGTACTTAACCTTACCGTGTTCCGCCACCAACTCATTCACAAGCCTGATGCACTCTGGGGTTGGTGCAACAGGCGCATAGATGAGAAGACCCCCGGCTTCGAGCTTAACAACAGTCATGCGAATTGGCACAACTACGTAGAAAATGCCCTGAATCTGGTCAAAATTCCAGATTGTGTCCTTAATCACTTCTTTGCGGATTGTCTGCCGCCTGCCATAAGGGTAGAGTGGCACAACAGGCCATAATCCCCATGAAAAGTCTTTTGGATTTATCTGTTGTGCATTGACTATGCGTTCATCATCAGCCACTCTGCAACCCCTCCAAATTCCCTGCTCAAATTGTTCTTATTTGCTATCCCCAAAGTTGGAGTTTAGCAAATTATTGAGATAATCAGATCAATTATTAATTCCTAATTGTAATTCGTAATATCTCCAGTGTAGTTCATTAGCGATAAAAATCATGAGTAAATATAGAATTTTAAAACCCGATCAAAGTTACACTTTTATTCAATACTTTTTGTTACCTAATCCAACAATAGATGTAGTAGCTGAGTTTGAGTACAGTTACGAACGTACAGAGCTAAAATTACCAATATACTTTGCTGAAGTTAGCTATTTAGAATTTTTACAAAATTACTTACAGCGTAATATAAAGCTTTTTAACCCGATGGCTGAGATATCAATCAGAGAATTTATGATTGCTCCTATCCTTGCTGAAATTTGCGATCAAACAAAAGCTCAACTATATAGTGAGTATCCAATTAATGTGGATGAAAAGCTCAAAGGTACTTTGGATTATTACTTACATAAATCTAACTCTTTATTGGTAATTGAAGCAAAACAATCAGATATTAGAAGAGGGGTTACACAACTCGCAGTAGAATTAATAGCTCTGGATCAGAGTCTAGACGATCAATCATCACTTTTATTTGGCGCAGTTACTAATGGAGATGACTGGAAATTTGGTACACTCAATAGGCAACAAAAGCTAATTACAGAAGATATTAAACTTTATCGTGTTCCTGAAGGTTTAGAAGATTTGGTACGAGTTCTAGTAGGTATCCTTTCATCTGAAGCTTGACGTAAGTTGAAAAAATTTCACGCTCCAGAGTATGGTGATTCACTACTTAACAATGTAGAGTAAGGGAAAAGTTACATTACGAAAGAATAATTTAGCCTATGTCATTGCAAATCAAAATTAACTACCCAGAGACACTTCCAGATGCCTTACAACAGACAAGGGAACAATTTGAACAAGAAGCTAAATGGGCAATGGCAGTAAAACTGTTTGAAATGAAACGCCTATCTTCTGGTATGGCAGCTGCACTAGTAGATACAGATCGAGTTTCTTTTTTACTTAATTTGCATCATTATGGAGTGGCTATGATTGATTTAACAGAAGATGAACTTCTTGCTGATTTACAGAATGCCTAAAACTGAGATAATCGTCATTAATACTGCTCCAATAATTAGTTTAGTAGCGGCTCTTGGTGATTTAGACGTATTGCAGCTATACACTCAAGTGCTTGTTCCTTTTGAAGTTTGTCAAGAATTACTTGCTGGAGGTAAAAGTGGGTTTGCAGTCGCAGAATTTGAGGCAGCAACCTGGCTACAAAAATGGCTAACTCCACTTAATATTTCACCTCTTTTGCTCAACTCTTTGGATTTAGGCGAAGCATCTGTAATTCAATTAGCTTTAAATGAAAGCATTCAAACTGTATGTATTGATGAGACTGTTGGTAGGCGGATTGCTAGATTGAGTGGTCTTAAGCTCACAGGTTCTATTGGCATTTTATTGCGTGCTAAACAAGAAGGATATCCTGTGTTAATGCGGCAAGCTATTGAGCGTATGATAAACAGAGGAATTCGACTGAGTGAAACAGTCATCGCTGTTGCGCTCCAGCAAGCAGGGGAGACGGACTAATTCTTTCAACCTTTCGGTGATTAAAAACAAAACAGCGATGACTCATCATCTTTTAAAAGCATCAAAAGAAACCGTACATCTGGGTGGTTTCTCCCATCTGTTAAAACCAGCGCTCACTATTGATTCTGGCGATACAGTTGATGTGGAAACTTATACTGGTTACTACGTTTATGACAAAGCACCACCAGAATTTGTCACACCAGAATTTCTCGATATCTGCCAAAATTTTCTACCAGAACGCAAGATTGCTGGGGGGCCGCATTTACTCACAGGGCCGATTTATATACGTGATGCCGAACCAGGGGATGTTTTAGAAGTACAATTAGATGCGATCGCACCTAGTGTACCCGTTGGCTTTAATGCCATTCGTCCAGGTTGGGGAGCTTTACGACATCAGTTTCCTCAACCTGCGTTGAGATTCATTCCTCTGGATTTAGCAAACAATATCGCGGAATTTCCGGCGGGTGCTGGCATAAAAATTCCCCTCAAACCGTTTTTTGGAATTCTTGGTGTCGCTACCCCAGAAACTTCTCGAACTTCTGTCCCACCAGGTTCTTACGGTGGTAATATCGACAACCGGGAATTACAAGCTGGTTCTCGTTTATTTTTGCCGATTTTCGTACCAGGTGCATTATTTTCTATTGGTGATGGGCATTCTGCACAGGGAGATGGTGAAGTAAATGTTACCGCCATTGAAACTTCCATGAATGGTAGAATTACCCTCAAACTTCGCAAGGATTTAAAACTGACAACACCAATAGCTGAAACTCCAACTCATATCATCACAATGGGCTTTGCTCAAACCTTAGATGAAGCCTTAGAATTGGCTTTAAAAAATATGATTGATTTTCTGGAACGCTTTGCAAATTTATCGCCAGAAGATGCTTATGTATTGTGTAGTTTAGCTGTAAATTTTCACATTACTCAAGTTGTGAACAGTCCGCAAAAAGGCGTGCATGGAATGCTAGCCAAATCTATTTTGTCTAATACGGTAAATTTGTAATTTGCAATATATCAACTATTTTTATGTCTAATATCTCGATCCAACTGTTGTTAATCGGTTTAGTTTCTGGCATTGCTGGTGGAATGTTTGGTATCGGTGGCGGCGCAATTATGATTCCGGCAATGGTGTTAGTAATTGGTTTGGATCAGAAGTTAGCTACAGGAACATCTGTGGCTGCTCAAATTTTGCCAATCGGGATTTTAGCAGCCTTGGTTTACCATCGCAACGGTAATCTTAATATCAAATATGCCCTGATTATTGCAGTTGGTTTAATCGTGGGTAACTTTTTCGGGGCATTGTTTGCAAATCAGCCGTTTATTAGCAGTGAGTTGATGAAAAAGCTGTATGGCATCTTTGTGCTAATGATAGGTATTCGCTATCTACTGTCAAATTGAAGAATTTAATTGAGCTTCAGCAATATCTTTGTTAAGCCATCCCCTAACTGCTCAATAGATTGTTGCTGTTTAGGATCTTTTAACGTGCCATCGACATTAAAGGCTTCATAAGCTTTGGGTACGGCTACCTGGTCAGGAAGTACCAAAACTTTGATGTTTCCCAAAATAGAGCGCAAATGAACCAACCCCCGTAAACCACCAAGAGCGCCTGGGGAAGCGCTCATAATACTAGCAACCTTCCCTGCAAAAGCAGCCAACGGTGCTTCATTTGGGGCTGGACGAGATGCCCAGTCAATGGCATTCTTCAAAACTGCTGTGAGTGAACTGTTATATTCCGGCGAAGCAATCAGCAATCCTTGATGAGAAATCATCAAATCTTTAAAAGTGCGGGCATTGGCAGGTAGTCCTTGTTGAGCTTCCAAGTCTTCATCAAACAGAGGTAGGGGCAAATCGCGGAGGTCTATATAAGTCACTTCTGCGCCTGCTGCCTTAGCGCCAGCCGCCGCGATTTTTACCAATTTTTTGTTGTAAGAATCAATCCGAGTGCTGCCGGCAAAGGCGAGGATTTTCGGTGGAGATGCCATAATTCTAGGTTGAATGGGAATAATTAACCTGTTCAGCTGCATTATCCTGTTTTCAGGCGATCGCTATTTGCTACCTTTAGATTTTCTTTAGAAACCACTCAACAGAGAACCGCGCTGAACCAATCTGGAAACAATACGGTAGTATCTGAATAATCTAAGTTTTTGTTGAGCAAAGGCGGATTTATGTTCCAACAGATTGCTGCTCAAATTACTTTTTCTGATTCATTTCCATATTTAGTTACAGCTTTAGGCATTACTAGCACAGCGGGAATATTTGGTTGGCGGTGGTGGAAACAAAAGAACACTTACAAATCTCTACAGTCCTTTCCCTCTCCTAAGAGACACTGGCTATTAGGAAATATTCCTCAAGTATTAGCAGCAGTCAAAGAGAAGAAATTCTTTCAATTATTGTTTGATTGGAGCCAGCAGCTAGGCCCAATGTATGTTTACTGGACTGGCTTTCCAGTTCTCGTTTTGAGTAAGCCAAAAGTTATCGAAGACACCATTGTTAATGGGATGAGAGACGGTAGCTTAATTAGGTCACAGCGAGCTAGCAAAGCTTGGAACGACATTGGTGGGCCCATTCTTTTAGGTCAAAACGGAAGTGAGTGGCAGTACAGACGCAAGGCTTGGAACCCGGAATTCAGTTCTAGCGGTCTCTCTAAATATGTGGAAATTATTAACCAAGCTTGCGAGCAAATAATCGAAAAAATTCAGTCAGTTGCCTCACCAGAAGTTCAGGTAGATCCTCTGTTTGTAGAACTAACAATGAGGGTGATTTCCTGTCTTGTACTGGGCATTCCTGTGGATAAAAACATTGCTACTAATGAAGGACAACCCCTTGATGTTCTCAAGGTGTACGAGGCGATGTCTATTGTAGGCTATCGGTTCCTACGGGTAGCTACTGGTGAGAAGATATGGATGAAGTATCTGCCAACTAAGAACTCACGAGATTATTGGGCAGCAAGGCGATATTTAGAGGAGTTTATTACTCCCCGTGTAGACTTAGCTTTACAGATGAGAGAACAAAATCAAACGGATTTAACACAGGTAAGTCCTTTGTTCCAAGAATCAATGTTGGTGAAAATAGCTGCCAAAGAACCAAAATACAATCGGGAAACACTAGTAGCAGAAGTTATTGAACTTTTAATCGCTGGTACTGATACCACGGCCCATACTTTATCTTTTGCAATAGGAGAGTTGGCTTTAAATCCAAGAGTTTTTCATCAGGCACAGGCCGTTGTTGACCAAGTTTGGGAAAGTCAAGGCACTATTAATGGAGAAAGCCTCAAGGAATTGAATTACATCCGCGCTATTCTCAAGGAAACCTTGCGCCTTTATTCCGTCGCCTCTGGCTCGACTTCATTGGAGGCTCAACGTGACACTGTTATTGAGGGTACGGTTATTCCTCGTGGCACAAAAATATACTGGTCAATGCTTGCTGCTGGACGAGATCCAGAAGTATATTCTCATCCCGATGAATTTTTGCCAGAGCGTTGGTTAGAGAAGGGTAAGGAAAATAGTCAACTGCCAATGATAGACTTTGGCTCAGGTTCTCATCGTTGCTTGGGAGAGCATTTGTCAATGCTGGAAGGAACGATGATGCTGGCACTACTGGTTTACTACTTTGACTGGGAGTTGGTCAACGGTCGCTCATCTCTGGAACAGTTACAGCAGAACCTTTTGATTTATCCGCCTGATAGAATGCCGGTGCGTTTTCGGTTGAGAAAGTAGGGATAATCTTGTTTCAGAGGAACGCATTGGCATTGCATTGAGATGCATTAAAAATTTTTCAAGGTGAATAAAAATTTTGGTCAATAAATTCCTCTTTAAGCTCTTTACTCTGTGTTCTCTGCGCCTGTGCGGTTAAATAAATCACTTTTAAACCGCAGAGGCGCAGAGAACGCTGAGAAAAAACAATCTTATTTTACGAGTCACGTTGAAAGGGCTAGTTTAGTAATACAAGAAAAGCGGCAAATTTCAATTGTTCTAAAGCATTTTTTCTAAAAACTGCTTGGCGCGATCGCACTGAGGATTTTGGAAAAACTCACCAGGAGTAGTATCTTCTGCTAAAATTCCCTGGTCGAGGAACATAATCCGATTGGCAACAACTCTTGCAAACCCCATTTCATGAGTAACGATCGCCATTGTCATCCCAGATAGCGCTAAATCTTTCATCACTTCCAGCACATCCTTAACCATTTCGGGATCTAATGCAGAGGTGGGTTCATCAAATAAAATCATCTCTGGTTCCATTGCTAATGCCCGAGCGATCGCTACTCGCTGTTTTTGTCCCCCAGATAGTTTGGATGGGTACACATTAGCTTTTGACTCTAAACCTACCTTAGCAAGCAATTCTAAGCCATGCTCTTGTGCTTTTTGCTTGTTTATTCCTTTCACCTTTATGGGTGCATAGGTGACATTTTCCAGCACATTCATGTGGGGAAACAAATTAAAATGTTGAAATACCATCACCAAATACTGACGCACCTTCGCAATGTTTGTCTTAGGCTTGGTAATTTCTTGCTCGTGAAAGTAGATTCTGCCTCTGGTGGGTTGTTCTAGTAAGTTTATACATCGCAGAAAGGTAGACTTACCTGAACCAGAAGGGCCTAATATAGCAACCACTTCTCCCTGATAAAACTCAGTGGAAATATCTTTGAGTACATCGAGTTTGCCAAAGGATTTACATAAGAATTCCGTGCGAATTACTACATTATTCACTTTCCCGTAACCTCTTTTCTAAAGCGGATGCACCCAAGGTCATGCCCATTACCAAAACATAGTAAATTAATCCTGCAAATAGCAGTGGTTCAAAATAAATATATTTGTTTGCACCAACGATTTGGGCGCTGCGTAATATTTCCACCACCCCAATGGTTGACACCAGCGCGGAATCTTTGAGCAATCCGATAGTTTCATTTACCAATGCTGGGAGAATATTCTTCAATGCTTGGGGCAAAATCACATCCCACATCATCAACCAATAGGGAACACCCATAGACATCGCCGCTTCACTTTGTCCTTTATCCACCGCCTGAATTCCACCCCTAATAGTTTCTGACATATAAGCGCCAGAATTCAGGGTAAAAGTTAGCACCCCTGCTTCCAATGCGGAAATGTCATAGCCTGTAAGCTGAGGTGTTGCGTAGTAAACCAATGCCAACTGTAATAGCAAAGGTGTACCTCGAAAAACAGAGGTATAGGCGTTAGCAACCCAGGTAAGCGGTTTGATACCGAGAATTTTTAATAAAGACAGGATTGTTCCCCAGATTAACCCCAAGGTTACAGATAATAGCGTGAACAACAAAGTTAAAGGGATTCCCCGCAGAATAAAGGGAATGTCTGGAAGAATTCTGGTGAAGTCAAGATTTAATCCGCCTTTGGCAGGAGTTGAGGATACAGAATTGGCGGCGGTATTCTGTGAAAACCACTTGGTTACTAGTTTAGCCAATGTGCCATCGTCCTTCATTTGTTGAAGGACTTTGTTAAAGGGTTCTACAAAAGAAGAACCTTTAGGAAAAGCGATCGCCGAGCCACTTGCCTCCTCTGACGGAATAGTATTAAATTCTAAATCTGGGTTAGCTTGGGCAAATCCCTTAGCGACGGTATCCTCAACAATTGCGGCATCAATTCGCCCAGATTTGATTTCCTGAACTACTTCTGGGACTTTATTAAGTTGCTTTAACTGAATACCCGCAACTTTTTGAGAAATTTTCCGAGCATTTTGTTCTTGTATGGTTCCTAGTTGTACCCCAAGCTTTTTTCCTAGTAAATCTTGGGGTTGCTTCAGATTGCTACCTTTAGGAGCGACAATTGTATCTTTAGCTTCGTAATAAATAATTGAAAAATCAATATTTTTCTGACGTTCTGGAGTCGGAGTCATTCCAGCCATGACAAAATCAGCGCGATTTGCTTGGAGTGCAGGAATTAATCCATTAAAATCTGATTCCATTATTTGAAGCTTAAACCCTAGTTTTTCAGCAAGGGTTTTGGCAATATCTATATCAAAGCCAACGATTTGGCGATCGCCTCCTTTAGTATCATAAAACTCATAAGGAGGATAATCTGGGGAAGTAATCATCGTCAGCGTGTCTTTCCCTAAAGATGAGACAGCTTTTAAAGAATTACTATGTCCTGTAATGATGCTAATTCCTACTACCGCTACAACCAGTATTGTTAATAGCCATGCTTTCTTTTTCTTCATGAACTTGATAATTCTATAATTTACATTCCGCACCTTAAGAGAATTCCAAATAAAAAAATATCCCACAACTGATGCAAAAATCCTCTCTATTTATCATCTCTCTGTGTTCTCTGCGTCTCTGTGGTTCGTCAAATTCCCACTTTAGTCGCCTCTAGCAACTTAACGCTGGCATAAATAGCATCAATATAAGGCGTGGGAATTTGAGTCAGTTTTCCCAATTCTGCCACCGCGCCAACAATAGCGTCTATCTCCGTAGCGCGTGCGGCTTCAATATCTTGTAACATCGAGGTTTTATGGGCACCAACGTTTTCTGCCCCATTAATTCGCTGTTCTAAAGTAATGCCAAACTTTATACCTAAATTTTCTGCGATCGCTTGAGTTTCACTCATCATAAGCCGCGCTAGTTCACGCGTAAGGGGATAGCGGCAAATATCCTCTAAAGTCGCACCAGTTAAAGCACTGATGGGATTAAACGCCACATTCCCCCACAACTTAATCCAAATTTCCGTGCGAATCTGATTGCGGATTGGTGCTTTGAATCCTGCGTGTTTTAAAGTCTGTGCTAATAATTGGATGCGTTCTGTTTTACTACCATCGATTTCACCGAGAGTAAAGCGATCGCCTTCAATATGCTTAATTACACCTGGTTCAACTATCTCAGTTGCCGGATAAACCACACAACCAATAACACGTTCAGCACCGATACTAGCTTCAATAATCCCATCTGGATCGACAGATTGAATCCGCGTACCTTCATACTCACTGCCATGTTGACGAAAGTACCACCAAGGAACGCCATTTTGGGCTGTCACCACCATTGTGTGAGAATCGTATAGTGCAGGGAGAAAGGGTGCGATCGCAGGCACACTGTGAGCCTTTACAGTTAGAATTACTACATCTTGTGGCCCCGCTTCCTGAATATTACTAGTTGCCAACGGAGTAGCAATTTGGCTAGAACCGTCTGCCATGAGCAACTTCAGCCCATTTTTTTGAATCGCCTCTAAATGGGAACCACGTGCAATTAGCGTCACTGCTTCACCTGCCAGTGCCAGTTTTGCCCCTAAATATCCACCGATTGCACCTGCGCCAACAATACAGATTTTCATTTTGTTTAGGGATAGTTAGCAAATAATTAACTACTTATTTACCCTCAAACAGCTAGGCTTTGCACAGCTTTCAGTAAATCTTGATGAACAGATTTTGAGGTAGCTATTACCAATCCAGGCAGGCTATAGTTTTGGCAAGTATGCAGTGGCGGTAAAGTCGAACCATCCAGAGTAGTTACAATCCAACCAGCCTCTTTCACAATAAAAGCGAGTGCAGCAACATCAATAAATTTACCCGATTTAATCACTGCTCCACTCAAGTCACCAGTGAGAATACCATTAAGATTAGGGATTTGAATATCACTAGAGTAATCAGCCGCTATATCGATTACTTGATATCGATCTTTTAGTAAATGTCCAATAGAATTCATTGCCCATCCCAACAAAATAGCAGGTTTGGCAGATGTTATATGTAATGGGGCACAGGCTTCTAAGCTCATCTCCAGAGTCCCTTTAAAAGCACCTTCACCTCGAAGGGCATAAAAATAAATGTTTTGGGCAGGAGAAATGGCGATTACGGCTTCAAAATCATCTGAATTTAGAATACTGAGAATAATTTGGTAATTAGAATGTCCATCCATGTAAAACTTTGTACCATCGATGGGGTCGAGTGTGACTAAGTAATCACCTTTTGAACCGAGTTCGGTAGCACGAAAATACTTTGTGTTGTTAGAACTTGCATACTCTTCTCCATAAAAGCGAATATCTGGAAAAGTGCCCAGTAATACTACTTCTACTAGATTTTGAATAGCCACATCCGCATCAGTAAGTGCAGCACTAAAAAAGTTGTTTCCTTCTCCTTTGGCGGGAAGTGCAGCAATTTTTGGTTGAAGAAAATGGGCATAAGCTGCTGCTACTTTCAGATGGGGGAGTAAAGTCTCCAAAATTAGTCGAGTAGTTGGTGTTGTGGACATTGCAGCAAACTCCTTTCAGAAATAATCTACCGTTGGCAGAGCGATAGAATTCTATATCTAGACAAAATTACGGTATCATTGTGGTGCAATGATACCACAATCTTTACCAATCTACCGGACGTTCAAGGAACTACGGCATTGATTGCAGAAACTGCTAGTTAATGCCTATAAATGTAAAAGCTGTTGCGGCTTCAGCAGGATTTGTGGAATTGGGGATGGCTGTCTTTCATCTAACTTCTGAAAATAACTCCAGAAGCTCCTGGCAACTTCTACTTAATTACAAGAAGATGGGACTGATGATGTTATAAATGCAACATTAACCAGTTTCTAATTATTTGAAATTGGTACAAGAATTATTGAATGCTATTGGCGAAGTCGTATCTGCCCCCGCGTTCAAGAGCGCGTTTGTAAGCAAGCCGCGTATGGATGCGCTCGATAAATTGTTTAATTTTCGGTCGGCTTGAGATGAGTTCGGCTTCCATAGCGACTATTTCCAAAGGAAAGCTCATTTGGATATCGGCGGCGGTGAATTCTTCGCCTACGAACCATGTACTTTTGCGAAGTTCACCTTCTATATAGTCAAAGTGAAGCTTAATTTGGGGTGCGATAAATCCTTCGTTTACGCTGTCTCCTGTACCAAAACGGTTAAAGAGAAGATTCATTACCAGAGGTGGCATTGCAGAGCCTTCGGCATAATGCAGCCAATAAGTGTAGCGCAGACGCTCTGGCGTACCAGATAGCGGGATTAGCTGACCATTACCGTAGCGATCGACGATGTATTCAATGATAGCGCCCGACTCAGCAACAGTATTTTCTGCATCAGTGATTACTGGTGACTTGCCGAGGGGATGGACTTCACGCAGGGATGCTGGTGCAAGCATCGTCTTCTGGTCGCGTTCGTAGAACTTAATTTCATAATCAATCCCTAATTCTTCAAGCAGCCATAGCACGCGCTGCGATCGCGAGTTGTTAAGATGATGGACAACGATCATAATAGCTACTTTTTTACAATGGAGTTATTACTGACTTTTCATCATCTGAAAGTATCATCATCTGACTAATTCTTCATCTATCTAATGGTTTGTTTTGGGTAGTAGCTAAATCAAGCACTTATTTCTGGATTTGGAATTCTTCTTCAATTTCCTCCTACTGTGATTCAATAATTCGTGGGAAAAAATAACCACTACCTCTTGCTGTGATAATCAACTCTGGTAAGTTGGGGTCATCTTCTACCTTTGTCCGCAATCGGGAGATATGCACATCTACTACACGGGTGTCTAAATGAAGTCCTGGTACGCAACCCCACAATAGCTGCAACATTTCTAATCGGGAAAAAACTTTTCCAGAATTGTTTACCAACAACTCTAGTAAGCTAAATTCCACACCTGTCAGGCGAATGCGTTGCTCGTTTTTATAGACTTGCCGCTTATTTGTATCAATTTTGAGATTGCCCACACGAATTATCGTGGAATTAGGAGTGGTATTGACACTAGTTTTATGGAAGCATCGCCTTAGTATGCAGGCAATCCGAGCTTCTAACTCCTTGGGAGAGAAAGGCTTTGTCATGTAGTCATCAGCACCTAACTCTAGCCCAGTAATCCTATCGGCTACGTTTCCCAAGGCTGTAAGCATAATAATTGGTACATCTGACTCTTTCCGTAATTCTTGGCATACACCGTAGCCATCGAGCTTTGGCATCATCACATCCAAAACTATTAAGTCAGGAGTGGATACACGAAAAGTTGACAAAGCTTCTTCACCATCGCTAGCTGTGACGACATCATAGCCAATCATGGAAAGACGCGTCTCTAAAATCCGACGTATGCTCGCTTCGTCGTCTACTACCAGGATTTTTCCTTTATGACCTGACAAGTTTCTCAATGCTCCTTTACAGCGAGAACTCTTAACCCTCTATTATCAGGCTTGATTGAGTCTAAAACACAAAACGGCCTTGGACTTACTCTAAAGCAGTAGTGTAAATTGCTCAAAGCATTTGTGCAAAATTATGCTAAGGCATCTGTACCAAAATAGAGATTTGCACTCGATTAAGAAATTCCTCAGCAGGGGACTCGTATTTTCCAGAGATTTAGTGTATCTTGTTTATTCCGTGCAATTATTAACACTCATTTCACCCACGACTTTTTACAACTCTGTTGTCATCTGACTTTTCAGCTAATGACTTTGATATTCAGTGAATGAAAACTTTTAATTAATAGATATGAAGATCATCAAAAAATCTGACACGCTGACCCTGAAGAAAATGATGGAAATCCAAGAGGCTGAAGACCAAAATCTTCAAGCTGATACCGTCAATTTTTCACCCCCTGTAGTTGATGAGCAACCAGTAGCGATTCCAGAGCCGAGAGAACCCGACTACATTCCATTGCGCGATAATCCCATAGTCCAATCTGTTGGCAATTCCGGCTGGCAAATTTCTGATATTTGGCGGGATATCCGCGTAGATGATTTTTGTAATTTTGGATAACTGTCAACCGTAGTTGTTGAAACTGCTATAAAGCTTTTAATGTATCGGTAATTTGTCAATCTCAAAACTTCAAGGTAATTCCGAATTTATCTTTGATTTTGACTTGGATTGATTGGATCTATGGATGGTTGATTGTTTTACAATTTTCAACCATCTTTAATCAAGTTAACTGTATTTCTGGTGTAATCGCCCGACTCAAAACTAGCAATTATTTACGATATCCATTCAATACTGTTTTGAGACAGCTTATGGCTTGGGAATCTTGCCCGTTAAAAGACGGGCGAGATACCTATGCTTCTTCTATTCCAAATAAAGGATTGCATAGTATAGTATATATGTGTTTTACTCTTATAGTTTGGTTGAAAATTTGACTTTGCGCTAAGTAATTCCTAAGCGTACATTAACTATTTGTTATCTGCTTCATCTTCAAGCAATATTGTATTAAGAAGATTTAATTCACTGGATGCCATAAAGTAGCGATCGCTAAAAACTGTTTCTAATTGTGTAAAAATCCGCCTACCTGCCACAGCTACCCAAGGAAATGTTCGATAGTGAGGTACTACAGGTATGATTAAGCCTTGAGGAGTTAGAGAACGTCCTAGCGCACTTCTCCAAGCTTGGGGATCTTCTAATACTTGTTGGCGGGTATCATCTTCTGATTGCTCATTCCAGAAATGGGGATAGTCGAGGGGTAAACCTACAACTATATTTTTAGTTTTCAATGCTTGACGTGTGGAAGATTCAATAACAAATCCTTCTTGTTCCCGACTCAATAACTTATATAGTTCGTTGGCAGGGCGTTTGAGTTTTGAGGGAAATTTGAACTTCTTGCTTTCGGCAATTTCTTTTAATAGTCCTAAAAGACGACTGCTATTTTGTTTAATATCAGCTTTCCATGCTTCAAAGCTAAATATTTCTTCAGTTTGGCGATCACTCCAATCTTCTATCCAGAAAGGGCCTATACAAGTTAGACTATCAGGTATCTCTAGCGCATCACTATCTAAAGATGGCAATAAAGAACTCTGAATTCTAGAAACAGCTTTAACCAAAGCTTGTAAAGTTTGATAATTTGCATAAGATTTGGCATTTTTCTCTAATGATTGACCTCTCAAGTCAAAATGCTTAAAGATGTTTGCAGTTAACTGCTCGGCTTTTTTCACAATTGCTTTTGCTTCTTGAGGGTGACTATCGCTGATAAAAATTTTGGCTTCACGCAATAAATCTAATAAATCATCAGACATCAAACGCAATAATTCTTCATCTCCAACAGAGCCAACTGGGACAAATGCAATTCTATTTTTATTAAGTCCTGCATCACCTTTAATGCGAGTATGAATTGTAGAGCGCAGCATTACCAGCAAAGTCAATAAATCGCTGGACTGACGCAACCATAGTCTTTTGGCATCAATGTCCTCTCTTTCAATGATGAAATCATTGATTAGCATAACTAACCGTCTATCTTTGTTATCTCCAGAAACCTCCATTCCGGTTTCTGGATTTGTATACATTCCTCTACCACGGTAAATTAATTGCGCTATTTCCATTAAAGCGGCTTCAATATTAAATCGGGGGATTGCAGCAATAATGCAATCTGTTTTTGGGAAAGAAACACCTCTTGCACCTGAAGAAGTCATGAGGAAAACCCTAACTTCATCTCGTCGTGGCGGCTTTACTAATTTCAATCGCTGATCGGGTGATACACTTTGATCCAAAACCTCCACCTCTCCCCTTTTTAGGAGAGCTTCTTTACCAGTGGTCAATTTTTCCTGTAACTGACGTAGAAAAGCTTTATCCTGAGCAAAGAAAATTAACTGCTCTACTCCCTTGTGTAAACCATCCTTAATTTCTAAGTAGGCATTTGTCAGTGACTCTTCTTCTGATTTTTCTCGAATTGCTTGTCTAATTGTCTGCTCTCTACCGTCACTGTTTTGGCCTGGTTTAATGGGAGAGAGTCTAATACTGTAGTCAATAGTGAGTTTACTGGCGGGGTAGCTATTTGTCATGACGTGTAGTGTTGGGTGTTTTTTGGGGCCAATTTTTGTATGAGTGCCTGTTACCCGAAACGCTGCTTCACCTCGACTCTGACTTATTAGTACTTTATCAGGAGCGCGATCGCCTGAGTTCAAAAAGCTATCCAATACAACTTCATTGCTGAGTGAGGCATCAGCCAGAATTAGCACAATTTTAAACGGAGATCGATTTGTATCAAAAGGTTTAATAAATTGCTGTTCCAACCATTCTGCTACCTTACGGACAAAGGGCGCTCCTGCACCATCACCAGCGAGTTCATCTACCATGACAACTATAGTGGGAATCCGCGCTGCAAATGCTGAACGTTCATTCTTTCCAGCTTTAGTATCGGCTTTTTTTGCAAATAAGTTATTGAAGGCATTAACTGTGGTTGATTGATCGTTGAGTGTCCGATAACCTTGAATAGCAGCAGTCATTACTAGCTGATTAACCTGCGGGTTGGCTTCTAGCAATTTGCGGGCTGACTTTGCGATCGTACCCAATACACCAGGGCTGTAAAGAGATTCTATGCTGTAATCTCTTTCGTTAAGACGGCGTTTAAAGCGAGTCGAGCCGACTATATTGCAATCAATATCAAGTTCTTGTTCTGGCGTTAGGAAGAAGATACTGCCAAGAGGACGTATGAGTTTTTCAATACCATCAACAACAACAGCACTATCGATACTATAGGGTGGAAAATTGTTTTGCTGAACCTGTTTTTTATACCATTCGGGAACTGCATCAATCAAATTTCTATTACTGGTGATAGTTAATATCCCTGTGGGTTGCTCGTTTTCTCTAGCAAGTTTGTCAGTAACATCTCGATTAATTACAACTCGCGGACTGAGATAAAAAAATAAGAAGCCTTGAGACTGCTGTTTAAGAAATTTAATCACAGCAGTAGTTTTACCAATACCCGGATTTCCTTCCAAAGCTAGGACGTTAATTTTACCGACTTGAGCAGCACTCAGACCGACAAAAACTGCTGCTTCGTGTACTTGTCGCAGAGGAATTGTTTCCTTGTTAGGATTGATTTGATTGACAAAATTAGCAATTTGTGTAACTGGGTCGCTACCAAAAAACTCATGTAATGCGTTGTGGTCTTCAATAGATGCGATCGCCTCATCCTTGCTAATTTCACCCATTGGGTTGTAAAAGTCCGTCACATTTTCATGAAAGAGAAAGTGGGAGTATTGACCTAAAGGCGGTTTTTCAGCTAGAGACTTTGCTTGTTCTTTAAAAGCAGACGGTAGTCCTCCTAAGAGCTTCTTGAACACCAAAAGAATTTCTGCATCTAGATCGAGCGGCACATCATCATCTGAATGTTTAGCCTTGCAATATGCTTGCCCCAAAGATTTCATTAACTTGGCTCTAGTATCTGGTTCAGATTCCACACCCCAGAATTGAGCAGCAAGACTTTCAATACCATTGGATGTGACAGCGATCGCTCTAGCATGACAACTTCCTTCTAAGCGTTTACACTTGCGTAACACATGAATCAGGCGCTCAGTATAAGATGATGACTGACAGAGCTTGAATAATGGTTTATCTTGACCGCTAAATGCTGACAGAAAACTTTCCAGCCTTTTAGAGAGAGAAAATTCTTCACCCTCAACCTCTGCACAAACTCTAGAGAAGACCCCCCGTGATTCCATGTAACGTGCATAACGACTTATTTCTTCTGTGTGAGGAGCTTCATTTTTAAAATCTGCAAATTTGATGGGTGCGTTATACGAAAATTCCAAACAGAGAATTAAATTCTCAATTTTTTTGTGCTTTAGATCATTTGGCTGGGAGAAGACATTTTTAAAGTCTTTAGAGGGTATTACTTCATCTTTATCTGTGTTTCTGTGGGAACTAAATTCGTTGGACAGCCATAAAATAAAATCGGCTCTGGCTGGTTGTCCTCGGTTGACTAAGTTCTCATCTGGTTTCCCTGGTATATTGAAAGTTTCTTGAAATGCTTTTGCTGTCTCTTCTTTTTCTTCATCTCGTTGCATTTGCTGCCCTGGCAATGTCAATGGACACCAAATTGCTTCTAGTTTAGGTTGTTTAATTTGACTGTGGTGGAGACATTCACGCATTGTTGTCCAACCTAAACCATAGCCAAGTACCAGCAGATGACGCAGCATTGTTTCTACCCATTCTTTGTGATTGGGATCTGTTATTTTGAATGCTTTCACCAGTTGGTGGGAGACATCTGCATTTTTGTGAGATTGCCAAAGCTGGAAAACAGGATGATCGTTCAACAGTAAGTTTCTGTGAATCAACTGTTGTAAAACACCGCGTTTAACAGCAATTTCAAATATCTGCCCCCAAATAGAGGCTTGTTGTAGAAAGGATGATTCCATTACTTCCTGTGCAGAACTTGAGAAACGTAGGTGAGTACAGCGCGATAATTAAGTAATACCTGTCCTTTGCGGCGGGAGTGGAGAACTTTCACTTCACCAGCCTCCTCAACTGTATTAGGCGATATCCAACTAAATGGATCTAGTACTGGGCTAAGTTGACTTTTGTACACACCTCGTTCAGCTTCAATAAAATGCAAGCCCCGTAGTACAGCTAGTAAGCAAGGATGAATACGAGAGTCTGAATCAGGATTAATCAAATGCTGACGAGCGCGTTCAGTCCAGTTAATATTGCTAACTTTTCCATCCGATACTAAAAAATAAATGCAGAAACCAGATTGTAAGCGCTCTTCTGCTTGAATAGCATGAAGTGTGGCAAAAGTATAAACCGGAATTAAATCACGAAAGTAATCTGCCCTAACAGATCGCTGAAAATCTGAATGATCTCCAGCTTGCAAAATTTCAAATGCCGCTTCACTGTAACCTCGTTCGCGCAAGCGTGTAGCCGGAAATACATCCCGCATCATTGGATAAATGTTGATATCAGGAAACGTTTGAAAGACTGCTTCTAAAAATTCTGTAGGTATTAAAGAAGAATTGTTATCTGCGGCTCGATTAATGCGGCGATCGCCATAGGCATGAGCTAATAAAATAATGTGCTGACATTCTTTAGCTCTGAGGTGACGAATTTCTTCTTGAACTAGGCGTTGCGTTTTCAGCTGTTCTGGAGAATCAAGCACATCAGACTGCATCCGCTCTCTTTTAAGTTCATAACCTATAAACGGTTCACTAACGGCTGTAGCAATATAACTTTGAGTGAGAAAAAGATAAGCCTTTTCACTATCATTGGGAAAATTTCCCTCGTTACAGGGACGGCTGGCGTAGGAAATTAAACCAATCTTGGGGGCTGAATGAGAATCTGGGCTACTAATGCAAAGTGGAAACGCACTTAAAAACGCCTTAAAAGTACCAGATTTAATAAAATCTTGGTTTTTTTTGGTTTGTTTCACCACATTATCTAAAATAAGTCCCTGCATTCGGATCGGGGTATCTTCACCTAGTATGGCTTCTAAAGTTTGGGCGGCTGCGTAAACGTAAGCATCACCGCTCTTGTCTTTATCATCATCTAGTTGTTTTCCTGTTTCTTGCAGTCGTAGCATTAAGGTTGTAAAGTCAACCGATGTTTCCTGTTCGCATTTTTGTAATCGTCTAATAATCCGCCACAAACAGCAGTAAACTAACACAGCAAAGGCGGTGACTGCGGCTGCATGATACTGCTTATTTTCCTCAGAGTCTCTTGTATTCGCTCGTCGCCTCACAGTTTCAACATCGTATTCAACTATGATTGCGGCTGATAATGCCCACCCAGCAAATTGAGAAGCATTTGTAGATAGCTCATAAGTCCATTGACGATCTTCTCCCTTCTGCCAAGAACGAGGAACCCAACAAACTTGGAGGAGTTTCTGCGGTAATATACGCTTTGCCCGTAATTGACTAAGTGTATCTTTAGTTTTTAAGTCATATTCCGACAGATCGGCAGTAACCTTAACCGAAAATAGAGATTTTGCTGGTTGCTCACAAATTTCAATATGTTTGAACCATTCAACCTTTTCGCTAGTATTTTCTTGTGGCTCTACAAGCAACTTTCTCACACCTAATGTTGCCCCTTCTAGGCGATCCCAATTAATGATGCTGCTTTTTACACAGATGAATTGTTGTGAGGAGCGATCGTGAACTTGAGATATGACTTTTTGGCTCCTATCGCGCAGTACTTTCATTAGAGCCTTGGCGATTGATTTCATTGACTCAGAGCGTTCCTGTAATTCGTCTAAAGTCTGGCGAATAGCTTCTATGCCCTGCGATTGAAAATTTGCTAGGAGTTGATTCACCATATCTGTTAGTGATTCTTTAGTTAGCGGTTCCTCGTCGTTTTTGGGAACGACTACTGCCAAAAAGATCAGTTGAGCTAAACGACGACAAATTTCCCAAGGTTTTTGTAAGGAAGATTCATCATTACTCAGTAAATATTCTCTAATTTGATCGAGTCGTACTTCAAAAGCAGGTTTGCCTAATTCTGGATTTTGCCCATTGACTCGAAAACGATAACTTACTTCACGCTCTACTTGATTTTTAGTCTTTTGCTCGAAAATTTGAGTTTTCCACTCAGGCCAAACAGCTAGACAATAATAAAAGGTCGCTTTGCTAAGTTCATCTGCCAAGTCGAACTCAGCTGCACTACCGAAATGAGTCATTAAATCAACCGTATAGCCTTCTTCCTTAGCAGATTCAACTAGAATGAGTATTCGATTGACATACTCTACTAAAAGTTGGTAATCTGGGTCATTACTTGAGCGGGCATTTTCTGCGATCGCCTCCATAATCCGAAAGCTAATTGTCAATCGGACGCGTGATAATGCTTCGTCGTCTATGAAATTTAAAAAACGCTGTATTTGGCTATCATATCGATTTTTTTCCTCTTCCAAAGTTGCGATCGATGAATCCACATCATCTTCATCGTTGTCACGTTCGTCTTTCAAATATTGCGCGGCAGCACTGCACATTTGCTCAAAATAATCAGTATTTTCAACTCGTTCGCGTGCAGAAATAACTGTCGCCACAGACTTGTTATCCTTTGTATCTCCAGCTTGAAATGCTAGGTGTACGAGATTGGCAGTATTGGGTATATTCTGGAAAGTCGTACCTGCTTTTTTAGCAAGATGTTTGAGTTGCTGTTCAGCTTTATCTAACAGCAATGTTGATAATAAGCTCTCGGAAGGTACAGCAATATTAAGTGCTTGGTCAATAGCAGCCATTAATCTATCTACCGCACCAGGTAACTTTGTGGCATTACCATCACTCAAACAACCACCAACGCGCGACTTATTACCTTTTGCTGGCATCGATAAGTTTTGAATAAACCCACCGCCAGGAGCAGGGTTAAAAGCTTCTTTAAATTTAGGTTGTGCAAATAGCCGATACATAACGGCTGAAGTACTTATTCTCAGTCGTTTATTTTGCTTGTCATCAAATTCAAACAGCTGCATACCTTTAGGATTTAGCTGGTTATGATTTGCCTGATTACTGCTAGGATCTATAGCTTGAGCAAGTAACTCTATGACTGTAGCGAGGTCAATAGACGGCTTAAGCGATCGCGGGTCAACGTTAGCGCCAGTACCTTGTGAAGGCATAATTATTTCCTTTGTAATTTTCAGTATTACGACTGCTTCATCTGCTTGAACTTTACAGTCTCAGCAAATGGACTCAATATTTTTAATATCTTAAATGTGTCTAATCTGTCAAGATGGGTATATTTTACGTTTACAATAGTTTTTTAAGATTTATTACATAAATAATTTATATGATGATGTGTACTTTTGAAAAGATACAGGGGAATATTAATGAATATAAATTTACAAATATAACTAATAATGTAAATTTTAATTTTTTCTAAAAACCAAAAATGGATAAGAATAATTTTGAGGCATTTACTAACTTCCCAGCATTGAAAAAGAATGCTCTTAAAGTCTGTGGTCAAGAATTTATTGATAGCTTGACTAAAAAAGGTATCTATGCAAAAGATAGTCAATTCTGGGACGAGGTTAATAAAAAGCTAAATATTCCTGATGATGCTTATGAAAGCAAACAGACTAGAGAACAAACAGAACGCGAACAAGTGCTGTTAGAAAATAAAGCTAAAAAACAAGCAAAAAATGAAAAATTGCTGGCAAATAAAACAGAGGTACTCAGTGAAAATAGAAAAGATTGGAAAATTACTGTTTTTGAACTTACCGAATCAGATATTTTTGGCAAAAGTTTTATAGCAGAGTGTACTAAAGAACCAGACTTACAAGAAAAAACTTCGTTCTGTAATACTAAAGGAGACGCTTATAGTCAAGCTTGTAATCTTGTAGATCAATTTGAAATAAAACAAGAAAGCTTAAGAATTTTTCGAGAACATTATGCAGTCATTAAACCTTTATATCTCATGATTATATACCTTTCGAGTGTAGATCAACATAATGAGTACCTTAACAATAATCGTGAAAAGTCTAAAGAAAATTTTACTGGTGTTAACTGTTGGAATGGATTTGATTTTGATATAATTAATGCTTTAGTGGCAGAAGGATTATTAGAATTTTCCTCAAATAAAAATAAACTTATAATGAAAAAACAAGCTATGAACGTTGCAAGAGAGGTTTTAAAGAAAATTAATATTGATGGAGTAGACAAGCTTTTAGAGCAGCGAGAATATCATGAAGAGTATATTAATTACATTAAGTGAATTAGATATTATGGAGGATTACATAAGTGAATTAGATATTATGGAGGAAGAAGAAGACGAAGAATAGATGTCGCCTTGGCACAATACCTGCCACTTATAGCAGTCTTAATTGAGAAAGGTGATGGTCAGATAGTTATTAACGCCATTATTTCTAATGGTCTTGAACTGAACCAAGGCTTATGCAAAACTTGAGATCCTTCGCTTCTAGCCTACTTTTAAGGAATCGATCAATGGCGCGTCTAGCCCTGCTGAGTGTATCTAACAAAACTGGTATAATTGACCTAGCCCGTAGCTTGGTTGAAGAATTTGACTTTGATTTAATCAGCAGTGGGGGAACAGCCCAAGCACTCAAAGATGCGGGACTCCCTGTCACCAAAGTTGCAGATTACACAGGTTCACCAGAAATTTTAGGTGGTCGAGTCAAAACCCTACATCCCCGGATTCATGGCGGAATTTTGGCGCGGCGAGATGTTCCCCAAGATATTACAGATTTAGAAAATAACCAAATTCGCCCGATTGATTTAGTGGTGGTGAATCTATATCCTTTTGAGGAAACGATCGCTAAACCAGGGGTAACATTATTAGAAGCTGTTGAACAAATTGATATCGGTGGCCCAGCTATGTTAAGGGCATCATCGAAAAACTTTGCACATCTGGCTGTATTATGCGACCCAGCACAGTATGACGAGTATTTGGAGGAATTGCGCCAAAATAACGGTGTAGCATCCCTAGAGTTTCGGCAAAAGGCGGCCTTAAAAGGATTTTCGCACACTGCTAGTTACGATCAAGCGATAGCGCAAGCGCTGACTTGTCAGTTCGCATCTTATCTCGCAGATACACAGCAGTACACCCTTAGCGGTACACAATTACAATCTCTGCGTTACGGCGAAAACCCTCATCAACCCGCCACCTGGTATCAAACTGGTACTACTCCAACGGGATGGGCAGCCGCGACGAAACTCCAAGGTAAAGAACTTAGTTACAATAATTTAGTTGATTTAGAAGCTGCACGCCGAATTATTGCTGAATTCACTGATACTCCAGCCGCAACGATTATCAAACATACAAACCCCTGTGGTACGGCGCTGGGAAGCAGTATTTCTGAAGCGTACAAAAAAGCTTTTAACGCTGACTCTACTTCTGCCTTTGGTGGAATTGTCGCACTCAACCGTCCGATTGATGCGGCTACAGCTAGCGAGTTAACCAAAACATTTTTAGAATGCGTGGTTGCACCAAGTTGTGAAGCCGAAGCTCAAGAAATCCTGGCTAAGAAATCTAACGTGCGGGTTTTGACTCTAGCTGATTTGAGCAGTGGCCCTAAAGATACAGTGAAAGCGATCGCAGGTGGTTTTCTTGTCCAAACCGCCGATGACATTGTTGCTGATACTAGTCAATGGCAAGTAGTCACCGAACGTCAACCCACCGACAGCGAATTAGCCGAATTGCTGTTTGCTTGGAAAGTTTGCAAACACGTTAAATCGAATGCCATTGTTGTGACAAGCGATCGCACTACACTAGGAGTAGGCGCTGGTCAAATGAACCGCGTCGGATCAGTTAAAATTGCTCTAGAACAAGCTGGAGAAAAAGCCAAAGGTGCAATACTGGCCAGCGATGGATTCTTCCCCTTCGATGATTCCGTGAGAACAGCCGCAGCCGCAGGAATTACAGCCATTGTTCAACCAGGGGGAAGCCTGCGCGATAAAGATTCAATCAAAGCTGCTAACGACCTGGGTTTGCTGATGGTTTTAACTGGTGTACGTCACTTTTTACACTAAATTATTGCTTGTCAGGTGTACGGTTGAGAAAGTGTCATACTATATACTTTCTTTATAATTGAATTCGTGATATCTTATATTTGTGTGTGAGGAGCAAGTTAAAAGTAAAAAGCGTTTGGGGTGGAAACACGGCAACACTCCCAAGCGCTTTTTAATTGGTCAGAAATTGGATTGCTTGTGCAGTTTTGAAAATGTCACTCAATATACTTGCCATTAGATAAAAGTAGTGATATGTTTTAGTTGTGTGTGAGGAGCAAGTTAAGAATAAAAAATGCCTGGGGTGGAAACACGGCAACACTCCCGGGCATTTTTTAATTTGCATATAAAAATTGGATTGTTGGTACACTTTTAAAAGTGTCACTCACTTTAATCGTCTTTTCATTAAAGCAATGATATTATTTAATCGTGTGTGAGGAGCAAGTTAAAAATAAAAAGCGTTTGGGGTGGAAACACGGCAACACTCCCAAGCGCTTTTTAATTGGAATACAGAAAAAATGTCTTGCAGATGTGCCGGAGTTAAAAATCGAAAATCCAATCAATAAGAGGAAAAGGGGCAGGGAGCAGGGGGGAAATCCCCATACATAAATGTATTTGTTCTGAACTAAGGAAGTATTATTTCTTGTGTGACACATCTCGTTCGCGCAGCGTACTGTAGACATAATAAATATTTTTACTTTTGGGCATAAATAAATTTACTTGCTCTGAAACCCAGTCAGACACGGTAATTTAAATATCTTTCCCCCTGCTTCTTGAGTCAACACTTATCCAAAAATCAGAAATTCAGGTGCAAATCAATCGGCTGACTCAACAAATTCAGTTCATCATCGAAATTGATCGATTGAAGCAGATAATGCGGCAAACCCTACTTATGGATGGGTCACGCCGAGAAAATAGTGCAGAACACTCTTGGCATTTAGCTGTAATGGCGATCGCCTTAGTAGATTATGCCCCAGAGGGTGTTGATATATTCCATGCCATCAAAATGCTGCTAATCCACGATTTGGTAGAAATTGATGCAGGTGACACCTTCTGTTACGATGTGCAGGGTAACGACAGCAAAGCAGTAAGAGAAGCACAAGCCGCATTGCGTTTATTCGGACTTTTGCCAGCAGATCAAGGTAGCGAGTTGCGTTTACTCTGGGATGAGTTTGAAGCAGGAGAAACACCCACCGCCAAATTTGCCGCAGCCTTAGACCGTATACAGCCTTTGCTGCATAATCAGCAAACTCAGGGTGGGACTTGGCGTATTCATGGCATTAGCCGCAATCAGGTGATGAAACGGGTAGCGCCAGTAGAAACAGGTGCGCCGGAACTGTGGCCCTTTGTCCTGCAATTGATTGATGATTGTGTGACAGCAGGATATCTCAAAGATGATGCTGCCCTAATTACTCAAGATTTTCGGGCTGAAAATTATTAGATTTTTTCCAAGCCTAAATATATAGATTCTAAAATCGTTTCTTTAAACATTTCATCTATAGATTTTGGGTTGCGAATGTGAACTCACAACCTTGTGCAATTGCTCTCCATTTGTTTGGAGATTAAAGGCAGTTCTGTATTTGCAAAAGAGTCTGCACCAAATACCTGATTAAATACTTAAAAAGTGGGTGACGAGGGATTTGAACCCGCAACCAATAGATTAATAGTCTGTTAGCCAGAATGAGTAGCATCTGAGTAGCGCGATCGCAGTTGGCGATCGCTAAAAAATGAAAGGTTGCACACTTAATTGAGTAGCGAAAGGATAATAACTACCTGAAGTGCTTACTAAGCAATCATCCTATTGAGTTGTGTATGGAATTGGTAGAAATGCAGAATTGGTGATTGGGCATAGGGAATTGTTAATTTAAGTTTCTTCCCCATTCCCTATTCCCCATTCCCTACTCCCCATTAAATACTGTACATTAAATCAGCAAACCCATAGAGGCTGATGATCAGCAATAACGATGCTGTTAGTTGGGTAATTCGCGCCTGGGGTGAGGGCGCGATCGCTTCCCGCACTAAAATAGAAATAGATGCCCCAACTACTAGGCTCAAGCCTAAGATTAAATAGGGTAGTCTGTCTGGTAAAACACTAGCTATTGCCAGCATAGCGATCGCTAATAAAAGCATCAATAATTCTACAAACCTGGGTGGGTTGTATTGGCTAGATAAAACAAAGCTGTTGAACCAAAAAGACCAAAATCTCATAATCAGTGTTGAATATTGTTAGCGGTAGCGGGGACTTTAGCCGGTGTTGAGTTAAGAGTTGTTAGTAATGAAGCAGCTTTCCATTCAAAACTTTTAACTCCTAACTCCTCACTCCTAATTTTTAACTTCTAGCCCCTAACTTTTGACCTGTGCCGTTTTTTTGTGCAGTATCACTTTCTGGTAATTCTACGCCAAAGACGCGGCTAAAAACTTTGGCGACTTTGTAGCCAGAATCAATCGATTCTAAGGGGTCTTTCCGGAGTCTGTGACGCAAGCATAGGGTAATCACACGGCAGATATCATCAACTGTAACTTCAGTGCGTCCTTCATAAGCTGTTAAGGCTTTCGCGGCCCGGTTACTAACAATGTCACCCCGCAAACCATCTACATCCAATTCAGAACAGACTTCAGAAATTTTTACCCGCAGTTCATAGTCAAGCTTCACTTCTGGCAAAAGCTGTTGAGCATTGACAATTTGCTCTTGCAATGCCTCTTGTTGGGGTTTGTAATTTTCGAGAAATACTAGAGGATTTTGGTCAAAATCCGCCCGTTGTTCCACGATTTGCACCCGCAAGGCTGGTTCTTTTACGGTGTGAATTTCTGCGTGCATCCCAAAGCGATCGAGCAGTTGCGGGCGTAGTTCGCCTTCTTCCGGGTTTCCAGAACCCACAAGAACAAAACGTGCTGGGTGACGGATAGAAATACCTTCCCGTTCTACAGTGTTCCATCCACTCGCAGCGGAATCTAGTAGCACGTCTACGAGGTGGTCATCTAGTAAGTTGACTTCATCTACATAGAGAATGCCCCGGTTAGCCTTTGCCAGCAGTCCCGGTTCAAAGGCTTTGACACCTTCAGATAAAGCTTTCTCAATGTCGATTGTGCCACAAACTCGGTCTTCTGTAGCTCCTAGCGGCAGGTCTACCATTTGGACTTTTTTATGAGCTACAGGAATTTCCGCCCCTTGTTCTAAGAGTTGGCGGACTTCATCACTCATCAAGTCGGGGTCGCTAGGATCGCTGCTGAAGGGGTCATTGGCAACCACAGAAATTTCTGGCAGCAGATCCGCCAGCGCCCGGATAGTTGTGGATTTACCGGTACCGCGATCGCCCATGATCATTACACCACCAATCTTGGGGTCAATCACGTTCAATAGGAGCGCCAGTTTCATTTCTTCCTGGCCCACAATTGCCGTAAAAGGAAATACCACGCGACGCGCACTTGCCGTGGATTGAGCAGTTGGACTCACTAAATTACCTTAACAATATTTTTCTTATTACAGTTCTCTATTGTGACACAGTTGGGGTGTTGAATAAGTTAGTAATTTTAAAAGCATTATTCAATACATTGCTTTAAGTATATACACTAAAATGATAATTTTTGATGACATACACATAATATATCCATAATAGATAGTGTCAAGGCAAAATCACTAATTGCGGAAGATGCTATTTAAATGAGTATGCAATAAAGAAACTAATGAATCAAAATACAGTACAACCTGGTCTTTTTGGATTAGCTAAATCTAACAGAGATTTCTCTCAGGCTAATAGTTGGGGGAAAAATCAATTTAATAATTCTTTTCCTGCTTCACTAGCTTGCTATATGCACTGTCAAGGCCTACAACTAGTCTATTTAACTCTTGATAAAAACCTATAGATTAAACATGGGAAAATTGGTGTAACCGATATTTTTGGTATTACACCACTATCTCCTAACTTATTTTTTGCATTTGAAAGCGATTATCTTCCTTATAGAAAACTAGTTATAGGAAGATTACCACGAGTAGACTTAGTTACATTAAATACTTCTAATGGTGATATTTGCTTGCGTAGCATAGAAATTAAATTAACAGCATTACCAGATAATTCAACTTGTCGCCTACCCGATCATAAATATGGTTGTGAAATTGTTACTCGTCCAGATACCATAGTGTATCTAGCATTAAGTATTGCTGACAAATTTAAAGATTCTAGAGAACAAATACTTAAATATCTTGATCCTGTTTGTAGTGAAATTACTGATTGGATTAGTATTAGTAATATACTTCCTTATATTTCAAGATTGACAGAGAGTCTAGATAATTTACTTTACGATCATATAGAAATGCAGTCTCCATTAGTAATGCAACCAATATGGAAAACTGTTGGTAAAACATCAAAGTTATACCAAAATTGTTTAGATATATTTATTTGGAGTGATTTTGGTTTTACTAGGTTATTTTTTGATGTTACAAAAAAATTACTAATTGGGGCAGAAAGTATTCAACGTCATACGCGAACTGTAATATGGCTGGCAAAAATGTTATATGAATTTGCCACAAATGGTAAAATACCATACGCATCAATAATTGACATATTGACGTATCATACTAAGAATGATAAAGCTTTTGCATCAAGTGGATTAAATACTCATCCTTATATGATTTGTGATGAATTGATTAAACCTAGAATTACTAAAGAAGAGATTGGGAATATTATTTTAGGTGGAGGACAAAATTACTTAAGTCCTGAAAGAAGATTTGATGGTATTATTTTAAGTAATCCAGAGATATTTGACGAAGTATTAAAAAACATATAAATGTATGAAAGAAAAATATAAAGATTATACCAAAAACTCTTCACTTAGAGTTGTAGACCTTTTCGCTGGTTGTGGAGGGTTATCTTTAGGGTTTCAAAATGCTGGTTTTAATATTGTAGCAGCATTTGATAATTGGAAACCAGCTATAGATGTTTATCAAAAAAACTTTAGCCATGAAATTTTTGATTATGATCTTAATAATTTAAGGAAAAACTATCAAATTTTTAGAGAAATATGTCCTGAAATTATTATTGGCGGACCACCGTGCCAAGACTTCTCTAGCGCAGGCAAACGCGATGAAAATTTAGGAAGAGGAGATTTAAGTATTGTATTTTCCGAGATAGTTACAAGTGTTCTTCCTCAGTGGTTTTTGATAGAGAACGTAGACTTATTTCGTAAAAGTAATAAATATAAAGAGGTTAAACAAATATTCAAAAATACTGGATATGGTTTAAGTGAAATAATTTTGGATGCGAGTTTGTGCGGTGTCCCTCAAAAGCGAAAAAGATTTTTTTGCTTTGGAGAGTTACAAGGAAAAGACGAAGGTCTGGAACCTTACCTGAAAAAAAGGTTGGCAGACAAGCCAATGACCATTAGAGATTATCTGGGAAATAAATTAGAAATTCAATATTACTACAGACATCCAAGAAGTTACCAAAGAAGAGGAATTTTTAGTATTGATGAACCTAGCCCAACAGTAAGAGGAGTTAATCGTCCTATTCCTAAAACCTATAAAAAGCACCCTAAAGATCCAGTAAACGTTACAGAAAATTTGCGCCCATTGACTACAATTGAAAGAAGCTATTTGCAGACTTTTCCTGAAACATTTATTTTTGAAGGGACAAAAACAGACCTTGAGCAGATGATAGGGAATGCTGTACCAGTTAAGCTTGCAGAGCATGTTGCTCAAAGTATCCTTGAATATATTAAAGATAATTTAAATCATTCTATAAGAGTTACAGAAAAAACTTATATTTCAGAATTCAGTTCAAATAAATAATAAAATTTGAGATTAAATTTAGTAGTTTAAATTCCCTAAAGTATTTTTACTTGAGTCGTTAGCTTAACTCCTATTTATCAAAATTTCCATTAACTTATTAGCGGAAGTTCATACATCAGTTATTATCATTTCTATACAATATTTGTAATTTTATTTTTTGGAAGTCTTGGAGGGAGATGGAATATAACTAATACTTCTCTACGATAGTCTGCACCAAATACAACATCTAACCGCGAGCTTGCGATGCCCAGAACTAGCCAAATAGAAGAGTTGAACTGATCAGTACAAGTGTCCTATTGTCTATTTCAATCTCTATTGGGCACAAATGCTTACTAGCTGCGTCAACTATCTTAATATTGTCTGCTTTAGTTTTTCTGGTGCAAAAGTTCCATAAGCAGGGAACGAACAACTACCAACTCATCAACCCTGTACTAAGCATAAATACTTGTAGACTAATGGTTAGTAGATTTAATCGTAAAAGCGAGCAATGGCGTGTGTGGGTAGCTAATGCATCATTCCAATTTATGAAATCACTTTTTATTATTCAAAGTTGGCGGCGACTACTTAAGTATCTTTTTCCGATTCTCATTTTAATATCCTTTATTACGGTATTACTGGTAGATAGTTTTACTCCTGCCATCGCACAGTTACCCCGTCAAGAAATTCGCGGGGTTTGGATGACCACCAATGATTTTGACACCCTCAAAAATCGGGATAAAGTGCAAGATGCCGTGAGTCAATTACGACGGCTGAACTTCAACACAATCTATCCTGTGGTGTGGAATTCTGGTTATGTGATGTATCCCAGTGCGATCGCACAACGTGCAGGTATCCAACCTTTTATCTACAAAGGTTCAGATGGACATGATATTCTTGCCGACTTGATTAACCAAGCCCATCGCAAAGGATTGCTAGTGATTCCCTGGTTTGAATTTGGTTTCATGGCTCCCCCAACGTCAGAACTAGCACTGAATTATCCTGATTGGTTCACACAAAAGCGGGATGGTAGCCAAACTTCTATCAGTGCGGCTGGTGAAGTTATGTGGCTGAATCCGTTCCTTCCGCAAGTACAACAGTTCATCACCAACCTCGTGCTGGAAACTGTCACTCAATATGATGCTGATGGTATTCAGTTTGACGATCACATGAGTTTGCCCGCAGAATTTGGCTACGACCAATATACAGTTGCTTTGTACACCAAAGAAACCAAAAATGCTCCCCCAAAAAATTCCCAAGATGCAGCATGGGTAAAGTGGCGGGCAGATAAAATTACGGCGTTCATGGTACAACTTAACCAAGCCGTGAAGCAGAGAAAACCCCAGGCGATTTTCTCTGTTTCTCCTAATTACTATGATTTTGCTTACAAGTTTCACCTGCAAGACTGGCTGAGTTGGATACGGCAAAATATTGTAGACGAGTTAATTGTGCAAGTTTATCGTCCGAATCTGCAAAGTTTTGTGGCTAATATTTCTCGCTCAGAAATTCAAGAAGCCCAAAAAATAATTCCAACTGGAATTGGTATTATGACGGGGTTACGAAATAATCCAGTTCCTATGCAGCAAATTAAGTCTCAAGTGCGGGCTGCTCAAGAACGCGGTCTAGGCGTAACTTTCTTTTATTATGAAAGTCTTTGGAACGATTCTCTAGAACCCTTAAATGAGCGACAAGTTGGATTTGGAAGTCTCTTTCCATCTCCTGCACTCCGCGCCAGAGTTGAATAACTTTTCTGTTGAAGATTACGTTAATAGACTATAAATTAACGTTTTTTCGTCTAATGGTAGTGCGATCGCCTTCCGTTCTGAAAAGCTTAGATTCCTGGCTTCTTTGCAGAAGCTAGGAATCTTGTTAGATAAAGCCCAAAATAGCCCTAATTGTACTTTCAAAGGTGCGATCGCTCATAGCATAGAAGGCGAGGCTTTTTCTGATATTGCAATCTCTATATGCTTTTATATATTTTGATGGTACTGCGATCGCGAGCATTCCCCAAACTATGCTCTAAAACTTATCTAAATTTTTTATTAAAGTCTTCGCTTATATAATTATTTTGAAGCTGCTGCTGTTTTAGCGAAGGCATTAGCAGAAAAAAAAGCAGCAACACATGGTTGATAAAGTTACATTCGCATTTACTGAGGTAAACCCAGAACTTGCTGATGGAAATAGTGAAACCCAACATTATATTAGGTTAACGTTGGGTTTCACTGCATTCAACTACCTTGATTAGGGGGTATTTCTTCAGGTGGTGCTTCCGCCGGGGGAGCCAGTACCGCATCCGGCGCAATTTGTTCTACAGGAATCGGTTGCTTATCCTCAATTTCAAAATCTGGTTGCGCTGCTTCCACCAATTCAAGAGATGGGGGATGTGGTGGAATCGCTTCCGGTACACTCTCGGCTTTGGCTTCGGTGTCAGTAGTAACTGTCTCCTCTGCTGGTTTCTCTGGTATAGCAGTAGTTTTGTCGATAATCTCAACAGTAGGTTTCTCTGCTAGTACAGAGGTAATGTCTTCTGGTTTAGGAGTTGTGGGTGTCTTTTTACTTACAGTCTGTTGCACTTTATCTTTCGCGCCACTGAAGGTGCTAACAAGAGTTTTTTGCAACTGGCCCAGCCGTTCCTGAAGGGAGAACTTATTTACTTGTTCCTGAATGCCAGTTTTTACTGTCTCAGCACTGGGTACTTGGGTTTGTTGTGCCTGGGGGGTCAATTGGCGACGTAATGATAGAGTTTGCCAGCCAAACCAGACCAAAAGAGCCACACTAGCCACATGACCCAGCAACAAACCTCCAGTAATGCGTGGTGCAAACACCCATAAGACTAAAGCATAGAATAGTCCTACACCACTCCATATAAAGTCATTCTTGCGGTGGATTTCTGGAAAAAAGAAAGCTGCTATGTAAATGGCTAAACTACCAATACCGACCACCAAAGCTAGGACAAATGCCAGCATTATTTGGTTACTCCTTACTGCGTCCTTTGACTATTTCAATTTTGCAAATTTTGTCAGTCAATTGTTGATTTAGATACAATTTAAAATTAATTAGCCGTGTTAGTTGTGGATTTTTGCCCTTTATTCAACTCTTAAGGTCTTCTTTAGGGGAGAACGGAAAATATCGGACTACCCTTAAAGTAAAAGGATCTGCAAGAGAGTTAGCCAGAAATTTTTTATGACACTACAAAGCTTTGGTGTGATTGGATTAGCCGTTATGGGTGAGAACATCGCTCTAAACGTAGAGCGCAATGGCTTCCCAATTGCAGTTTACAACCGCTCCCGAGAAAAAACGGATGCGTTTATGGCGCAGCGTGCTACAGGACGGAACGTCAAAGCCGCCTTTACTCTAGAAGAATTCGTTGCCTTATTGGAACGTCCCCGCAAAATTCTAGTAATGGTGCAAGCTGGTAAGCCAGTGGATGCGGTGATTGCTCAACTCAAACCCTTGTTAGAGGAAGGCGATATCATTATCGACGGTGGCAACTCTTGGTTTGAAGATACGGAACGACGCACTCAGGAATTAGAACCCGCTGGGCTTCGGTATCTTGGTATGGGTGTCAGTGGTGGTGAAGAAGGGGCGCTGAATGGCCCATCTCTGATGCCTGGAGGTACAACAAGCTCTTACGAGTTTCTATCACCAATTTTCAACAAAATTGCTGCCCAAGTCGATGATGGCCCTTGTGTAACCTACATTGGCCCTGGTGGTTCTGGCCACTATGTCAAAATGGTACACAACGGCATTGAGTATGGCGATATGCAGCTAATTGCTGAAGCCTACGACTTGCTGAAAAATGTCGCTGGATTAAACCCCAGTCAGCTACATGATGTGTTTGCTGAATGGAATACCACCGATGAACTCGATTCATTTTTGATTGAAATTACGAAGAATATCTTCCCATATATTGACCCAGAAACAAATAAACCCCTGGTGGATTTGATTGTTGATGCAGCAGGTCAAAAGGGAACTGGACGCTGGACTGTACAAACTGCATTGGAATTGGGAGTTGCTATTCCTACAATTACAGCAGCAGTTAATGCCCGGATTATATCTTCGATTAAAGATGAGCGGGTTGCAGCATCTAAAGTCCTCACTGGCCCCAGTGGCAAGTATGACGGGCAAACTAAAGACTTTATCAATAAAGTACGTGATGCTCTCTATTGCTCAAAAATCTGTTCTTATGCTCAAGGGATGGCGTTGCTATCCACAGCTTCAAAAACATATAACTGGAATTTGGATCTGGGCGAGATGGCGCGGATTTGGAAAGGTGGTTGTATTATTCGCGCTCGCTTTTTGAATAAGATTAAGAAGGCTTTTAGCGAAAATCCAGCTTTGCCTAACTTGCTGTTAGCTCCCGAATTTAAGCAAACAATTCTTGACAGACAAACTGCTTGGCGGGAAGTGATTGCGACAGCTGCAACAGTTGGAATTCCAGTACCCGCATTTAGCGCCTCCTTGGATTATTTTGACAGCTATCGCCGCGATCGCTTGCCTCAAAATCTAACTCAAGCACAACGCGACTACTTTGGCGCACATACCTACCTGCGTCTTGATAAGCCCGGAAGTTTCCATACTGAATGGGTACCTATTGCTGAAGCTGGTAAGTAAGCTTTTGCACATCTGTATCAGAATATTGTGAAAGGTTAGTCAGTTTCAAAATACAGATTTAGTAGTGGCTCTGAGTTTCAGAGCCACTTTTTTTCTAGAACCGCAGAGGCGCAAAGAACGCAGAGGAAGAGATAAAGATAATAGCAATTCTCTACTGTTTATTGATTTTAAGGATTATTACCAAGATATTTGGCTTTTAATTCTTCTAATTCTTGATCTATTTCGTTTTTACTCGTCGGCTGAGATGTGGAAATTGGTGGTTGTATTTTATTTGGTTGAGGTTTGTTGCCACCCAAAAATTGAGTTTTCATTTCCTCTAATTCTAGATCGATTTGACTAGGAGATGGCGATACAAAAGCGGGTGGAGAATTGGGTGGTGATTGAGGGATAGGCTTTGGCTTTATCGCTGGCGTGGCTGCTACTTGCGAATGTTGATTTAAGTCTTTGAGAACTTCATCTACTGTTTGATAACGCCGAACGGGAATGCTTTCTAGCATCTTGTTGAGAATGCGACTCAACTGATTACTAATGGGAGTTTTCAAATATTGCTGCCAAACCCAAGTGTCGTTGTTGATATCGTATGAATCGAAGGGCGATCGCTGAGTTAATAAATTAATACAGGTAGCACCCAAGCTGTAAATATCGCTGGCAAAAACAGCTCTACCTCTCATTTGCTCAGGGGCAACATATTCTGGGCTACCAATACTAGTACCAGTTTGATTTAAGGCGTTGCCAATGGCAGATTTAGCTGCACCAAAATCTACTAATACTAGTTTGCGATCGCCGCTACGTAAAATAATATTTTCTGGCTTAATATCACGGTGAATTACGTGTCTAGCATGACAAAATTGTAAAACTGACAATAAATCATTTAATAGTTGCCGGATTTGCGTTTCATTGAAAGCACCTCTATGTGCCAATTCCTGGGCTAAGTTGTGCCCGTCAATAAATTCTTGTACAAGATACTGGCGGTCTTCTTGGGTAAAATATGCCAGGAGTTCGGGAATTTGGGGATGTTTACCCAATTCATCTAACTGCACCGCTTCTTGGTTAAATAACTCTATGGCTTTTGCAAGAGTGTTAGTGCCTTGGGATTGGGGATAAAATTGCTTAATTACACAGCGTGGTTTTGAAGGTTTATCTTCATCCACAGCTAAGAAGGTTCTGCCAAAACCACCTTGTCCGATTGGTTTGATAGCACGGTAACGTTCTTTAAGGAGTAACTTAGAACCGCAAGTCCGGCAAAACTTGACATCATTAGGATTTTCAGGCTTGGGACAATGGGGATTAAGGCAGTAGCTCATACAGGCGATCGCTCTTATATGTTCTTATTTTCTCCTGTCCCAGGCAAAAGAGTGTAATTAACAGATTTTGGATTTGTGCCACGCAGAAGAGGGAAAACCAGGTGGAGGAACGATGAAACAAAAGAATCTAAAATCATCAAGTGCGATGCCTACGACGGGCTACGCCTACGCACTGCTAAACTATCCCATACTTTCCATAACTGGATGGAAGTAGAAGGCAAAGCCTAATACTGTATAAGCAGCTAATAATAAAGTGCCTTCGAGCCAATTGGACTTCCCATCAGAACTAATACTGTTGGCAATCAACACTGACACAACTACAGCAACTAATTCAAAAGGTTTAAAATCCAAATCCATTGGTTGGCCCAATACCCGCCCTGCTATTACCAACACGGGCGCGACAAATAGAGCAATCTGCATACTCGATCCCACAGCTACAGAAAGGGAAAGATCCATCTTATCTTTCATCGCCACGGTGACTGCTGTGGCGTGTTCAGCTGCGTTACCGACGATGGGAACCAATATCACCCCTGTAAACAGCGCCGTCAAACCTAGCTGAGATGTGGCCACTTCCAGAGAATCGACCAACATTTCTGACTCAAGTGCCACTAGTAAAGTACATACTAATAGCACACTAACCCACAACATCATATTTGGTTTAGCATGAGGGGCTTCCTCTTCTTCTATCTCCGCTACACCCACGTCATATAAATAGGAGTGGGTTTTCATTGAAAATAGCAGCGTTAGAGCATAAACCAGGATTAATACTACAGCAACAGCAATAGAAAGATTTTGCAGTGTTTGTTCGTTAATTCCTTGAGAGGTATAGTTCATCGCTGTTGGCATCAAAATGGCAATCACTGCCAAATTCATTGAAGCAGCATTCACCCGCGCCACAATTGGCTGAAATGTTTGTTCTTTGTAGCGGAGTCCTCCCAAAAGCATGGAAAAACCCATTACCAGTAGTAAGTTGCTGATAATCGATCCCGTGATACTGGCTTTGACGACATCTATTAACCCAGCGTTCAGCGCTACTAGGGCGATGATTAGTTCTGTAGCATTGCCAAAGGTGGCGTTTAACAAGCCCCCCAATGATGGCCCAACTACCACAGCAATTTCTTCTGTGGCTGTACCCATCCAAGCTGCTAAGGGCAGAATTGCTAATCCAGCTGTAATGAAAACTATTAATTCTCCCCACTCCAGAAAGTGGGCTACTAGGGAAACTGGGATAAACAGTAATAAAACGAAAAGAATAATGTTTTTGGTTGACATTTGTTCTTTTGGGTTGAGGGTATCATTCACAGCGAGCAATCCTAAATTTTAAATTGGAGTGTTGAATTAAAAATTACTTTCACTCATCACTCCCATAGGATACTCTCAACCACCTGTAGACCAATTCAGAAATTGTACTGTTTTCAGTTCACTACAGCGTATGTAAAATAAGATTGCGATTTAAGGAGTTCTTGTAATCTTTTGTTGCAAAAGTATGAATTTGAGCCAAAATATTACACCAAGAATGGGGTTTAATATATTAAAAGACAATTAAAATTTTAATTGGCGCTGCTAACGAGGAAACCCCTAACTGAGTTTTTGTTCAATGGCTAATTATATTTGAGCCTTCAGGGAAAGGGCTGTGCGATAACGCAGATTTCCCACTACAATGAGAAAGATTTGTCAAAAATTTGGTTAGATTCCATAGTTGTTGTTTATACCGGATTTTGTGTAAAAACCATTGGAGAAAGGTTTATGCACAATGATTTCGGTGCAACTGCAAGTTTTTTGTTTTGGATAAATATACATGACTTCTGCTGCTGAAATGCCAGCTAGCTCTGGCTCAACGTTAACATTACATTCAGATCCCAATAACACCAAAGAAACCGATCCCCTGAGAAAGGCTAATGGTGTTTATGTGACGGTGCATGGTCATTTTTACCAGCCACCAAGGGAAAACCCTTATCTGGACGCAATTGAACGCCAACCGAGCGCTGCACCTTTCCACGATTGGAATGAGCGGATTCATTGGGAATGTTATCGCCCGAATGCCTTTGCCAGAGTCTTAAATGACCAAGGTGAAGTGGTGGGGATCGTCAATAATTATGAGTATTTTAGTTTTAATATCGGGCCGACGCTGATGTCGTGGCTAGAACGCTACGATGTGGAAGTTTATCAGCGGATTTTAGAGGCGGATGCTAAGAGTAGCCAACGCTTGCATGGTCACGGCAATGCGATCGCGCAAGTATACAATCACATCATCATGCCTCTGGCGAACGAGCGCGACAAACATACCCAAATTCGCTGGGGTAAAGAAGACTTCCGCTCCCGCTTTGGACGCGATCCCGAAGGGATGTGGCTAGCGGAAACTGCTGTAGACTACGCCACCCTAGAAGCCCTTGTTGCTGAAGGTATTCGCTTCATTGTTCTTGCACCGTCTCAAGCACTGCGTTGCCGCCCCCTCCCTACTCCAGATCATCCTCATCCTGAATGGATCGAAGTCGGTGGTAGTCAGATTGATTCCACCCGTCCTTATCGTTGTTATTTGAAGCCGACACTCGACACTTCATCTTCACCTCTGAGTGCGTTGGGCTACGCCCCGCCGGAGGCGCTCGCCACTAGCCCCAACGATAGTAGTACAGAAGAATTACCCTACATTGATATCTTCTTCTACGATGGCCCGATATCGCGGGACATGGGTTTTAGTGATGTCGTTTATAATTCCAGTCACTTTGCCGGACGTATCGGTTCGGCAGTGCGTGGGGATCATCGTCTGGCACAGTTAATCTCGGTGGCGACAGATGGGGAAACCTTCGGACATCACAAGAAGGGAACAGAGAAAACTTTAGCCTACGCCTTTACTAAAGAGTTTCCTCAACAGGGTTGGACGGTGACAAACTTCGCCCACTATCTGAGCTTAAATTCTCCCAGTTGGGAAGTGGAATTGAAGTCAGTCACAGCCTGGAGTTGCGCCCACGGTGTCGGCAGATGGGAAGATGACTGTGGTTGCGGTGGGGAAGGCGGTGTTTGGCATCAAAAATGGCGTCGTCCCTTGCGGGATGCCCTCAATTGGCTGCGGGATCAGCTAACTGAGGTTTATGAGGAACATGGTAGGCAGTTATTTCGCGATCCTTGGCAAACACGAGATGAATATATCCAAGTGATGCGCGATCGCTCTGCTACCAATGTCAACCGTTTCCTCGCCCGTCATCAAACCCACAAACTAACCGCAGCCGAACAAGTAGACGCTTTGCGCTTGTTAGAAATGCAGCGTCACGCTTTATTGATGTTCACTAGTTGCGGTTGGTTTTTTGAAGAAATTTCCCGTCCAGAGGGAACGCAAATTCTGCGCTATGCCGCCCGTGCTTTGGAATTGGCTGGGGAAGTGGCTGGCGTACAGTTAGAAAAAGGCTTTGTCAAACGTCTTGGTTTAGCCCCCAGTAATGTCGATGAATTCAAACACGGTGCAGAAATTTATCGGCAACTCGTGTTAACTGCCCAGCTTGGCTTTAAGCAAGTAGCATCCCATTACGCCATTACTTCCCTATTTACCAATCAGAAACCAGCACAGACGCACAATTCTTTGCCTAGAAAAGATGTTGCTGACAAACAATCTCAGCGTTACCACAAAAAAGTTTATTGCTATGCTGCCAATGAGCTAGATTACCAACTGCAACGGATGGGATCGCTAACTCTGGCTGTAGGAAATTTAAAGCTGGTATCAGAAATCACTTGGGAAAGTGAGCATTTGGTATTTGCGGTTCTGCATTTGGGAGGCTGGGATTTCCACTGCTGCATTCAACAATTTACCGGGCGGCGTGACTACAGCCAATTAAAAGAAAAGCTGTTTGGGGCACTAAAACAAGCTAGTGCGGCTCATACTATCTTGGCGATGACACAGCTATTTGGCGAAGAAGCTTTCAGCTTACAAAATCTATTTGCTGAAGAACGCCACCGGATTATGCGGCTGCTTAGTCAGGAAACACTGACACGCTTAGGACAGTTGTATACCCAAGCCTACCGTGATAATTATGGGGTGCTGATGGCGTTTCATCGAGATGAAATCGCAGTACCACAAGAATTGCAGGTGGCAGCAGATATTGCTTTAGGGCATCGCTGTCTAATGACATTGCGATCGCTTGAGCAAGATATCGCTGATTCCCAAAAGAGTTGGAGTCACATCTTAGAATTGGAAGCGATCGCTACTGAAGCAAAACATCTGCGTTGTCGGCTGAATATTCCTGACGGTAAGCAGATGTTAGAACAGTTAATTGCGCGATCGCTCTGGCAATTATTGCATGATGCCAATGGTAGCTTTAATGCAGATATCCAACTATTGGAGCGATTGATTGATGTCGGGGATCAACTAAATATTGACATTTCCCTACAGCGATCGCAGGAACTATACTTTAGTTGTCTGCACAGTCAAATAGCGCCGGTGTGTATTACTAGCCTTGGAAATGAAGGAGATAATCAGTGTCTTCAGTTGCTCAAGTTGGGCAAGAAGTTAGCCGTTGATGTTAGTGCGATCTCCAATCAGTTGGGATAAATGTAGGGACGCACGGTAAAAATCTCACACAGAGAGAAGGGGAAAATTTTCCCCTTCTCTTTTTAATTTCCTTTACCTAGCCTGGGAGCGATCGCAATGGTAGGGATAAAGCCACTCACACCTGAAGAGTCCGAAGGTATGTTTCTCAAAAAAGGTTCCTGCGTGGCGGCTATGTGATATGTTGATCCCAGCTTTAGTTTTAACCTCATATAGCCAGGGAAAAGCTATTACTAAAACAGTCATGAAGGTGAAGAAGTAAAGAATTGTAGTTTTAATATTGGGGAATCTTCGGGAATTGCTATTGTGATTTAGAGGCATAGAAATTAGAAGCGAATAGCCCACACGATTATAGCCTAAAGCTGAAAATATCGCCGGAAGCGGGGATCAATATTGTCTGTTTTCTGCTGATTGCAGGTAAGGCAGAGAGTTTGTAAATTGCTGATATCGTTTTGACCACCACGGGCGAGGGGAATGATATGGTCAATACTGATGTGAGTTTCTGTAGTAGTTTTACCGCAGCTTTGGCATTGATATTTGTCACGTTCAAAAACATATTTCTTGACTTCCGGCGGGATACGAATACGGGGAGTTTTGCTCATTTTCTCTCTAGTTGCTAAGAAATCTTTCCAAGCTAGGTACATCTACCCAACTTGCTTTTGTATGAGATTCATGGGATAAATCCATCAACAACTGAGAATAAATTCCTTCCCGCAGTGATGGTGTAATTTCCTGATTGCGTTCAATTCCCTGCACCCATTGGTCTACTACACGGATAAATGCCGAAATCCGCCCATCAGCATAATTTTTGGGAAAAATTAACCGATTTGGTATTTCTATTTCCGTTAGAGGTTTACCTGGCTGGGAACCCCAAACACGAAAGCCGTGTATATAATCTTTTTGATTTTCACTGCCTACAATTAATGTACCGCGATCGCCATATACTTCTACCCAATGAGTTCTTGCTGCATGAACAACCGCGCTGATAGAGAGTTGGCAAGGTGTACCATTCGCTAATTCCAGGGTTAATATACAGTTGTCATCTGTATTTACTAGCTTAGATTCTCCACTAACAGGGTCAACTCTTGCAGGAATCGCAGTACTTAAATGGGCGTTTAATCTCTGGACTGGCCCGAATAACCAGTGAATGTAATCGAAGGCGTGGGAACCTAAAGATCCTAATGCACCACCTCCTTTGTCTTTGTCAGAATACCAATTCCAAGGGCGTGAAATATCAGCACGAGAAGAACCTAACCAATCAATTTTGATTAGGCGCAACTCACCCACATAATCTTCTGATAGTAATTCAGCAAATAACTGCCATGCTGGTACAAAACGAAATTCAAAATCTACAGTCGCAATTACACCTTTTGCTTTCGCTAATTGATAAAGTTCTTTAGCTTCGACTGCATTTAAAGTTGTCGGTTTTTCTAGTAATAAATGTTTCCCAGCTTGTAGTACAGTTTTTGCCATTTCATAGTGCAAAAATGGCGGCGTAGAGATACTGACTGCTTGCACTTCTGGTAACGCCACAATATCAGCCAGAGAATCAGAGGCGTGTGGAATATTATGGGATTCTGCTATGGCTTTGGCTTTATTTATATCTCGATGATAGACAGCAACTACCTCAGTTTGAGGATGTGCTTGGAATCCAGGGATGTGGACTTTTTGACCAAATCCAGTGCCTGCGATCGCAATTCCAATCATATAATTTTTCCCTATATTGTATGTGATTTTTATTGTTTGTAATAAATTTTACAATTATCGCAAAACTCTAATTGTAAAAGGGTAACGATAATACTCACCCTTGTAAGCTTTTACAGATGCAAAAGTCACTACAAACGATTGTAATATGAGTTTGAATAAAATTAAGGACATCAGTACAATTAACAAGCCGTCTAAAATATTTTTTATTTCATTGGACGAACCATTATTAATCATCACCAGACCAAAGCTAGTTAACAAAAAAAGTAAAGATATTGCTATGACAATCAAAGTATATAATGTTAAAGAAAATTGAAAATTTAAAGATTCTTTACCTTGGAAATCAATCCAAGGATATTGTGATTTTTTAAAGTGCCAAATGATCAGGGGAGCTAAAAGATTTAAAGGTAAATATAAAGGAATGCCAATAAATACTAAAAAAAACAATAATATCCATCCCAACAAAGCCGAGAAATGACACAACACCGCCCATATACGCATTTGTTGTTTAGGTTTTTGTCTCATGGCTTTTTATGTTGAGGTGGATTTACCATATAATTACCCACTCTAATTATCTACAAAAAAGCCAAACACGAGCTTAAAACCTGAGTATTTCTCCGCCATAGTTTTCGGAAAGAGGTTTTATTTCCCAGACTGTGGCCAATACGGTTTGGATAAGCATTTTTTACTTTCCTTGTGGTCTGGGGAAGGGGTAAGGGGTAAAGGATGTATTCAAAACTTTTCTCCTTTAACCGAACCGTATTCAGACTGTACCCTCTTGTGGCATTGGGTGATGGTGTAACCGCCCGCCGGAGGCGATGGTCTCCGACCGACCGGAGGTCATCGCAATTTGAAAACAGTCTGACAACTTATACTGAGTACTGGGGAAACAAGCAACAAAATTTTGGGATACTCAATAGCAAGGTTAATATAGAACTTACGCACAAGAGATCCGCTCTATGCTGTAAACTTAATAACACTAACGGATTTTCAATATGCGAGTTCAAATAACTGTAGTTGCGATCGCAGTAATGTTAGTGGGTGGTAAAAATCCAGAGGCCCTTGCAGACTCGCAACCATCTACTCAAGATGGGGCTAGTGGGATTGTGACACCAGAAGCTACGATCCATATAGAGGGAGAGTATGCCAAATATGGTGATTATATTGGAGTTAGTTTAGGAGATAGCCAGACGCTGGAAATTTCCCAAAAAATTGTCAAAGATATCCAGATTCGTTTTATTAATGACAAAGGTCTGCCAATCAAAGGGCGAACTCAAAAAGATTTTATCATTGGTTTGCTGAGACTCAAACCAGGTCAAGTATTCCGTGAAGATTTACTTCAAGCAGACTTGCAACGATTGAGGAGATTAGAGTCATTTAATCAAGTCAATGTTTATCCTAAAGAAGATGCTTCCAGTGTTAATCTCATTTATGCAATCAAAGAGCGTAGCTTCCCTTCTCTCATCTTAGGAGGCGGTAATAACGATGACGTTGGGCTATATGGTCGGGTGGGTTATAAAGATGAAAATGTTAGCGGTCTGAACGATAAATTAGATACAATTTTGCAGTTCAGCACTAAAGATGTCCAATTTGATGGTCAATTTACTAGTCGTTATCGTTCAGAAGAACCAAACCGCTTAGGCTATAGCATTAGAGGTTTTCGTAATCGAAATACATCGGGAACCTTCAACGAAGATATCAGATTGGCTAACGGTGACAAAGTGCGAGAAGGAAGGTTTGGTGGTTCTGTGGCGCTTTTACGAGCTTTTGATGAGTGGGATACATCTGTGGCTCTCAACTATACCAGAATTAGCCTACGCGATCGAGAATATAACGTTGTCCAGGTCGATAGATTAGGGAGTCCTCTATCTGTGAGTGGTACTGGAATTGATGACTTATTTACAGTATCATTTGCCGTATCTAGAGATCAACGCGATCGCCGAGACAATCCAACTCAAGGCTCAATCCTCACCTTCAGCACAGAACAAGCGATTCCCATTGGACTGGGGAATATTTCCAGCAACCGCTTACGGGGAGACTATATTCAGTATTTCCCTGTCAATTGGATAGGTAATGGTAGACCAACCAACAATCCAGAAATGTTGGCTATTAATTTACAAATTGGTACAACTATTGGAGACTTTCCACCAGCCGATGCTTTTAATATTGGTGGAATAGATTCTGTCAGAGGTTACGGTTATGGTAAAGTTGCCAGTGGTCGGAGTTATGGTTTAGCTTCTGTGGAATATCGTTTCCCAATTTTCCAGTCAATAGGTGGAGTTGTCTTTACTGACCTCGCCTCAGATTTCGGGTCTAGCGAAACCGTGTTAGGAGAACCAGGAGTCTTGCGAGACAAACCTGGAAGTGGCTTTGGTTACGGCTTAGGATTGCGCTTGAACTCACCCTTTGGGCTAATTCGAGGCGACTTAGGAATTAGCGACCAAGGAGAAGTTAGATTTGAAGTTACTACAGGTCAGCGATTTTAATCCCATTAGTTTTTACTTTGCCTAAAGCTTTACTTAGTCAAGTATTTCATTAATTCGTAGCGAATTTCATTTGACAATACCCTGCATTGTTAATGCAGTGGCTTGTTATATTTTTTCTCCTTTCTCTGTTTGCTCTGCGCCTCTGCGGTTCGTTAAAACATGGATTTTGATAAAAAATTTTAGCCTTAACTGAACTGTATTAGGACATGAGATAAGAGAGATACCGCGTTTTTTAAGTAATTAAACTATACCACTGTTCTTTTTCACGATAGTTGGCTGATAACTCGTTCCAACTCTTCTATCATCACATCTGAACCTGTTTCCCGATATACTTGCACCAATAATTGGTAAAACCACAAAGTTTTTTCCTTACCACTGCTAAATTCAGTCCAAATAACATCTCCCGTTTGTCGCCAATCTGCCAGCAAAGACCTAGCATTATGTAGTTTATCAGCCAGCGAAACTCGCCGAACTGAGGGCGAAGCGTGACGGAGCTTTTCTATGTATCTATTCTTACGCTCTTGCCAAGGTGGTTTCGGTGGTGTATCCCACTCTGTACAGCCATCGATAATTGCCACAACTGTTTCGCCGAAACGTTGGCGGATGTCCTCACGAATGGGTTTACCACCTTGGTCTTCTATACTATCGTGTAATAAAGCTGCGATGCCTGCGGCGAGCTACGCCTACGCTTCCTCTTCACTCCCACCCATTTCCAATACCAGCGCCGTCACATTCAACAAATGGGAAATATAAGGAATACCGCTAACCTTACGAGTCTGGTTAGCGTGGAGACGATTAGCATAGACTAACGCCGCTTCAAATCTTTCTGTTAATTTTGCTGCACCCATTTTTTAGCCTCACAATTAATCTTCTTGAATAATCCAGCTATCCTAAATTTATAAAGTATTGATAAGTATGCCTTATGCACTCGTATATTATCCAAATATCAACACACAGCAAATTAATAAAATTAGGCAAAAATATGATCCGCAATTTTATTTAATTGAACCGCATATCACCCTAATCTTCCCCCTACTCGGATTTATCGGCGAAGATCGTCTTACTATTCATATTAAAAATATCCTGAGTGCATGGAAAATCTTTCCTATTCATCTACAGGGATTTCAAAAATCATGGGATGAATATCTGTTCCTTACAGTTCAAGAAGGAAAAGAAAATGCGATAAAATTACACAATGATTTATATACGGGTATATTAGCTGAATATTGCAGAGAGAATACAGCCTTTGTTCCACATCTAACGCTAGGAGTATTTTCTAAAAATCGGGTTCAATACTTACAGGCTTTAGAAGAAGCACAACAGTTAGATTTAGATTATTGTTGTATGGTGGAAAAACTAAATCTGTTGAAGATTACTGATGTGAATAGGCAAATAGTCTGGAACCAAGAATATATATTGCCAAGCTGAACATGAAAAACTTGCAAGTTGTGGAGAAAGAGTTTTCATCCCTCCCGATTATTGATATTAGCGCCTTAGTTTCTGGAAAAGGAAATCTCTATTCCGCCGCATCTCAGATTCGGCAAGCGTGTCGAGAATCGGGATTTTTCTATATTATCGGACATGGTGTAGACGAAAATTTGCAGCAGAGGCTCGAAGAACTCAGCCGCCAGTTTTTCGCCCAGGATTTGGAAACTAAACTTAAAATTCGTATGGCTTTGGCAGGTATTGCATGGCGAGGTTATTTTCCCGTTGGTGGCGAACTGACATCCGGTAAACCTGACTTGAAAGAAGGTATTTACTTTGGCACTGAACTCCCAGACGAACACCCACTAGTGCAAGCTGGTACTCCTATGCATGGTGCAAACCTCTTCCCCGCCAACATGCCCCAATTTGGCGAAACAGTACTTGAATATATAGAGGCGATGACAAAGTTGGGACACACTCTCATGACTGGTATAGCCATGAGTTTGGGATTAGAAGAATCCTACTTTGCTGATCGTTATACTTCAGATCCTCTAGTGTTGTTTCGCATCTTTAACTATCCTCCTAATTTATCACCGTCAGATGGTAATCCGATATGGGGTGTTGGCGAACATACTGATTATGGGGTTTTAACTATTCTCAAACAGGACGACTCAGGCGGATTACAAGTTAAATCCAAATCAGGTTGGGTTGCTGCGCCTCCTGTTCCAGGTTCCTTTGTCTGTAACATCGGCGATATGCTAGACAAAATGACGGGAGGTTTCTATCGTTCTACACCTCATCGCGTACAAAACCAGTCCCAAAATCACCGCCTTTCATTCCCCTTCTTTTTCGATCCCAATTTCGATGTAGAAGTGAAGCCGATTGAATTAGATAATTATAGTAGCGAATGATAATATAGGCGATCGCTGGGATAACGCTAACATTCATGATTTTCGCGGAACTTATGGTGATTATGTGTTGAATAAGGTGTCTAAGGTTTTTCCAGAATTGCGGCGAACAGTATTATAGGGTTTTAAGCTATTTCTTCTTTGCTGAGTCACCTTTTAGTTAGATTCCTGTATGTAAAATGCGCGGAAGGGTAGGTGTACAAATTTCACAGTCCCCAAAAAGTACTTCTATCTCAACACCAGCAAGCATTTCACCTCACCAATCACCCTATTTTCATCCGCGCAATCTCTGAAATGTTTGCTAAAGATGGATTTCAGCTTTCAATCTGTCTCGGCACTCTTTCCAAACAAATTCTCTAATGCTATGATTACTCTTGAACCGCGCAACCGCACCTTGAAAACTAAATATAGCTTGGGTTCCAGGCTCCTGCAATTGCAATTCATCAAAATCCCTATTAGGGATTGAAACGAGCGCTTTGGCTAGTTGCCCCATAGCTAATCCCATATTGCAATTCATCAAAATCCCTATTAGGGATTGAAACAAAACCGCATGTGCTTTCGCGGCGCAACTTGCCGAAATTTGGCATACATTGCAATTCATCAAAATCCCTATTAGGGATTGAAACAAAACCGCAGGAGTGAAACGCAAAAAAGTACCGGTATTGCAATTCATCAAAATCCCTATTAGGGATTGAAACTCGCTGGACAGAAGGAGGGAGGGTCAAAAGTAAAATTGCAATTCATCAAAATCCCTATTAGGGATTGAAACAAAAATAATAGATGCACTAACAATAGCAAAAATCACATTGCAATTCATCAAAATCCCTATTAGGGATTGAAACTCTTCCTGTAAAGACTGTTCGCCTTCCTGAAAAAATTGCAATTCATCAAAATCCCTATTAGGGATTGAAACATTGGGAAGGGCAGCACTAGAAAACATTATCCTCATTGCAATTCATCAAAATCCCTATTAGGGATTGAAACGCTTAGAATCGCGCTCAAGACGAGAGAGAAAACTATTGCAATTCATCAAAATCCCTATTAGGGATTGAAACACAGACACTTTCCGCAAGCGCAGGAAGCGAAATATAAATTGCAATTCATCAAAATCCCTATTAGGGATTGAAACAGAAGAAGATGTTGCCTCTGCAATTGAAAAAGCCAATTGCAATTCATCAAAATCCCTATTAGGGATTGAAACGGCAATCCCAGCGATCGCTCTCCAATTCGCCACATTGCAATTCATCAAAATCCCTATTAGGGATTGAAACTTCATCCGAACATCAGTTTGGAGTCGCTCAAACATTGCAATTCATCAAAATCCCTATTAGGGATTGAAACTCAAGCCAATCGGTTGGTGATTCCGTATCATCTAATTGCAATTCATCAAAATCCCTATTAGGGATTGAAACGAGTGGGTAGGCTTTTGAATGATTAGTTACCCATATTGCAATTCATCAAAATCCCTATTAGGGATTGAAACTTGTCACTGGAGCTATTGATTTTGTAGATAGAGAATTGCAATTCATCAAAATCCCTATTAGGGATTGAAACTATCATCGCGAATCCATTCTTTTTGTTTAGCATCCCAAAAATTGCAATTCATCAAAATCCCTATTAGGGATTGAAACTTGTCACTGGAGCTATTGATTTTGTAGATAGAGAATTGCAATTCATCAAAATCCCTATTAGGGATTGAAACTATCATCGCGAATCCATTCTTTTTGTTTAGCATCCCAAAAATTGCAATTCATCAAAATCCCTATTAGGGATTGAAACGACTGCTAGGGCATAATCTCTTTTCTGTTGTAGTGGGTGATTGCAATTCATCAAAATCCCTATTAGGGATTAAAACTAGCTGTTTCTACTTTTTGCAATACCTTACATTCTATATTGAAACCCAAAAATTGCTGGTAATACTGGGGAGAGAAGCAAAAATGTATGAGTCAATGGGTTTATAATTGGAAACTGTGACTCGGCGAGAAGTTTGCTCTAAGGCATCCCTGGCTCAAATCTCCTTCCAAGGGGAAATGCTAAAGGCGAACGGTGACAATTCATAATTGGAGCGAAGCAACTGGTGAGCAGTTTATTACAAGGAGTTAACTTGTACTTAATTGGCATGATGGGCGTTGGTAAGACGACAGTAGGGCCCTTACTAGCAAAGCATCTGGGTTATGGGTTTTTGGATCTTGATGGTGTCATTGCCAAAGCTACAGATAAATCTATCAATCAGTTATTTGCCGAAGAAGGTGAAGCAGGGTTTCGCCAAATAGAAAGTGATGTACTTTCACAAGTTTGTGCTTTTACAAAATTGACTATAGCAACCGGTGGGGGCATTGTATTACGGCGAGAAAACTGGGGTTACTTGCACCACGGTTTGATAGTGTGGCTAGATGTGCCAGTTGAACTAATTTACAGGCGTTTAGCTGAAGATACCACCAGACCACTGTTGCAAGATGCTGATCTCAAAGGTAAATTGCGATCGCTCCTCGAACAACGAACACCACTTTACTCTCAAGCCGATTTGCACATCACCGTCCAAGAGGGAGAAACACCCGAAGACATTGCCAACAGAATAATTGAGGTAATTCCTAACGTTCTCAAGCCACAAGCTTCTCATTAACAAGATTCTAATTACCAAATTTTGGTCATCCGTAGGATAAACTCGCGTAATTCTGGATTACCGCTAACTGCTTCGGGATTTTCCAAAATCTCAACTTCTCGATTAGGACGGTAAATGTAGACTTTTCAATTCTGCCGATCTATTAACCAGCCTAGTGATGTACCGTTATCGATGTACTCCTGCATTTTCTCTTGTAATTTGATCGGGCGATGTCTACGACGGGCTACGCCTACGCTAGAGGAACGTAGTTCAATTACAAAATCAGGACAAATTGGTGCAAAAGAAGCTTTTTGTGCTTCTGTTAAAGCATTCCAGCGCTCCAATTTAATCCAAGAAGCATCAGGGGAACGCATCGCTACCATTAGGTAGTGTAAAACCAGCACTGGAGTCAAAGCCTATGCCAGTGCCATCTTGTTCAGTCCAATACCCAAGCTGTGCAGCAATGTTAAAGTTACGGTTGCCCGTATCTGAAAAAGCTGGTGGCATAATGATGACTTCCCCATTGGCAGTGCGCTCGATTCGCAAATCTCCATTGGCTTGGCAGAATTCATAGAACTGCTCATTTGTCATCTGCACAAGGGAGGGGAAATTTACCGTTATGGGTGTGCTTTCAGTTTGAATTAGCAGCGTGGTCATTTTCATTCCCTAGCTTCAGCCGAATGATTTCAATTCTAGAAGTTTGAACGAGCGATCGCTTGTTTATTGTGTCGAGTAATGAGGGAATAGTTAATTTGTAGGGTACATTACTTCGTTAACGCACCATCTCGATCTAGTCTGCCTCATCCATCATATTTATGGGATTGATTCTAGAGCTTGAAGTTTCACTGCTGTGTCACCAACGAATTCGATGGATATTGAAGAGTTTTTCAGTCGTTTAGATGCTGGGGAAAATGATTTTTCAGGAGTCGATCTCAGTGGTGCAGTCTTAAGCGAAGTTGACTTGTCTGGCATTAATCTCAGTGGTGCTGATTTGAGTGGGGCGATCCTCTGTAAAACTAAGTTAGGGGGTGCTGATTTGAGAGACGCTAATCTGAGCGGTGCTGATTTACGTGGTGCTGATTTGAGAGTTACTCGTATGGAAGGCGTTAATCTTGAAAATGCTAACTTATTGGAAGTTAACTGGCACGGTGCGGAAAAGTATGGGGCTTATTTCTACAATACGGTTATGCCAGATGGTGAACTTCTAACTGAACCAAACACCTATGGCTGATCAGTACAAACATACTCGACTTTGGCATCAGAGATTGTGACGAGTTACAAAGTCTTCTACACTGACTGAAATAGGTTTTAACTCTCTCTGTTAGGCTCCTCATGACGGACAACGATTCTGAATACATCAGACAAACTGAAGCCACTCGTGTGCGTGTACTCAGTGAAGCACTACCTTATATTCAACAATTCGCCGGTCGCACTGTTGTTGTCAAATATGGTGGTGCAGCGATGAAAGATAGCACACTCAAAGACAAAGTTATCCGCGATATTGTATTCTTATCCTGCGTTGGCTTGCGTCCAATAGTAGTACACGGTGGTGGCCCAGAAATTAACAGTTGGTTAGATAAGCTGGGAATCGAACCACAATTTAAGAATGGTCTGCGAGTCACTGATGCCGCCACAATGGATGTGGTGGAAATGGTTTTAGTTGGTCGAGTTAACAAAGAAATTGTCGCGCTAATTAACCAAGCTGGTGGATTGGCTGTAGGACTTTGTGGTAAAGACGGTAATCTATTTACAGCCCGTCCCCAAGGTCAAGAAGGCATCGGTTTTGTGGGGGAAGTCAGTAATGTTAACATCAAGATTTTGGACACCCTCGCTAGCAATGGCTATATTCCGGTAGTGTCTAGCGTTGCCGCAGACGAGACAGGGCAAGCTTATAACATTAACGCCGATACTGTAGCTGGAGAAATTGCTGCGGCACTAGGAGCAGAAAAGTTAATTTTACTGACCGACACAAGTGGAATTTTAAAAGATTACAAAGACCAATCTACTTTGATTCCAAAAGTAGATATCCGCGAAGCCCGCGAGTTAATTGTCAATGGGATAGTTACCGGTGGGATGATTCCCAAAGTTAATTGTTGTGTGCGATCGCTTGCTCAAGGAGTCCGTGCCGCACACATCATCGATGGTCGCATTCCCCACGCCCTGTTACTAGAAATCTTTACTGATGTTGGGATTGGGACGATGATTTTGGGTTCGCAATTTACCTCTTGATGCTTATGGGGCATAGGGCATAAAGAAGAGACAAGGGAGACAAGGAAGAAGGGGGAGACAAGAGAGATTTATTCAATAATTACCCCTTGTCCCCCTTGTCTCCCTACTTCCCCTGCCTCTCTACCGCGGATAGGTAATAATAACCCGCGTAGGTGCGGAGCAACTTGTTGTCAGACATCGCCCACCGCTAAATGGTGTACGATGCCATGAATTATTTATAATCACCGGATTAACTAGGGTTGAATCTCGAATTGCCGGATTAATCAAAGTTGGATTAATCAGTGTGGAATTTCTGACATTCTGCCTTACCTGGGGATAGGAATAATAATCGGGGTAATTAGTGCGTTGTGGCATTAGCCCCGTTGCTGGGTCTACAGGCATAGGTGTAGGAATCGGACTACCATAAATAAAGGAACCGACAGCAGGCGATCCCATAACTCCATAAGCGCCATCAATAAAGACCGCACGCTGGGCCGAAGCTGGAGCAATGCTTACACTCATCACTGCTAAAGTCATACCTGCTAGGAGCCAATTCAGTTGCGAATGCTTGATTTTCAACATATTTTGCTCACCTGCATTTGATACCAGAGTTTTTAATCAGAAAATAGTCGCTGCTACTTAGTTAAAATTTTAGAAGTTTATCCACTTTCAGATTGCCAGCCTTTGAAAAGATTCCAAAAAGATTGCTGGTATTGGCAAAATTAAAATAGTGCTAATTTTTGTATAAGACGTGAGTGCAGAAAGTTTAGAAATTGCTAAAACCTTCTACCAGACTGGGAAAATTGCCTTTGAAAATGGGCGATACCGCGAAGCTGTAGAAAATTTAGAAAAGGCCAGCGCCCTGTTAGCTCGTAATTCTCGCTTTGGGGGCGAAGTAGAAATTTGTCTGGTGACAGCTTATGAAGCGGCTGGACGCACGGATGATGCGATCGCTCTTTGCGAAAGACTCAAACGCCATCCCTATATTGAAATCAGCAAACAAGCGCGACAGATGGTTTACATCTTAAAAGCACCAAAGCTGAAAAGACCTAGTGAATGGATGACCGAAATCCCGGATTTGGACACAGTACAAGAGAATGAACTCAAAATTTCTATAGCTGCTAAACCCACTAAATCTTCTGTGCCGCAGAAGCCAAAACCTACAGAGCCAGAATTTGTTGACCTCAGTCAGGTCAATACCAGAGATAATCGCTTTATCTGGGTGGCGCTAATTGCCATTGGTTTAACCATCTCGTACTTGGTTTGGTTGAATTTTTCAGGAACCCCTGGCTGATACTATGTTGACTTTTGGGGAGATTTATGGTTTCAACTTCTTCAATTTTCGGAAAGATTTTGTTGTGGTTAATCAGACCATTTAGTTTTGTATTGACACTGAATGGTCGAAATCGAATGAACCGCGTCTTTCCTATGCGAAATCCTATTTTGTGGCTAGTGTTGTTAACATCCCTGTTATTGACTGGCTGTGTTAAGTACGATGTGGGGCTTAACTTTGATAATTCAAATAGTGGTGAATTCGTACAACATATTAAGTTAGGAGAACGGCTAACCAGCTTTAGCGGCGATTCTGTATACGAATGGTTGAACAGCATAGAACGCCGCTCCCGTCAACTAGAAGGTAAAACACAGCGAGTTTCCCAAGAAGAAATCATCGTGACAATTCCTTTTAGTAGTGGTACTGAATTGCAAGAGAAGTTCAACGAATTTTTTAATTCCCGTACAAATCAATCCTCTGAGGCTGTGCAGAGCAAATCTGACTCAGAACTACCAAAGATTGAATCAAACGTCCTCTTGGAGCAGAATAATTTTTTACTTTTAGTCCGAAATCGGTTGATTTATGATTTAGATTTGCGATCGCTTGCTCTAATTGCCAGCAAAGGTAATGTTCTCACTAATGCTGGTTCAATTCTCGACTTGGAATTTAGCTTGAAAACTCCTTGGGGAGCCAAAAACATTCAACTAACTGAAACAGCCATTGAGCCAGAAAAAAATGGCAATCAACTGGTGTGGAAACTCCAGCCTGGTCAACTCAACCACATAGAAGCGGTTTTCTGGCTTCCTAGTCCCCTTGGTATTGGTGCATTGTTAATTATCCTATTTGTCTGGGGAGGATTGTACTTAAGATACAATTTCATGCCAGATCCCAGAACTCAATTGCTTCCCAAAGCAGCAGCTACCCAGGAATAGTAGACTATTTATCTGTTAAGAGAACTGGGAATCCCTTCGGCTTCACTCAGGGCAAGTGGGAACTTGTACTGAGCGAAGCCGAAGTATTGGGAATTGGGAATTGGGCATTGGTTATTCCCCTTGTCTCTCTATTACCCATTCCCCATTCCCTGTTCCCGTTGTTCACTGCCATACCAGCGTTCAGCAAGTACATTGAGTTGATGAAGGATTTCAATGAGTTCCTGACCCCGTTCTGTCAGACCGTAAGTTACTTGGGGTGGAACAGTTGGTTCATATTGGCGATAAATAATCTCTGCTGCCTCAAGCATCCTCAGTCTTTCTGTTAAAACTTTGGTAGAGATGCCCTCGACTAAGTGCTTCAATGCAACAAAGCGAGTAGGCCCACTATTACACAACACCCACAGTATATACATTGTCCAAGGGCCTGATAGTAAAGACATCAGAATGCTGATTGGGCAAGCATCAGAATTTTTAGAGACAGACATCGATAAGTTCGCCAAAATTTTCCAATAGTTACTTTATGGTAACTACTTTACTTTAGTAACTGGTTACTTTTAGTATCTGATGTAATGCTTTGAAATTTAGACTCAAAAAAAGTCAAAGCAGTAAATTATAGCTAATTGGGAGATATTTGGTGGTAAACATTCTACATATTGATTCCAGCCCCCGTGCTGAACGATCGCACTCACGAGAACTATCTAAAGAATTCGTCAGTGCTTGGAGGGCAGCACATCCTGAAGATGCGATCGCCTATCGAGATTTAGGGCATCACCCAGTTCCTCACGTTAATGAAGCTTGGATTGCAGCAGCATTTTCACCACCAGAAACCCATACCCCAGAATTAGCTGAGGCAATCAGAGTGTCTGACGAACTGGTTGATGAGTTTTTGGCAGCCGATCGCTACGTTTTTGGAGTGCCAATGTATAACTTCAATATACCTTCCACTTTTAAGGCTTACATCGACCAAATCGTTCGCATTAACCGGACTGTTTCTTTAGATGCTCAAGGTTTTAGAGGGTTAGTAGAGGGTAAAAAGGCAGTTATCATTACAGCTCGTGGTGGTGACTTTAGCGCCACCTCCCCTGCCGTTGCTTATGACTTCCAAGAACCATACCTGCGGACTATTTTCGGCTTTATTGGGATTACAGATATTCAATTTATTAACGCTAACAGCCTGAACGAGGGTGATGCCCGTACCCAATCTCTAGCAGAGGCACGGGCAGCAATTCAAGACGCGATCGCTCAGTGGTAATGTATGGAATTGGGAATTGGAAATTGGAAATTAGGCATTGGTTAAAAATTGTTCTTCCCCTGCTCCCCTGCTCCCCTGCTCCCCTGCCTCTTCTTCAAGGTGACAACCGATCAATTTTCCAAGTGCCATTATCTAAACGGCTATAGAGTAAGCGATCGTGTAAGCGACTAGAGCGTCCTTGCCAAAACTCAATTTCTGTAGGGATCACTCGTAAGCCTCCCCAATGAGGCGGTCGGGGGATCTCTTGATTTTCATATTTGCTATAAAACTCCTGCATACGTCGCTCTAAAACTTCTCGACTTTCTATCACCTCGCTTTGATTAGATACCCACGCACCCAGGCGACTGTTAGGAGGGCGAGTATCAAAATACTGGTCGGATTCAGTTTCAGAAACTTTCTCTACATACCCACAAATCCGAACTTGACGTTCCAGTTCTGCCCACCAAAAGACTAAAGCCGCCAGAGGATTTTCTGCCAGTTCTTGTCCTTTGCGGCTGTTGTAGTTGGTGAAAAAAGCAAAGCCCCGTTCATCGAAATCCTTCAGTAGCACCATTCTGGCTGAGGGCTTACCGTCGGGTGTGACGGTAGCAAGAGTCATCGCATTGGGTTCGGGGAGTTGACCAGCTAAAGCCTGATCGAACCATTTTTTAAATTGGATAAAAGGATTGAGGTCTACCTCAAGTTCGCTTAAACCTTCCAAGGTGTAGTCTTTGCGGAGGTCAGCTACGGTTTTGTCCATTTTGATTTACTTCCTTGCTATCAGATACGCTTATACATATCTTTGTTAAAAATATCTATGATGATAATCAGTGCCATCAAGAATTTTACAAATTCTTTCAGGAATATCTAAGATAGGTTGCATAAAATGCGCCGTTCGGCCTCCCTTCAACGCCTGTTAATTTATGGTCTGAGCGGTCCAATTATCGCTCTTAATGTCTGGCTACTGTCCGTGCTTTTTCGATACTTCCAGCATCCCATTACCGTCTTGAGCATTGGGGCGATTTTAGCTTTTCTACTAAATTACCCGGTTAAATTTTTTGAACGTGCCCGAATCACGCGCACTCAGGCAGTAATCATAGTTTTACTTGCAACATTAACCCTGTTTGGGATTCTAGGTGTCACCCTAGTGCCGTTGATCATTGACCAAACAATTCAACTGTTAAATAAGATCCCTGATTGGTTAGGCGCTAGTCAAGCAAACTTAGAGCAATTTGAGATGCTAGCAAAACAAAGACGTTTGCCGATTGATCTCAGGGTTGTAAGCAGTCAAATCAATGCCAACATTCAGAATCTGGTGCAACAGCTAGCTTCTGGAGCAGTGGGATTTGCTGGGACACTGTTATCAGGCTTATTTGACGTAGTGTTAGTCATTGTGCTGGCATTTTATATGCTTTTATATGGCGATCGCGTCTGGTATGGTCTGATCAATCTTTTGCCTTCTAATATTGGAGAGCCTCTTACCGCATCCTTACGCCTAAATTTCCAGAACTTCTTCCTTAGTCAGTTGTTGCTAGGGCTATTCATGATGCTAACCCTGACACCAATTTTCTTAGTCATGAAGGTACCCTTTGCCCTGTTGTTTGCCATATTAATTGGGATTTCAGAACTCATTCCCTTTATCGGGGCATCTCTTGGCATTGGTCTAGTGACGATTTTAGTACTACTGCAAAATTGGTGGTTAGCAGTTCAAGTTGCTATAGCGGCAATTCTTATGCAACAGCTTAAAGATAACTTGTTAGCTCCCAGATTACTCGGCAACTTTATCGGACTGAATCCCATTTGGATTTTTGTAGCTATTTTGATGGGATTTGAGATTGCTGGGCTGTTAGGAACGCTTGTTGCTGTTCCCATTGCTGGTACTATTAAAGGCACTTTCGATGCGATCAAGAGCGGCAAACCGAGTAATTTCGTCTCAACTGTCACCATTGCTCGTGACCCACCCCCAGATTGAGAGGGGAGGGGCAGGAGGGCAGGGGGCAGAGGGTAAGGGGGACAAGGGGACAAGACGTGAGAACTTGAAACAAGTCTTTCCCTTTGTCCCCAATTCTCCTTGTCCCCAAGTCCTCTTCTCAATTCCCAATATCAAAAGTTGCACATTCCGATCTCACAATTCACAATGGTGATTGATTACAAATTTCAGAGGATACTGGCAGCAGGCAATTCCTGATTAAAAGAAGCACAAGCGAATGTATTAGGTACACGCTTTGCCAAGAGTCAATGAGTTTACTGTTGAATTTACAGTCTTTCGATTCTTAATTAATTAATTTAGAACCCGTTGATGGAAGCTTCCGAGCTATTAGAAACAATCACACTCCTGATTTACCAAGCTGAACAGGGAGAAATTGACCCTTGGGATGTCCAAGTAATTGAGGTGATTGACCGTTACTTAGAACTGATGGCACCGGAGTCAATAGGAAGAGGCTATGAAGCGGATTTGTCTCAATCTGGACAGGCATTTTTATCAGCATCAATGCTGGTATTATTCAAAGCTAATACATTGATGCAATTGTCAACAGTAGGTGATATCCAGGATGGTGTATTAGATGATGCGATACTGGAAGATGAAGACGGAATATCACATCATGGTCATCGTCTACCATTAGAACGGCAATTGCGTCGTCGTCCATCGGCAATGCCACCACCAAAGCGCCGGGTGACTCTGCAAGAGTTAATCAAGCAATTGCAGATTATGGCAAACCAGCTAAAAATAGTAGAAAAAGTTAGCAAACCTATTCGTCCCAGACGTTTGCCTAGCGTCCAAAGTATGCGGGAGGCGCTGGAGTTAGCTCACCAAGAAAATCTGACAGAAGTAGCTGGAGAACTCGAACAAGTCTTGAATTTATCGGCCAGAGAGCTAAATTCAGAACAAAATTGGTTGAATTTAGAACAACTTGTAGAATTGTGGACTCAGACAAAGCTTTTCAACCAAAATGGGTCTGGACATGAGACTAAACACAGTCATTTAGTTAGCGTTTTCTGGGCGCTACTACTACTTTCGGCTCAATCGAAAGTAGAGCTATTTCAAGAGGAGTTTTACCATGAGATTAAAGTTCGGCTACTTACAGATTCACCTAAGACCAGTAAACCTTTTGAGCAATCGATGAACTAAAAAAGCGAAAAGTAGCCCTACAGATAATTTACAGATTTTTGATTCAGTCTCAAAATCCGAGTAAATTGAAAAGATAAGCGATCGCTTGTCATCTAAGTATATAGATGGTTGCAATAACCACTAAATTCCTGTTATCCCTGTTTCAGGGATGACTTAGAGCAGAAATAAAAACTGATGATTAAGTATCACTCGATGAAAGTAAACTGGCTTGTGGTTGAGGAATAAATTTTTATGAAAGCCATGATTCTCGCGGCTGGCAAGGGTACTCGCGTGCGTCCGATTACCTATACAATTCCCAAGCCAATGATTCCCATCCTGCAAAAGCCAGTGATGGAGTTCTTGCTAGAACTGTTACGCCAACATGGATTTGACCAGATTATGGTCAACGTCAGTCATTTGGCTGAGGAAATAGAAAATTATTTCCGTGATGGTCAACGGTTTGGGGTGCAAATTGCCTATTCCTTTGAAGGCAAAATTGATGATGACGGTAAACTGGTAGGGGAAGCAATCGGTTCTGCTGGAGGAATGCGCCGCATTCAAGACTTCTCACCATTTTTTGATGATACCTTTGTGGTGTTGTGCGGTGATGCTTTGATTGACCTAGATTTAACTGCGGCGGTTAAATGGCATAGAGCTAAAGGGTCGATCGCTACTATTATTACAAAATCTGTTCCCCAAGAAGAAGTTTCGAGCTATGGTGTGGTGGTCACTGATGAAGAAGGGCGTGTTAAAGCTTTCCAAGAAAAACCTTCGACTGAAGAAGCCCTCAGCACCAACATCAACACAGGTATTTACATCTTTGAACCAGAGGTTTTTAACTATATTCCCTCTGATGTGGAATATGACATTGGTAGCCAATTGTTCCCCAAATTAGTGGAAATCAAAGCTCCCTTTTACGCCATCCCTATGGACTTTGAATGGGTAGATATTGGTAAAGTTCCAGACTATTGGCGAGCGATTCGCGGGGTACTGCTGGGTGAAATCAAAAATGTGCAAATCCCCGGTCATGAAGTCGCCCCTGGTATTTATACTGGCTTAAATGTCGCCGTAAATTGGGACAAAGTGGATATCACAGGCCCAGTTTACATCGGCGGGATGACGAGAATAGAAGACGGAGCCAAAATTGTCGGCCCAGCGATGATTGGCCCCAATTGTTGGATATGTAGTGGCGCAACAGTAGAAAATAGCGTGATTTTTGAATGGTCGCGCCTGGGGCCAGGAGTCAGGTTAGTCGATAAGCTAGTGTTTGGACGTTATTGTGTAGATAAAACTGGGGCCGCTATAGATGTCCAAGCAGCTGCTTTAGATTGGCTAATTACCGATGCTCGCCAGATACCACCATCTCATACCCCTGTTGAGCGACAAGCAATAGAGGAATTGTTGGGGACAAACGCGAGTTAGGGAATGGGGAATGGGGAAGAAGCAAGGGGGCAGGGGGCAGGCTTGCCGTGAGCGTAGCCGAACGGGGGCAGGGGAAGCAGGGGAAGCAGGGGAAGCAGGGGAAGAAGAACTATTTATTGATTCTTGAGCCATACCCAATTCCCAATACCCAATCCCCAATACCCAATCCCCAATTCCCATTCCTAACTAACTATTCAGATACGTGTATCTTCTAAGACTCTGCTCGTAGGTTTGCAGTAATCGCTGAGATTCTGCTAGGGTGATACGCTTTTCTTCTAATGCTTTCTCACAACGCTGGCGAATGTTTTCCACCATATCTTCGGAGTCATACTGAACGTAGCTTACTACTTCGCTCATGGTGTCACCTTTGACAACGTGTTCAATCTGGTAGCCTTTGGGCGTTAATTGGATGTGAACAGCATTAGTATCGCCAAATAGGTTGTGCAAATTGCCCATGATTTCTTGGTAAGCTCCATTCAAGAACATCCCTAAATAATAGGGTTCTCCGGGCTTGTAGGTATGTAGTTCTAAAACCGATTTGACATCGCGCAGGTCAATAAAGCGGTCTATTTTACCATCACTATCGCAGGTTAGGTCTGCTAAAATTCCTCGCCGGATTGGTTCTTCATCCAAACGGTGGATTGGCATGATGGGGAATAGCTGGTCGATCGCCCAGCAATCTGGTGCTGATTGAAACACTGACATATTAACGTAGTAGATGGAAGCCATGATTTTCTCAAGGTCTTCTAGTTCATCGGGTACGTATTCTTGCTGTCTAGTGATGTTGAGAATTTTCTGACAACAAGCCCAGTATAGCCGTTCGGCTTTGGCTCGTTCTCTGAGGCGTAAAATTCCTAAGTTGAAGCGACTGATGGCTTCTTCTTTGAATTGTGCCGCGTCGTGATACAACTCTTGGTAATTCTCTTGGTTGATAGATTGGTAGCTTTCCCAAAGATAATTAATGATTGGGGATTCTCCCTCTTGTGGAGGTTCTGGGGAATCGAGAGGGACATCGCTAGTACTGAGAACATCAAAAATCAGCACCGACTGATGAGAAGCGATCGCACGTCCACTTTCGCTAATCAGTGTTGGTACGGTAATTTGGCGCTCTGCACAGGTATCTTTTAACTCTGCCACGATGTCGTTGGCATAGTTCTGCATGTTGTAATTTTTCGACGCATAGAAGTTGGTTTGGGAGCCATCATAATCTACGCCCAAGCCGCCACCGACATCAAGGTATTTCATATCTGCCCCCAGCATCGCCAATTCCACATAAATGCGGCTGGCTTCTTGGATGGCATCTTTAATTACATTTATGGCAGAGATTTGTGAGCCGATGTGGAAGTGCATCAATTGCAAAGAATCGAGCAGGTTAGCTTCCCGTAACTTGTCGACAGCCTCAATGACTTCAGGCATTGTCAAACCAAATTTAGCGCGATCGCCACTAGAGGCTCCCCAACGTCCCATACCTTGGGTACTGAGTTTAGCACGAACACCCAAAATCGGTTTAATACCTAACTGGCGATTGGCATCAATCACCAAATCAACCTCTTCAATCTGTTCTAAGACGATAATTGGTGTTTGCCCTAATCTCTGGGCTAACATTGCCGTTTCGATGTATTCTCGGTCTTTGTAGCCGTTGCAAACTAACAACGCTCCTGGTGTATCTAAGACAGCCAGGGCAATCATTAATTCTGGTTTGGAACCAGCTTCTAAGCCAAATTGATGAGGCTTGCCAAACTTGACTAAATCTTCAATCAAATGCCGCTCTTGGTTGCATTTGACAGGAAACACCCCCCGGTATACGCCAGGGTAGTTGTAGCGGGCGATCGCTTTGGCAAAACAAGCATTCAACCGTTCAATCCGGTCTTCCAAAATATCGGAAAAGCGAATCAACATCGGAAGTCCCAAGTTGCGCTGTTTCATGGAGTTAACCAATTCAAACAAGTCTAGGGAACCACCGCGATCGCCTTTGGGTGAAACGGTAACGTGACCAGCAGCGCTAATGGAAAAATAGGGTTGTCCCCAACCTTCAATACGGTATAGTTCTTCGCTATCCTCAATTTTCCAGGAGCGAGGTAAACTTCCTGTGGTAGTACTAGGTGGTAAAAGTTTCTTTTGCTTATGATTTTTCACTTCAGATTTTTGTCCATTGGACGGTACTGGTACCACCTCGTCAGATGTAGCAGTTGACTCAACACCCATTTCTTCCTAACCTCTGTTTTTCGCCCACGACTTAACAATTTAACGCATTCATTTGGGAACGTATATGCACCCAAGGATAATTTCTGAGATAAACTCTGATTGGTCAAGAGTCATTGGTCATTAGTCATTGGTCATTAGTGCAAAATTCTTAGACTTAAGACAAAGGACAAATGACAATTGACAAAATAAAAACTTTATTAAGCTTTGGGAGATCGCAATGGAACGTACATTTTTAGCAATTAAGCCTGACGGAGTACAACGGGGATTAGTGGGGGAAATTATCCGTCGCTTTGAAACTAAAGGTTTTACCCTAGTTGGTTTAAAGTTCTTGAAAGTCAGTAAAGAACTGGCTGAACAACACTATGGTGTTCACCGGGAACGTCCCTTTTTTGGTAGTCTAGTCGAATTTATCACTTCTAGCCCAGTGGTAGCGATGGTATGGGAAGGTGATGGTGTCGTTGCATCTGCCAGAAAGATTATTGGTGCTACGAACCCCTTAACATCCGAGCCAGGAACAATTCGCGGTGATTTTGGCATCAATATTGGTCGAAACTTAATTCACGGTTCTGATGCTCCAGAAACCGCACAACAGGAAATAGCCCTATGGTTTAAAGATGAAGAATTAGTCAACTGGCAACCACACATAACCCCTTGGTTGCACGAGTAAAAAACTAGGGAGTGGGGAATTGGGAATTGGGCATTGGGTATTGGTTATTTCTCCCCCATTCTCCATTCCCCATTCTTACTTAGAGACTTCGCTTTTTTCTGGTTCTAATTGGGGCACTTCAGTGCTAACACGCTTGGAAAATCCCCAGCCTAAAATCAGGAAGATGGCAGTAATCATGATCCATTCTGGTGGAACTAAATTATCGTTCACCACTTTCAACAACAGGCGCAAGCCCACGAACGCTACAGTTACATAGCCTGCGTCTTCTAGGTTTTCATATTCGTCTAGCCAACGGATAAACAATCCCGCCATGAATCGCAGCGTAATAATCCCAATTGTTGCACCCGTCAGCACTAGCCATTTTTCTTGAGAAACTGCGATCGCAGTTGTCACGCTATCCAAAGAAAATGCCAAATCTGTAAATGCAATCACAGGTATCGCTTGCAACAATGAATTAAAACGCGGCCCGTGATGGTGTTCGTCCTTAGTTTCTTCTGAGGTAAAGTGTTGAAATACCAACCACAGCAGATAAGCAGCGCCCAATAATTCAAATTGCCAGAATTGTTGCACCCAAGTGGCAGTGAGAATCAGGCTGATTCGTAGCACATAAGCAACGACTAAACCAAAGTTGAGGGCTTTACGCTCAAGTTCCTTGTCTTCCAACCCTTTTGCGATCGCAGCAAGAGCGATCGCATTGTCGGCAGATAACAGCGCCTCTAAAAGCACCAGGATCGCCAGAACTATAAGGGCTTCAAGGCTAAAATGAAAGTCGAGGTAATCAAAAATTTGGTCTAGCATTCCGGGTTTCTCAAGCAGAAAAAATTAAAATTTGACAAGAACAGAGATTTATATATTAAAAAGCGCAATAAATTGTCACTCTAATTCAGCTTAACGTGCTTGTGGTGCATTTTGAAGAGGGTTAAATGTATGCGATCGCAGTGGGAGTGGGGTAATTTGCGTATAAGTCAATACATCCAAAGTTTTAACATTTAGTGAATGCAATCGCAATGGACTGCTGTCAGTTCGCATCTAAAATTAGAAGATGAGAACAAAATATGGTAAGAATTTATAAATATTTCTTTAACGATCGAGCTTGATCGCTAATACAGTGTTCTGCAACTACATGAGGTACACCCCTCCCCAACCCTCCTTGATGCTTTAGCTACGGTGTACACACAAGTCTAAAATAGCTGATTAACCAAAGTTTTACCCCTCCTTAATCCTCCCCTTATAAAGCTACGGTGTACACACAAGTTATCGAATCACTACCAGCCCTCGAATTACCCCACCCTAACCCTCCCCTTGTAAAGGGGAGGGAACTAGATTTTCTGGTTTCCCCCCTTACCAAGAGGGGATTAAGGGGGGTAAAACCCGGATCAAAGTAACTCCGATTTGTGTGTACACCGTAGCCTTTATAAGGGGGGTGTTGTTCATCGAATTCGGGGTGTCGTTCATCGAATTCGGGGTATCGTTTATTGAATTCGGGGAGTCGTTCATTGAATTCGGGGAGTCGTTCATTGAATTCGGAGAGTCGTTCATTGAATTCGGGGAGTTGTTTATTGAATTCGGGGTGTCGTTTATCGAATTCGGGGTGTCGTTTATTATTTTTGTTCAATTTTAATTTGAGGAGGATAAAACCGAAACACAAAAAGACTTTTCACCCAGTCCCCAGCGATGCACTGAGTTTTGACACAACGACTGCGCCCTTCTATACTAGAGGCTGCGCCAACGGCTACGCTCAGGACAAGCTCAGTGCATCGCTGCGCGGAAATCGAGCGAAGTCGAGATTCAACTACCGCTTGTCGTTCGCGCAGTACTGAGCGAAGCCGAAGTAGCCTCTCGTAGAGAAGTGTCCCCAGTTCCTTGCTATAATTACAACTTTCGCTTCAATCAAATAACCCCAAAAGCTTCTTCCACAAGGAATTATTAGCATTATTTTTAACTGTCCGGCTAACACTATTTATTAGCCCGAGCATTTTCTAGATTTTGCCGAACAGTAACCGTATTGGGATGATTTACCCCAAACACCTGTTTATAAATCTTTAAAGCTTGCAGATACAGGGGTTCGGCTCGTTCGTAGCGTCCTTGAGAATAGTAGAGATTTGCCAAACAATTCAGGCTGTTGGCAACATCGGGATGTGCATCTCCGAGCAGGCGTTTAGAAAGTTCTAAAGCTTGCAGAGACAGGGGTTCGGCTTGGTCGTAGCGTCTTTGAGAATAGTAGAGATTTGCCAAACAATTCAGGCTGTTGGCAACTAAGGGATGTGCATCTCCGAGCAGGCGTTTTCTCAGTTCTAAAGCTTGCAGATACAGGGGTTCGGCTTGGTCGTAGCGTCCTTGATAATAGTAGATATTTGCCAAACAATTCAGGCTGTTGGCAACATCGGGATGTGCATCTCCCAGCAGGCGTTTAGAAAGTTCTAAAGCTTGCAGAAACAGGGGTTCGGCTTGGTCGTAGCGTCCTTGAAAATCGTAGAGACTTGCCAGCCAGCTAAGGTTGGTGGCAACATGGCTATGTTCTTCTCCCAAACGGGTTTGTACCGTTGATAATCCTTGCTCATACCAAGGTGCTGCTAGGGTATACAAACCTTGACCTTGATAGAATTTGCCCAAGCCAGTGAAAACCCAAGTTAAATTTTCATCCTCCACAGCATCAATCAGATTTTGTGCCACTTCAGTTAAATGGGGAATTGCCAGTTGCACTGACTTAATATCCTCAAGAGTGAGAGATTCAGGTATTTTCTGAGCAATTTTTACTAATGCTGCGGCAAAGGCTTTTTTGAGGTCATCGCCTGTGTTTAACCCTGCCAATTTACCCTGCAAAAACTCCCTAATTAAAGGATGAATTTTATAGCAACTTTCTCCTTCTGCTACGCTTTGAATTAAATGGCGCTTATAAAGTTGCTTTCTCGCCTCATCAACATCTGCCTTCGCCCAATTTAGCTGCTGACTGACAGATTCAACCAATTGCCAAGGAATGATATCTGGGGCAAATAAACTCAACAATTCACCGACACACTGTGTCATAAAATCGAGTTGTTGCCAGCTTAATTCAAATACAGCTTCTAATTGAGACTTTTGCTGAGTTGGTAATTGCTGTAAAATCTTTGCCAAAGATAAATTTGGATCTTCTGCCAAATACGCGCCCACTAATTGCAAACCTAAAGGCAGATATCCCAGCCATTTACATAAATTTACTGCCGTTTCTGGTTCTCGTTGCACTCGCCTATCTTTTTCGCCCAACAAAGCTGTCAACAAATTCAAAGCTTTTTCTGGTGACAGTTCATCCAAGCTTATCTCTGTGACATTTAAACCGAGATTTCGCAACCGACTTGTAATTAATACACAGAAGCGGTTATTTGTTGGTAGTATTTGCCGACAATTTTTCCAGTTAGTAAGATCGTCAACATTGTCCAATACTACTAAAACTAGTCCTGCTTGTGGTTGCCAATTATGCCAGCACCATTTTGCTTGTTCCTGGGAAGTCAATAAAGTTTGCGGTACTTCTAGTAGTGTACCAAGGTAACTTTGCTAAGTAAAACCTCTAATTGGTAAAATAGCCAAAAACGGGGTGTAACATGGCAAAAAAGTACATTGTTGACTTGAATGAAGATGAAGTTTCCCAACTGCAATCGATAATTAAGAAAGGTAAGCATAAGGCAAGAACCATAAGCCGTGCAAACATTCTTTTGATGGCTTCCGAAGGAGAAACGGATCAAGCGATCGCTAGCATAGTTAGAGCGCATGTTGCAACAGTGCAACGAATACGAGAAAAATTTGTCATTGGAGGGTTAGATTTTGCTTTAAAGGATGAAGTTCATCCACCAAAACATAAAAAATTAGATGAAAAGCAAGAAGCATTTTTGATTGCAACAGCTTGTTCTAATCCGCCAGAAGGAAGAGTGCGTTGGACAATGCAATTATTAGCAGATCATTTAGTGAACGTTGGTATCATAGATTCAATCTCAGATGAAACAGTACGTCAAACTTTAAAAAAAATGAAATTAAGCCTTGGTTGAAAGAACAATGGTGTATTCCTGAAGTTAACGCAGAATATGTTTTCCGAATGGAAGATGTGCTGGATTTATACAATGAGCCTTATGATCCTAAACGCCCTGTAGTCTGCTTTGATGAACGTCCATACCAATTAGTAGAAGAAGTAAGACTTCCTTTGCCACCACAGCCAGAGCAACCTGAACGTTATGATTTTGAGTATAACGTACGGGACAGTAAATTTATTCGCATGTTTTCAACCCTTGGCTGGATGGCGGCATATCGAAGTTACAGAACGTCGAACTAAAGCCGATTTTGCTAAACAAATGAAAAATTTAGTAGATGTTTCCTACCGAGATGCCGATGTTATTCGTTTAGTAGTTGATAACTTGAATATTCATACACCCAATGCATTATATGAAGTTTTTCCACCAGAAGAAGCACGTCGAATTATTCAAAAGTTAGAGTTTCACTATACTCCTAAACACGCTTCTTGGTGAGCCAGTGCGTTGGGCGGGTTCCCCGACTTGAAGCAACTGGCGAACCCGAAGGGCTGAATCAGGTAGAAATCGAATTATCTGTTTTATCTCGCCAATGTTTAGAACGGCGTATTCCTAATGCAGAAACATTAACTTCTGAGATTGCCGCTTGGGAGAAAAAACGTAATCAGCAAAAAGCTAGTGTTTATTGGGGTTTTCAAACCAAAGATGCTCGCCGAAAAATGGAGCGTTTATATCCAAATTTAACATAGCAAAGTTAGCTTGGCAGACTACTAGTTTCATGTAAAACTTAGCAAACTCTACAATCTCTGCTGCTAAATCTGGTTTTCTGGCATCTAACCAGCAAAGCCCACCAGGATAATTGTCTTTGTAGCGCTGTGCGTATTGTGTCGCCAGTTCAGTTTTACCCATTCCGCCCATAGCAGCCAAAGCCAAAATTGCCGCGCTGTCATTTTGCAGCAACTTTTTATGCACCTCTGCAAGTTTCTCATCCCGCCCGACAAAGTTGGCGACACCGCGAGAGGGAATATTATTTGGAGTAGATGAGTGTAACTGCTGAGTAGGGGAATTGTAGATACTAATATCACCTTGATAAACTGTTCCACCCTCAACCTGATTTTGCCATCCCTTGGCGTTGCCTTGATTATTTTGGTTCATGATGGCTCACTTCAAGAATTGGGGGGTGCATGATGAATATTAATATCACCTTGATAAACTGTTCCACCCTCAACCTTAGTTTGCCATCCTTTGGCATTGTCTTGATTGATTTGGGTCATAGTGCTTTTGTCTACTATCTTACCAGCCTCAATTTCACGAGCCAGTGTTTCTACTTCTTCAGCAAACTCCGGTTCTTCATGTAAAATTATCTGCAAGTAAGCAGCAACCCTGTCCACATCGGGTTTCGAGCCTTTTTCCGCAGCAACAAGGGCTGTTTCTGCTTTCAAATTTCCTCGTAATTTACCCCAAATCTTTTTTCGCAGCTCATCCATTTTACCAAGGGCTGCTTCAGTGAATTTCTCGATGGTTTTCTCAAATGCTTTAGTAAAAGCGAGAGTTGCGATCGCACTAGCTGTTATTGGTTCCAAAGTATCCTACCTTATGCAGCGACATCTTCACTGATAGATACAATAACAGATGTTTAGATTCCAGAGAGTTAGAAGCCTCTGGAAGCAATTTACTACAAAATAATTTCAAATTTCACAAAATCTCTGCCAATTTTACTACCAGATTATCTGCTAAATCCAATAACCTAATATCATCTGTATCAATACTATGTTCTTCACCAGCTAACAGATTTTTTACCGCAGATAACCTGTCATTGGTTTGGGAAATTCTCCAAGATTCATCTAAGTTTACGGCAAAATCAAACAGCGATCGCTCTCCTAAATGCTGTCTTACCTTCACAGCTACACTATCATGACTTACCAAAAATTCTTTAATAGCATCTAATTGAGAATTACCTAAAATTTCGTCATGTCCCCAGGTTTCTAGCCAGTCTCCATCTACATCTTCAACGTAAAAATTGACAAAATCAACCCCATAAGTTAGCCAGTTCTGCTGCATTTGTCGCGCTGTTGCTAAAGCTTCAGCAAATGTATCCACTTGATTGTTGCAGTGAGTTTCTCTTTTGTTAGCCATAAAAGCTGTAATTAGCAAGTAAGTATGTAGGCTGAACACAAACCGGAAATATCAAATTCCTTAAAGTTCACGAAAATTTTAAATATTTGCCACCAGAAAGGTAATCACTGTTATACAGGGCCACGTTGACTAACTGGTTGACAAAATTAGCATCCTTGGGATTATAACTTAAGAACAATCCTCTCTCTATTTCCCACGATCGCAGTGTATTTTGCCAAGCTTGGTACTTTTGGTAATTAAGTTCTTCAGAGACACTAGTAACTTGAATGCAAAGCGGTTGATTGTTACGACTACTAACAATTAGGTCTGTTGCCATAGAGAGGTCGGCGATATAACGCTGCCAAAAACTACCTTCTCGACTTACAACATCTTGAGCTATTGATCTAATGATATCATCATCGACCTGATTAAATTCGCCTGCCATCAATTTTTGTTTCCAAATATAAAACTTGGAGTCACTTGCATTAATCCATCTAGGAAATAGATAACCATACCAATATCTTTCAATCGGTGTCATCAACTCGAACTTTGCTTTCTGTTCTTCTTCCGAAGGTAAGGATTTGATTATCAGCCAAATAGTAGAATCCGTAATTACCTCTAAGAGAAATGCAATGACAAATGGTTTTGCAGTCAGGGAACCTGGCTTGATATTTTTTACCCAACGATTGATTTCCTCTAATCTTCTCGCCAAATTATGATCTACCGAGGAGGCTTGCTCGATAAGTGACTTTAGCTTATCCTTAATCTCTGTTGCTTGCAAACGAGGCCCTACTTTCAGAAGATAACGCTTTTTTACACACCAATAATTAAATCTTAACTTGAAAGTGTACCTAATTAATTTCCTGATGTCATCAAATATTCTCTAACTCAATGCCCTGTGTGCGTAATACCTCCCGCAATCGAGCAAGTTCTTGCTCTGCTTGTTGGGCGCGTTCTTCTGAACTCTTGGGCACGTTTTTCTGCTTGTTGGGCACGTAAACGTTCTTGTTCAGCTAACTCTTCTGATGATAATATTAATTGATTTTCAGTAGTGAAGAATCTTAATTTACCTTCATAAACTCCCAAATAAAGTTCTAACTGCTGACTCCACAAACGTCCATCAGTAGTTACTTGGATTTCTTGATACTTGCCATCAACTAAATGGAATCCCTGAAGTTCCATTGTTACATGGTCGAACCAGAAATAATCTCGTGTACGGAAGGTATCTTGATAAACTTGTTTTTTTAACCCTTTATCAACTGCTGTCTTTGAACTTGACAAAATTTCCACAATCACGTTTGGATATTTGCCGTTTTCTTGCCAAACTACCCAACTCTTACGGTCTTTTTTCTGAGTTCCCAAAACTACAAAAAAGTCTGTGGCCACGAAAATATTCTGATGTTTTCTGGTTAGGACTGTAGTAAATCGTCAAATTGCCAGAAGCATAGAAATATTGCCGCTCCCGCCACCATAATTCTAGTATGCGAATTAGCAAATCGATTTGGTCACGGTGTAAATCGCTTTTCAAGGGTAGCTCGTCACTAAGTATATCACCAGGAGGAAAAATAACTTCGTCTTCTGAAATACCATTAGAGATGAATTCTAAAGTAGCAGGTTCAGACATTTGCCATCGCTCCGCAATTTATTTACTGAAAATTAGCTAACTTGCAGATGCCTTTGAAAACTTGCAATAACTCTATTGCATCTGGAGATTCGTTTAAGCTTAATAATGGCATTAACTGATAATTTGACTGCTCGTCATGTCTTAGATGAACAAATTGATAACGCAGTCCATTAGTTACCAGTCCCCAAACAGATGGTTGTTGCTCTAAACTCTTAAAAGCATAAGTCAGTAATTGAGGTAAACCTTCCCCCACTTCAATCGCACTGTTTTTCGTTTCAATTACTACAACCCAAAATGGCGGTGCAATATTACTTTGAAAACTGTTGATTGCTAAAATATCCATCCGTCCGGTAATTCTTCTGTCTTCATCTTCGACAGCGATCGCAATGCTATCTTCCATTGTCAACCGAATCGGCACATCGTAAAACCCTGCTAACCGCATTAGTGGTGCAATCGTTAAAAATTTAACTAATCCCTCAGAAATTTTACCAAGCCTGAGATAACGACGGAAGTCGTTTCTAATTCGCAATAAATCCTCCTGTTCAAACTCTGTCAATGGTTCTAAATTTAAAAAATCTGCAAATGAACCAACTGAAAGTTCTTCTAGCTTGAGAAGACGATGAACATCATTGAGAGATAAGCTGCTAGCTTCGACCGTGAGCGTCATAATTTCAGGCGTTGTTTGTCAAGACTACTTATATTTTGCAACATTCGCGCTAGATAGGCTGCAATGTAACGTCTTTACATTTCTCAGATCGCTTGGTTTTGGTAGATGAAAATGAATGTAAACTAAATAACTCGGCAATTTCTACCTAGCTTAACGAAAATCTAAACACCATCTAGCACAACTGGGCTAAGAATAGTTTTTAGTAATAATAGCGATCGCACTCATAACTAACCATGTCAGAACCAAATATCGAATCAATCCTCCAAGAGAACCGCCTTTTCCATCCTCCTAGTGAATTCTCGCAGAACGCCCACATTAAAAGCTTGGACGACTACAAGCGTCTCTATGAAAAAGCCAAAGCCGATCCAGAGCAATTTTGGGCAGATTTGGCTGGAACAGAATTAGAATGGTTCCAAAAATGGGACACGGTGCTAGATTGGCAACCGCCTTTTGCGAAGTGGTTCGTTGGCGGTAAGATGAATATTTCTTACAACTGCCTTGACAGACACCTCACTACTTGGCGCAAAAATAAAGCAGCCTTGATTTGGGAAGGAGAGCCAGGTGATTCGCGTACCCTAACTTACGCCCAACTACACCGGGAAGTCTGCCAATTCGCCAATGTATTGAAGCAACTGGGTGTACAAAAAGGCGATCGCGTTGGAATCTATATGCCGATGATTCCTGAAGCTGCGATCGCAATGTTAGCCTGTGCCAGAATCGGCGCACCACACGGCGTAGTATTTGGTGGTTTTAGTGCCGAAGCTTTGCGCGATCGCTTAATTGATGCCACAGCTAAATTAGTAATCACGGCTGATGGTGGTTGGCGCAAAGATGCGATCGTTCCTCTCAAAGAACAAGTAGATAAAGCCTTAGCTGATGGTGCTGTTCCCAGCGTCGAAAATGTCCTAGTTGTTAAGCGCACCGGACAAGAAACTTATATGCAATTGGGGGGACGCGATCATTGGTGGCATGATTTACAAAAAAGTGCATCAGCAGATTGTCCCGCCGAACCGATGGATAGTGAAGATATGCTATTTGTCCTCTACACTTCTGGTAGCACCGGCAAACCGAAGGGCGTAGTGCATACAACTGCTGGTTATAATCTGTATACCCACATCACCACTAAGTGGATATTCGACCTGCAAGACACAGATGTATATTGGTGTACCGCAGATGTAGGCTGGATTACGGGACACAGTTACATTGTCTACGGTCCCCTTTCCAACGGTGCAACGACTGTGATGTATGAAGGTGCGCCCCGTGCTTCTAATCCTGGCTGTTTCTGGGATGTAATTGAAAAATACGGCGTTAATATTTTTTATACTGCACCTACGGCAATTCGGGCATTTATTAAGATGGGTGAACAACATCCTAATGCGCGAAACTTGTCTTCGTTGCGTTTGCTGGGAACCGTCGGCGAACCCATTAACCCAGAAGCTTGGATGTGGTATCAGAAAGTAATTGGTGGCGATCGCTGTCCAATTGTTGATACTTGGTGGCAAACGGAAACTGGCGGTATCATGATTACACCGCTACCAGGAGCAATCCCTACTAAACCAGGTTCTGCAACTCTTCCCTTCCCAGGAATTATTGCAGATGTCGTGGATTTAGAAGGAAACACCGTACCCAATAACGAAGGCGGTTATCTGGCGGTGCGCCATCCGTGGCCAGGAATGATGCGGACAGTTTACGGCGATCCAGAACGCTTCCGCCGCACTTATTGGGAACACATTCCGCCCCAAGATGGTAAATATACTTACTTTGCTGGTGATGGCGCTAGACAAGATGAAGACGGCTACTTTTGGGTAATGGGTCGTGTGGATGACGTACTGAATGTATCAGGACATCGCCTTGGTACAATGGAAGTAGAATCAGCTTTAGTTTCGCATCCAGCCGTTGCAGAAGCGGCGGTAGTAGGTAAGCCGGATGAACTCAAAGGTGAAGAAGTAGTTGCTTTTGTGACTTTAGAAGGCACTTATCAGGGAAGTGAGGAACTGAGTAAAGAACTCAAGCAGCACGTCGTCAAAGAAATTGGTGCGATCGCACGTCCAGGAGAAATTCGCTTTACTGATGCTTTGCCCAAAACGCGATCGGGTAAGATTATGCGGCGCTTATTGCGGAATCTAGCTGCTGGGCAAGAGGTATCTGGTGATACTTCGACGTTAGAAGATAGAAGCGTGTTGGATAAATTGCGGGAAGGTACGTAAATAATTCAATTGACCTTGTAGGGATGCACAGATGTGCGTTCCTACTTGTGGTGTATTTCACGTAACGCACCCACATTTTATTATGGACATAAGAACATTATTGAGGCATTGAGGGCGATGAAGCTGAAGAGCAAACCCAAATCAGCATTTGTTCAACCTTTTAGCTGCATGATGCTGACTATTCTAACTGTAATTAGTTTATCACCATTAGCGTTAGCGGTTTCTGGAAAAGTTTCTTTGCATCCGCCAGAACAGGATGCACAGAGACAACCACAAAAACTAGCACAGTTTTCAGATACAGGGCCATCAGAGCGATCGCAGATGCTGCAACAAGCCAATGCTTTATTTAATCAGGGAGACTTAACAGGTGCAGAGGAAAATTTACGCAAGTTAATTAAAAAATTTCCAGACGATGCCTTTGGACACTTTCAACTGGGAAATGTGCTTTTTCGGCAAAAGAAACCAGAAGAAGCAATTAGCGCTTATCAAGAAGCCATTCGTCTCCAGTCAAAATACGCTTTAGCTTATAATGCGATCGGTATGGTTTATGCTAGCCAAAGTCGCTGGGATGAAGCCATGACTGAATATAAAAAAGCTCTAGAAATCAATCCTAACTATGGCGAGGCCCTGACTAATTTTGCATTGGTATTGTGGCAAACAAATAAAAAAGATGAGGCGCTGTCTTCTCTAGAAAAAGCCTTAAATATTTTCAAAGCACAGAATAGAGGTGAAAAAGTTAACCAAGTCGAACGAATATTGAAAGAGATCAAAACTGCTGACGATCCTAGTGTTTCCTGAAAATCATATTATTCAGTAGATAAAAGTTAAGAATAGTTGCTGCGCTCGGCTTTAAGGATGTTTTGCTAGAAATGCGATCGGGTACGATGATTATGCGGCAGTTGTCGCATAATCTTGCCTCATGGATAAAAAACAGGTTTGAAACTGATAACGATAAACCAGGAGAACAGTGTATGCAAGTAAGACAAGAAATTTTTGATACCTATTGGCGATTTGCTGCTATGCGGCAGGAAGTATTTTTCAACAAAATTAACAACGTACCACCACCGTGGACGAGTGACCCGATCATTAATACTTATAAATTTTGTAATGCATATCGAGCAAGCGATCGCGTTTCACAATATCTGATCAAAAAGGTGATTTACGATCAGAATAGGAGCCAGAATGAAGAAGAGGTAATTTTACGGATTCTACTATTTAAAATTTTTAATAAAATAGAAACATGGGAATACTTAGAAAACAAAATAGGAGACTATATAACACTGTCTAATTTCGACTCAAATGTATATTCAGATATATTACAAGAGGCTATGAATCTTGGATATGTCATTTATACCAGTGCATATATGTCTTGTGCCAGCAAAGAGTTTGGTTATGATAAAAAACACCAGAACCATTTGGCATTACTTGATAAAATGGTTGCCCAAGATAGAGTGGTCAATCACATAGTCAAAGCCAAAAATTTTGAAGACGTTTTTAAGATTATTCAAGAATATCCATTGCTAGGTAAGTTTATGGCTTACCAATTAGCGACAGATATTAACTATAGTGAAATTATCAACTTTGAGGAAAACAGTTTTACTATAGCAGGACCAGGAGCCGAACGTGGTATCAGCAAGTGTTTTGTCGATACAGATGGTAAAACATATACTGATATAATTCATTGGATGACTGAAAACCAAGAAAAAGAGTTTCAGCGTTTGGGGTTAAATTTTCAATCACTCTGGGGTCGTCCACTACAGGCTATAGACTGTCAAAATCTTTTTTGTGAAACGGATAAATACTGCCGAGCAGCATTTCCCGAATTGAAAAGTAATCGCAAAAAAATCAAATCAAAATTTACTTCAACGCCTCACGCAATTGATTATTTTTATCCACCCAAATGGTGCATTAATGATAAAGTTCAAGAAAGTTTAGCACAGAGATTGCCAACATTAGAGATTACTAATTTGCAAATATTAAATAATAGTAATTGTCAGCAATTATCTTTGGAACTAGATTCTCAGGTAAAAACAACATCTGAAATTCCGAATAATGTATCAAAACAATATAAAAAATCTGAACAAGAGACTCAGAGAAAAAAATCAAAAGTTTTACAAAATATAGAAATTGAAAAGCATAAACAGTTGTGTCTGTTTTAAGATAAGCCGCTCTTTATAAATCCATAGTAATTCAGAGTAAAATACATGGACATAAAAGGATATGCTAAGTTCGACATCACTAGAAAGTATCGCTACTTACTGCGCCGTAAATGGGATATAAGTTTACCTCAAGTTACTTTTGTGATGCTTAACCCAAGTATCGCCGATGATAAGAAAAATGATCACACTCTCACTAGATGTATTAACTTTGCTAAGTCTTGGAAATATGGTTCTCTTGAAGTAGTTAATCTATTTGCTTATTGTGCTACAAACCCCCGTGAACTTTGCCAAGTAGATGACCCTGTGGGGCCAAAAAACAACTGCTATATTCAAGTAGCAACAAAACGCGCTGCCTTAATTATTTTGGCATGGGGTGCGGGGAAATATCCCAGAATTCAGAACCGTGAAAAAGAAGTGTTAAGTCTAATTTCTGATAAACAACCTCTTTACTGCCTAGTTCTAACAAAGTATGGATACCCACACCATCCGTTACGTCTTTCAGTTAGTACACAACCAATTATTTTTCCTAGTAATTCTCTATAAATATAGTTTAATTTTCTAATGGCGATACTTTTTATTCATCGTCAAGTTTATATTTTATCCTTCAGAGAATCACTATAATCAACAATTTTAAAATTGGATATGTCTATTATGAATTTTTCTGAGTATCAAACACAAGCACTGAAGACAGACCAAATTCCTGCTGTCGAAGGTACTGAATTAATGATACCGCTACTAGGTTTAGTGGGTGAAGTTGGCTCATTGATGACTGAGTATAAAAAACATTTACGCGACGGTGATGCACACAAACTATTTAAAGAAGGCATCGCGGAAGAATTGGGAGATATGCTTTGGTATATTTCCAACTTGGCAAGCAAGTTTAACCTTAATTTGGAAGAAATTGCGGAAGATAATCTGAGAAAGTGCCGTGACCGTTGGGGATGGAGAGATTCAGCACAGATAGAGGATAAAGGTACAACCTACATATTCGACAATGACTTTCCTGAAAATGAAAGTTTACCACGACAATTTGAAGTAGAAATTACGGAGATAAGCAAAGATAACTCAATCAAAATGAAGGCATTTATCAACAAAAAACAAGTTGGAAATGATCTCACGGATAATTCCTATACAAGTGATGGCTACCGCTTTCATGATGTTTTCCATTTTTCCTACGCCGCAGTTTTAGGTTGGTCTGCGGTCACTCGTAGTATGCTTAAACGTAAGCGCAAAAGTAATTCTAGTATTGACGAGGTTGAAGACGGTGGACGTGCAATAGCCATTGAAGAAGGTATATCAGCACTTATATTTAGCTATGCCAAAAATCACGGTTTCTTAGAAAGAGTTTCAACATTAGATTACCAAATATTGAAGACTATCAAAAATATGACATGCCATTTAGAAGTTTCTCAATGTTCGTTGGGCGATTGGGAGAAAGCGATTCTGATGGGCTATGATGTCTGGCGACAGGTAGAGAAAAATCGGGGAGGAAGGGTAGTTCTTGACCTTGATGCACGCTTGATAACCTATTTGAAAAAGTCTAGCCTGTGTTCAGCCTCCGTAGAGATAAAACATTAACTTAACGATATCTTGCAGGAAAACAAATGAGTTTTTGGTCATCACAAACTTTAAGTTCTCGTCTTCCCAGTTTAATTGAACCATTTAATGAGGATCAAATTCAGTCTGCATCATACGAATTGTGCTTAGGAGAAGAAGTTTATATTTCAGCCCTTCCTGATACACCTCTCAAAGAACGGAAAAAAATTATTCTTAGTGATAAAGAAACTGTTCCTATCCCTCCAGGACAGTTTGCATTTTTGATAACTTCTGAAACAGTCAAAGTTCCTGATAATGCACTTGCATTCATTTCGATTAAATTTAAATTTAAGTCAAAGGGGCTAATTAATGTTTCAGGTCTTCATGTCGATCCAGGCTATAACGGTAAACTAATTTTTGCTGTTTATAATGCTGGGCCTCTTCACCTTCATATAGGAAGAGGTGAGAAAGTTTTTTCTATATGGTATGCAGATTTAGATAAAGATGATGATAAGCCACGAAAGAAGCTAGGTTATGATTTAATTCCCACTGATTTAATGAATAGTCCTGATTCAGTTGCTTCTCTTCCTTCTTTGGTAAAACGTTTGGATGATCTGGAGAAAAAAGTAGAGAATTATTCTATTAAACAGACTTTAGTATTGACGATTACTATTGGAGTTTTACTTGCTTTCGCAAAGCCAATAGTGGATATATTTATACAGCCATTACTCAATATGATTAAATCTTCTCTTGTCATCTATTAATTTTAAATTGGTGCAATAAATCCAAACTGTCGCTATATACTTACACCGAATAAGTGCAAAATTTACAAGCATAAAGTCGTCTACCACAACAGAGTTTGTTAGATTTATTAGGATAATAAATAAAATACAAATATAATCTTGGTTGTGCCCATGACTTCCCTATCGGCATTAACTTTACCTGACCACACACAGTTACCAGACTCAGATGGTACATTTGTGGAAAATCTTCAGGAGCATCCGCAAAGCATTTTAATTACAGATTCAATTAGACCTGTTCTAGAGCAACTTCATCCTGACGGTCAATATTGTATCGGACAAGATTCTGGTATCTACTGGCGATTGACAGATCCTCCTGAAAAAGGGGCTGAAGCACCAGACTGGTTTTATGTACCCAATGTACCACCGACACTTAACGGTAAAATGCGCCGTTCTTATGTGCTGTGGAAGGAGTATGTTGCACCCCTAATTGTGATTGAATTTGTCTCTGGAGATGGTTCAGAAGAACGAAATAACACACCGCCATCTCAAGGTGAAGGTGGAAATGTTGGTAAGTTTTGGGTTTATGAGCAGGCAATTCGAGTGCCTTATTATGGAATTTATGAAGTAGCAAAAGCTCAAGTGGAAGTTTACCACCTAATCGATAATACTTATGAACTAATGCAACCCAATGAACGGGGACACTACCCAATTGCTCCTATGGGTGTAGAGTTAGGAATCTGGCAAGGATTTTATCAGAATGCAGAATTACCTTGGTTGCGCTGGTGGGATGCACAAGGAAATTTACTGCTAACGGGTGAGGAACGGGCTGAAGTTGAGCGACAAAAGCGGGAGAGAATTGTAGAGAAATTGCGTACTCTCTCTGCTGAACAACTCAATGCTTTAGGAATTGACCTAGAAATGTTGGATTAGGAAACATAATTATCTACCAATAATACAACTTTGCTAGTTAGTAATGTATAATTAAGCCCAAGAGTTCAGGGTGCTTGTCAAGCATTAAATTACTTGCTGGTACTGCCAAAGCATATTGTATGTCTAAATCTGCAATCACCGTTACCGTCAAATTGTTCGCTGCTTATCAAGAAGCCTTTAAGGTTTCGGAACTGGTACTGGAATTTCCCAATAGTATGCCAGTTAAAGCAGTATGCGATCGCCTCATAGCCGAACACCCTGAACTTTCCCAATGGCGAGACATCACCCGCTTCGGGATTAATTTAATATTTGTTGAACCAGATACCCTATTACAAGATGGGGATGAAGTCGTATTGATTCCACCAGTTAGCGGTGGCTAGAAATAATAGTTAGGAGTTAGGTATTACAGCAGATTGAAAGTAAGTGAGGTGCAAAATGCAGGACTCAAAATCACATATATAAAGTAAGTTTTTATCTCCTGCCCCCGTTCGGCTACGCTCACGGCAAGCCTGCCCCCTCACCTACTATTCGACTCAGCAGTTACCTTGACTAAAGTATCTAACTCTTCTTGCATCTGACTAACAACTAATTCATAACATTCATTGACATAGTGGCGATCGCTAGCTGCTTCTCTACCGTAGCGTTCAAATACAATCGGCGGACAAACCCGCGTGTAGATGGGCACAGGTAATGGAATGTTGGGCAACGGGCCAATTGCTAATCCCCAAGGCAATCCGAGATAGATTGGAAAAACTTCTGGATCAATTCCCAGCAGCCAAGGCATTCCCCATTCGTGGAGTTGCTGCACAACTTTGTACAAGTCAGTCAGTACAATCAGCGTATCGTGAGCGCCCCAGGAAATCACAGGTACAATCGGCACATTTTCTCGCAATGCTAACTTGATAAATCCTTGTCGCCCTGCAAAGTAGATTTTGTTACGTAAATAATGCGGTCGAAACACATCTTCGGCTCCACCTGGATAAACTAGCACACTAGCGCCAGAGCGCAACGCAGTGTAAGCCATTTTTGGATGAGCTATGATTGCTCCAGCCTTGGCAGCTATTTGCGCTAGTGGTTGGCTAACCTGCCAAGCTTTGGGATGCATTAAACCATAAACGGGTTTCTCCGTACCAAATCGTTTGAACCAGTCGTACATCACCATTCCCATATCGGGAGCCGCGAGTCCCCCATTATGCGAACCGACAAATAAGACTTTTTCTTGGGATGGAATATTTTCCCAGCCACTAGTTTGCACTTGAAAATAGTACTTATAGAAAAAGCCTAATAAAGGCATCAGAGATTCTATGAACTTTGGATCTCGCTCATCCAAAGACCAACCGGGTTTTTTCTTTAAGAGATGTTGCTTTTTTGACATCGATACATTTTAACAAGATCGGAACTTCGGGAGACGCGGCAAGTCTTGAATTAAAACTAAATTAATCTGACTTTCAAGTGCCGTATTGCTTTTGCTTGAATAGCCAAACACAGAACAGAGCGATCGCTATACCAACCAGAATAAAACAATAGATGTAGCCGAAGTTATCCACAATCCTACCAAATACTGCTGCGCGATTCCCTGTCTAACCAAAAAGCTATAAACAGCGAAACGGCTGTACCTTGTGCTTCCGGTGCTAATCAGCCCACGCAATCTTCCTAATTGTTTTATCAAACAGAATTTAGAATGGGCTACACCCATTCTAAATTCTGGATTCTTCTTCAACGCCCAGAACGCTCAAGGTTGAATAGTCTTCGCCGACTGGTTAAATAACAAATCTCGTGACTTATCTGGGTCAAGTGGTTGAGCTTTCAATGCTTCTGCTTTCTCGTAGGCGCGAATTGTTGCCGGACGAGCTTTTATTGTCTCAAACCAGCGCTTGAGGTGAGGAAAATCCTCTAGATTCTGACTTTGGCGTTCATAGGGCACAATCCAGGGATAAGCAGCAATATCGGCGATGGAATAATCCCCAGCCACAAATTCTCTATCTGCTAGTTGCTTATTTAGCACTCCATATAAGCGTCCTGTCTCATTCACGTAGCGGTTAATGGCATATTCAATCTTTTCGGGAGCATAGGCGCTAAAGTGATGATTTTGTCCTGCCATTGGCCCCAGACCGCCCATTTGCCAGAACAACCATTCTAAAACTTGAGTGCGTTGGCGTAAATCTTGCGGGATTAATTTCCCGGTTTTTTCTGCCAAATATAGCAAGATTGCCCCAGACTCAAATACCGAAATCGGCGCACCTCCATCTACTGGTTCGTGGTCAACGATCGCGGGGATACGATTGTTAGGAGAAATCTTCAAAAATTCGGGCTTAAATTGATCTCCAGCTCCAATATTCACAGGATTTATGGTATATTGCAAGCCGACTTCTTCCAGGAAAATCGTAATTTTATGACCGTTTGGGGTTGTCCAATAATAAAGATCGATCATGGTTATTTGTCCTAAAATTGTGCGATTCTTTTTAAGTGAATGGTGCAGACATCTCTTTTTTTCTGATTTATCACAAAATCTGAAAAAAAGAGGACAAAAACGGTGAAAAGTAAAAGGGATTGGGAATTGAGTAAGAAGTGAAAAATTATGTTCGGGGCTTTAACCCTTCCCAAATTTTGGAATGTATTCACAGTCCGAGTACCGATTATCAGAGCGGTGTTCCTCTCTATGAGACGCTGTGCGTAGCAAGATGCCCCGCAGGGGTACGCTATCGCGGCGACCAGTTGAATTGTAACCCCACAACCTAGAATTTCAAATACTTAGAGAGTAACTTATGAGTGAAAAGACAGTCAAAGTGATTGAAGGAAACTTATTGCCAAAAGGAGATTATGTATCGTCAGGATTTTCCACTATCCAGCCAGATTTATATTTTCCCAATATAATTTTAGGAAATAAATATGATTCTTTTTGGCTTTATTTACGGCGGGATATCACTCATAACTGGTATGTGGATAAACGACGGCAAAAGGTAGGATTTGTGAGCAGAGATGAAGCTCATATTCTATACAATACAGCTTTGAAATTTCGAGGGAAAAAAGCTTTAGAAATAGGTTGCTGGATGGGGTGGTCAGCTTGTCACTTGGCTCTAGGAGGGGTGGAGTTAGATGTAATTGATCCGATGCTATCCGAACAATTATTTAATGAAAGCGTTACAGAATCACTAAAGTTGGCAGGCGTTAAGGAATCTGTGAATCTAATACCAGGATGCAGCCCTCAAAAAGTAGAAGAGATAGCAAATAAATTTCAACGTAAATGGTCATTGATATTTATAGATGGTAATCACGAAGCACCAGCTCCGCTCAATGATGCAATTATTTGCGAACAATTTGCAGAAGCAGATGCTTTAATTTTATTTCATGATTTGGCTTCTCCTGATGTAGGACAAGGCTTGGATTACTTCAGAGACAAAGGATGGAACACAATGGTGTATCAAACTATGCAAATTATGGGAGTTGCATGGCGGGGAAATGTTGAGCCTGTAATACATCAGCCAGATCCTAATATTAACTGGGCATTACCTCCACATTTACAAGGTTATTTTGTCAGTGGTTCAGTTGAAACTGCGACTGAAGATAAATTTGCAGAACTTCTCAGAGCAGTACGACCATATACTTTACTAAGTGAAGCAAAGTTATTTTCGCTTTATAGTCAGGCAAAACAACTATATTGTTATCTTTTTTGGCTGCCAAAAATGTTACTACAAGCGATCGCTAGAATCAAACCTATCAAGGGCAACTAGTTTTGTATTATAAGTCATGACTGGCGACTGGCTATCTGTCGCTGGTCATGGCTTTCTCTGGATGGAACATAGAGCTTCAATTATATTTTTTCATAGCGGTGATTTGGCGATCGCAGCCCAAACTCTGTGGTGAACCTGAAGGATTGGCGTGGGATATTTTGCTTCGAGTAATGTCGCCAACTCTTGGTCAAATACTTCTACCTTTTCTGGTGTCAAGCTGGCTCCCACACCAGCACTTGCCCGAATTCGCCCCCGCCAAGCTTCGTGTGTATAAGACACAAATACATCGTAAGAAAATGTGCGAATTTCTCGGAATCCTCCTTCGCCAATGTCTTGTAACCACAAGGGATACATTCCATTCCCACCGTCCAAATTCCACGCGGGATTATGAGCCTTGATCAGTTGTTCTGTTGCTTCAACTACATTACCTTTTAAGGGTATCCAATCAAAATGAGCGATCGCAATTGAGCCATTTTTTCTCAATATCCGAGTAACTTCCTGGACAGCACGGGGACGATCAAACCAATGCCAACATTGTCCAGCAGTGATTACATCAGCACTTGCATCTGGTAACTCGGTATTTTCTGCAGTTGCGACTCGATAATCTACTTTGATTTGGGTTGATTCGCTTAACTGTCTCGCTTGTTCTAAAAGTGATGCTGATGGATCTATGCCAATTACATAAGCACCTCTATCAGCAAAGCCCCGCGCTAGTGTTCCTGTCCCTGTACCAAGGTCAACAATATTCTGTCCTGGTAAACCTATACCATATTCAGACAGTTTATTAAATAATGAACTGGGAAAGCCAGCGCGGTGTTTTGCGTAATCAACAGCAGTTGCACCAAAATCAATTTTCATACCTGCAAAACCATTTTTGTAACAATTGTCTAGGCTAGAAGTTCTCTACCCAAGGACGTAGTTCTACTTCATAAGTCCAAGCACTGCGGGGCTGGCGGAGAATACTGAGATAAGTTTGAGCGATCGCATCTGGGTCAAGAGTACTATCAGGATTATCTACTGGATCTTGGCGAACTGCTGAACGGATTGCCCCATCAATCACGAAATGCGCCACATGAATATTCTTTGGTGCTAATTCTCTAGCAATACTCTGAGCCAAACCGCGCAGTGCAAATTTACCCATTGCAAAGGGAGCAGACAGAGGATAACCTTTAACACTCGCTGAGGCTCCCGTAAAAAATATAGCACCACCGCCAAGTTGCAAAAACCTTTTGGTAGCAGCTTGGGCCACGAGAAAGCCACCATAAGCAGTTACATCTAAGGTTTTTGCCACCTCACCAGGGTCTAAATCAATAAGAGGCCCCCGCACCCGAAAACTGGGATTGTAAATAACAACATTGGGGGAACCAATTTTACGATCAATATCAATAAATAATTGTTCTACTTCATTTGGCTTTGAGACATCAGCAGCGAAACTAACTGCGTCAATTTCTCTAGTCAATTGAGTAAGTTTTTCAATTTGACGAGCCGCTAAAGCTACGGTGAATCCTTCTTTGGCAAATAGGCGGGCTAAAGATGCACTCAGTCCACTACCTGCGCCGACAATTAAAGCTGTTGTTGCCATATTTTAAACCTGTAGTGCTTATTCTGCCTAGCTTAGAGCTTTTCTTAATGCCATTCGATTAAAAAATTCATAGATTAAGAATTGAGCGTGACTGAAGATAGTTGTGAATCGCCTTTAGTGGGAGTTTGACCAATTTGCAATACACCAACTGCGGCAATCAGACAGAGAATACCTGATAAAATAAACGCTTGTAAATAGCTACCCGTCCAAGTTCTTAACACTCCGGCTCCGAAAGCTGCTGTGGCTGCACCAAGCTGGTGTCCTGCGACAATCCAACCGAACATCACGCCGACATTTTCTTTACCAAAGGCATTGGCAACAAGACGGACTGTCGGTGGTACGGTAGCAATCCAATCAAGTCCATAGAAGACGGCGAAAATAGAAAGTCCATAGAAAGAAAAGTTGAAACTGAAGGGCAAGAAAATCAAAGACAAACCCCGCAGCCCGTAGTACCAGCACAATAAGTAGCGATTATTCCATCTGTCAGAGAGCCAACCAGACATAGTAGTTCCAAAAAAATCGAATAGCCCCATGATTGCCAAAAGACCCGCAGCTTTGACTTCAGGAATACCGTGATCAATACAAGCGGGAATCAGATGAGTTCCAATTAACCCATTTGTGCTGGCGCCACAGATAAAAAAGCTACCAAATAACAGCCAAAAATCGCGCTTACGCATTCCCAGCCAGAGGGCGTTGAGGGTAGAGCTGATGGAATTTGCTCTAGGCTGTGATATTTCTACAGTCTCGCTGTTGTCGCCAAAGGGTCGCAAACCAACATCTGCCGGACGATCGCGCATAAAGGCTGCGATCGCTGGAATAATTAAAAGTGCTGCACCAGTCAGAGCCAAAGCCGCAGTTCGCCACCCAAAGCGATCGGCTACTGAGGCCAGCATAGGCAAAAATACCAGTTGCCCCGTGGCTGTACTGGCGGTTAGGATGCCGAGAACTAAACCCCGCTTCTCAAAAAACCAGCGATTGACAACAATAGCGCCCAAAACCAGGGCGATAACTCCGCTACCAGAACCGACAACTACACCCCACAGCAAAACTAGCTGCCAAGATGCTGACATCAAAGTAGTTAAACCGACACCGAGAGCAATGACAGCAAGTGAAAACACCATCATTTGGCGAATGCCGATTCGCTCCATAACTGTGGCGGCAAAAGGGCCAATCAGTCCATAAAGTACTAAGTTAATAGAGATTGCTAAAGATATAGTTGCTCTACTCCAGCCAAACTCCTGTTCGAGAGGCACTATAAAAACTCCGGGAGCAGAGCGAATTCCGGCTGCAACGAGTAAGGCGAGGAATGTTAAACCTGCAACGAGCCAACCATAGTGGAACGAACGACGCGCTAGGAAGGAGGCTAGGGACATGATGAGTAGGGAGTGGTGGCAGATTATTGTAGAGACGGCGATTCATAGCGTCTCTTGTCTTAACCGAACGGTATTGGGAGTGGTGGAGCAGAAATCAATATCTATAATTTATCGAGTAGGTATAAATGGGACTCGTGAATGGGTCTTTAATAGTCATTCACGAGTCCTAGAGCTTCGTTGATGAACCTCAAAGCCTCGTCAATGAGCTTTTGAACTCCATTAATGAGGCTCAGAACTCGACTCTTTTACCTCTTCCTTTATGCCCAATTTAAGGAAAGCTACCCTGCATAAGGATTACCGATTCTATCCACAGAGACGTTAGAAGAGAATGGTAAACGACCTGGATTTAAGCGTGGTTCGGCTGCATAGCCAACGGGAACTAAAACAGCGATCGCTAAATCTGGATTATCCCCAGCACCAATCACTTGTTTTACCCTATCCTCAATCCAACCGTTCATAAAACAAGTGGATAATCCCAAACTTTCTGCTGCTAACACCAAATGAGTAGCAGCAATTATGGCATCTTTGATTGCATATTCGCGTCGTTTGTCGCCTAACCCAGCTTGAAATTGTGGGATGGCGGTTTTAAAATAGTTTACCGTGCCTTCATTCCATGCTCCAGTTTCACTTGCACGCTCCAAAATCGCGGCCAAGTTTTGTTCGCCTGCGTTAGGATCGGCGGCAAAAACGAAGGTTACAGGTGCTTGAACAATTTGCTGTTGATTCCACGATGCTGCTGATAATGCTGCCTTTTGCGCCTCATCTTGCACGAGAATAATTTGCCAGTCCTGGATATTATAACTACTGGGCGCTGCCACGGTTAACTCTACCAGTTGCTTGAGCAGTTCTGGGGCAATGGGGTCTGCTTTAAAAGTTTTGATTGAACGACGTTGAGCGATCGCACTGGGTACATCTAAAGGTATGGTTTGGGTGATGGAACTCATGAGATTCTCCTGATAGTTGAGTTATGACCAAATAATTCGTAATTACGTTCTCTACGAGACGCTAAAAGCTAACGCAGACTCGCTTTGCGTGGCGCTAACGTAATTAGGATACAAGCAAATCTATTTATTCCCGAAACAAAAATAAAAATTATTTCTTGTTTCAGAACAAACGATTTGCCTACGGCACGCGCAAGGTACAGTCATGAAGTCATAATTACGAATTACGCCTTAGCTACCGCCTCATTAGCAGCCGACCAAAATGGATAGTCTGTATATCCTTGTTCACCGCCACCATAAAAGGTTGCTTGATTTGCTTCATTTAGTGGTGCATTTAAAGCCAAGCGTCGGGGTAAATCTGGGTTTGATATAAATAATGTGCCAAAGGCAACTAAATCTGCTGCTTTGTTTGCCAGCACTGCATCACCTTTTTCACGGGTATAACCACCATTGACGATGAGTGTACCTGTAAAGCGATCGCGGATATGACTGGTGGGTACAATTATCCCGCCATGTCTGATATCTGCCTCGGTTGCCTCATAAATATGCAGATATGCCAAATTAAACTGGTTCAACGCTTGAGCCGCATAACCGAATGTCTCTAGGGGATTGGAGTCACCTATATCATTAAAAGTCCCACTGGGAGACAAACGAACCCCAACTCGGTTAGAATCCCACACACTAGTTACCGCCTCTGTCACTTCCAACAAGAATCGGGTGCGATTCTCAATGGAACCTCCATATTTATCTGTACGTTGATTGGTGCGATCGCGGAGAAATTGATCTATTAAATAACCATTAGCTGAGTGAATTTCTACCCCATCAAACCCAGCCGCTAGAGCATTTGCAGCTCCCTGACGATACTGTTCTACTATTTGCGGTATTTCTGAAGTTTCTAAAGCGCGGGGAGTAACAAAGGGTTTTGGCCCCTCATAAGTTGCAGCTTCACCTTTAGGAGCAATGGCAGAAGGTGCCACAGGTAAAGCTCCATTTGGTTGTAAGTCAGGATGGGAAATTCTGCCTACATGCCATAGTTGCAGAAAAATTCTTCCACCCTGCTGATGTACGGCATCAGTTATTAACTTCCATCCTTCCACCTGTTCTGGTGAATGAATTCCTGGTGTAGCGGGATAACCTTGTCCTTCAGGAGTTACCTGTGTTGCTTCAGAAATAATCAATCCGGCGGAAGCACGTTGAGCGTAGTAGGTAGCATTCAGTTCGTATGGCACGTTTCCCTTACTGGCTCGGTTTCGGGTTAAGGGTGCCATCACAATTCGGTTAGGGAGTTCCAAATTCCCTAATTGGTAAGAAGAGAATAAATTGATCTCAGTAGTCATGTTGTTTACTCCAATTCAAAGTTTTTTAACCCACGCAGGTGGGTAAAGTTTAGTGTAGACGCGCTTTCTAACCGCCCTTTATAACGTTAAGTTGACTGTACGCCTACGAAATGTGGTTCAAATACTAAACAATTGACCGAATAACGCCACCATCTACCCGCAAAGCTGCACCATTAGTTGCTGAAGCTACAGGACTAGAAAGGTAAACTACGATCGCAGCTACTTCTTCATTAGTTGCAAAGCGTTTGATTAAGGAACTTGGACGCACATTTTGAAAAAACTCAGCCTCGACTTCAGCACGATTGATACCACGTTCCTGCGCCAGGTTGGTGATAAACTCTTCAACTCCTTCTGAACGGGTTGGCCCGGGGAGGACGGAGTTTACAGTGACTCCAGTCCCGATAGTCATTTCTGCTAGACCTCGTGCAATGGCTAGTTGCGCTGTCTTAGTTGTGCCATAGTGAATCATTTCCACCGGAATTTGAATCGCAGATTCGCTGGAGATAAAAATTATCCGTCCCCAGTTTTGCTCTAGCTGCTTTTGCAGATATTGCCGACTCAAACGGACTCCACTGAGAACGTTAACCTGAAATATGTTTAACCAATCTTCATCGGTAATATCAAAAAAGGTTTTTGGCTCATAAATACCCAGATTATTAATGAGGATATCAACGTGAGGAACTTTTTGAAAGAGTTCCTCTACCCCTGATGCAGTACTTGTGTCAGCAACAACGCCAGAAACTTTCGCTTCAGGTGTACTTTGTTGAATTTTAGCGATCGCTTGGGTTACTCTTTCTTCAGACCGACCATTGACAATTACTGATGCACCTTCTTGAGCTAGCGCTTGGGCGATCGCTAAACCAATACCTGCGGTTGAGCCGCTCACTAGCGCGGATTTACCATGCAATTTCAAGTCCATTTCGCTCTTTCCCCATTAGTTGAAACAGAATTCAGGAGTCAGAAGTCAGGAGTGGGGAGAGACGCGATTAATCGCGTCTGTACAGAAGTCAGGTGTATTCTGACTCCTGCCTCCCTTGATTAGAGAAGACTAGAAACTAAATGCTTCTCACAACAGTACCTAGATTAAAGATGCTGTGCTAAGGTCTTATTCAAGGTGGTTTTTGGGACTGCCCCTACGACAGTATCAACCTGCCGACCTCCCTTAAAAACCATCAGCGTCGGAATGCTGCGAATTCCATAATGGCTGGCGACAGTAGGATTCTGATCTGTGTTCAGCTTCACAAATTTCACCTGTCCTTCGTATTCCGCAGCAACTTCATCGACTACTGGGCCTACCATCCGGCAAGGGCCGCACCACGGGGCCCAAAAGTCTACTAAGACCGGAATTTCACTTTCCAAGACTTCTTGCTTGAATGTGGCTTCTGTGACATTTGTAATGGATGACATAAATTGCCTTCCTAATTAATTCTATTATTCGATAATATCGAATAATAAAAATATATGCCACTCGATGAGATAATGCAACTATGAGATTTCTTTATCATCCAGATAGAAAAAATATTTCTTTACCGGGAGTGCTGTATGCATTGGGCGATCCAGTGCGGCTAGAGATTGTGCGACTGCTGGCCACTGAGGGGGAACAATGCTGTGCCCAGTTCGATTTTGCGATCGCAAAGTCTACAATGTCCAATCATTTTAAGATTTTGCGGGAGTCTGGGATAGTCTTTACACGTAAAGAAGGGACACATCACATCAACATACTACGGCGTGAAGATTTAGAGGTGCTATTTCCAGGGTTGCTGGATGCGGTATTGAAAGCGGCTCAACCATTGCCTGTTAGTCCTGCGAGTGATAAACAAACAGCTTCAAGGGTTTAGGAATGGGGAATGGGTAATGGGAAATGGGGAATGGGGAATGGGGCATTGGGCATTGGATAACGCGATCTGTTTTAAGAATCTTCTTGTTTTTTAATTTGTGTTTCTAAATCAGCCAAGATATCATGTTGTTCTTGAAAAGCCCTTGGAGTGTGAGATAAACCTAAATCTGTTGAGAGTAAATCAATACCATCGAGAATTTTGGGTATCTGAGCTTGATCAACTTGTAGACTGAGAAAGCATTTCTCCCTGTAATCAGGTCTTCCCTGAAAGAGTTCAATCGCTCTTTTCAAAGGGCGCATAACCTGATAAGCTTTTTCAGCCTTCTCAATTGATGCTTGAGGGATTCGAGATTGCAGCCTAAGAATTGCTAGATCGATCAAATCTCTTGCTTCAACACTGTCATCCGCGTAACGATCAGAATTTGACAGCAGCTTAGAGGTAAAACAGTCATTGAAGCTTAAGCAAGGGACGAGTGACCACTTTGGATATCTTGGTGGGTCTAGCTGAAAACGAGTTTCAGCGATAATTTCCGTTTTAATCGGCATATCATCCACAAAAACGATCATCCGAATTCCATATTGGTCAGTTGTGCTACGTCCAACTTGGATTTTGCTTAAATCACGAAACAATGCTTCATGCCCACCTTCAAATACCACTGTACGTAAATATTTATAGCCTTCTGTACCAACAGAAGCAATAAAATCAATATCCTTACTCCAGCGATATTCTTCAAACTCAAATGCAAGAAGGGTTCCGCCACCAAAGTAAGCAGAACCCTTCCTAAGTATGTCCGAATCTAAAGATTCAAGAACTGTGAGAATTTGATTATGGTGTTCTAACCTGAAGGTCATAAACAAACTTGCAACCAGGACTTATAGCGTCTAGCGAGTTCCTGAACAAAATTGAGTTCTTCACCTTCAAGATTATTAAATAGATTATGATACTGCCAGCCACGCTCATAGCGACTCAGCATTTGTTCTGAAGTAAACCGATACACATCGGCAGTCTGCCAACAAATTGACTCCAGAAAAGGCAGCTTTTTGGGGACAGTAACAGGATTATTTGTTGTTGTTGCGGTTGTCATAGCTCTTTTAATCAACCACTTTCAGCTTACTTTTATTTAGATTAGCACTATCGATATCGAAATTTAATTTTATTCTAACTATAAATTATCCGAACTGGGGTAAACTCTTCCTTTCCAAGCGCCGCCGCGCCCTTGCCAATGACGTAATGCTGAGTCTAAAGTCATCAGCGTATAGAGAAACGCGATCGCAGGCAAGCTCAACGCGAACCACGGAGAACATTTATAAAAGCGGATTGTCGGGTAGTAAGCGAAAGTCATCAATAGCCATCCTAATAAACCCGTAAGTGCGATCGCCCAATTGCCCCAAACTATACCTAGAATTACACACACAGGTGAAACTAGATAAATCAAAGGCATTCCCACCAAAGTGCCCAAGAGTAGTAATGGCGAATAATTTAGTTGAGTATAGGCAGTACGAGCAACCATATCCCAAATTGTCGCTAGCGAGTCATAAGGACGTAGACTGTGAGTCAAGCTACTCAATCCTAACCAGATACGCCCTTGACTAGGAATTTTGTTTATTCCCCTTGTCTCCTTGTCCCCTTGTCCCCCATTCTTCTTAACAGCTTGAGCTAGGGCGCAATCGTCGATTAAAGCTTGGCGAATCACTTGAATGCCTCCAATTCGTTCTAAAGCTTCACGGGCGATCAGAATAGAACCTCCAGCTGCGGCGGCTGTGGGATTGTTTGGATTATTAACCCAACGAAAGGGATAGAGTTTTTGGAAGAAAAACACGAAAGCCGGAATCAAAAGTTTTTCCCAAAAGCTCTCACATCTGAGTCGCACCATTACCGAAACCAAGTCTAAATCTTCTTGAACAGCCTTCGCAACGAGTCGGCGGAGATTACCAGGATCGTGTTCGATATCTGCATCGGTCAGTAAAAAATAGTCGGGTGCGAATTTACTAGCACTTTTTATACCTTGCTCAACAGCCCAAAGTTTGCCCGACCAACCAGCAGGCAGTGATTCGCCAGAGATAATATGCAATTGCTGGGGTTTACCTACAGCGTGTGCAACCCCTTCGGCAAAATTTGCTGTCCGATCTGTACTGCGATCGTCTACCAAAAATACGTTAAAAGAACCAGGATAATCTAGGAGTAGGAGCGATCGCAAGCTGGTTGGTATTAACTCAGCTTCGTTACGCGCTGGAACCACGGCACAAACCACAGGTAATGATTGTAGAGACGTTTTATACAACGTCTCTACCTCTAATTGCTGGTCTGTCCGCCAAAATTGTCCCCAAAAACACAGTAATCCTAACCAAATTGCCAATGATAACAGCGTCAATCCTAATACAATTACACCCATGACCTATTGCAAATTCTCAGTGACTCAGACACAATACTATGTCTACCAATAAAGAAAAAATTTTTCATAGTATTGCCGTATTCATAGCTAGTGTTGAGTGTGAGGTTAGATAGTATTTGATGCAAACACAAGACAGGGTAAAAGTCAATCAAGTTGCAGAAGCGATCGCAGCCAGCCAACAATATTTACTTTCGATTCAAAATCCAGCAGGCTACTGGTGGGCAGAGTTAGAATCTAATGTCACGATTACTGCTGAAACAGTCCTTTTGCATAAGATTTGGGGAACAGACCAAACCAGACCTTTACACAAAGTTGAAGCATATCTGCGTCAAGAGCAACGACAGCATGGCGGCTGGGAACTTTTCTACGGTGATGGCGGAGAACTTAGCACTTCAGTTGAAGCTTACATGGCGCTGAGACTGCTAGGTGTACCAGCAACCGATCCGGCGATGATTCGGGCGCAAGCTTTTATTCTCCAACGGGGTGGTATCAGCAAAACTCGGATTTTTACCAAGTTGCACTTAGCCTTGATTGGCTGCTACAACTGGCGCGGTATTCCCTCGCTACCGCCTTGGATAATGTTATTGCCAAAAGCTTTTCCAGTTAATATCTACGAAATGTCTAGCTGGGCACGTTCCAGTACAGTACCATTACTGGTTGTATGCGATCGCAAACCTGTTTTTATCACTGACCCAACTATCAACCTAGATGAGCTATACGCTGAAGGTATCGATCGAGTCCGGTGGGAATTACCCCAAAGTGGCGATTGGACTGATTTATTCCTCACCCTCGACCAAGGATTCAAATGGGCAGAAAGCCTAAATTTAGTCCCCTTCCGTGAAGAAGGTATCAAAGCCGCCGAAAAATGGATTTTAGAACGGCAAGAAGCGACAGGCGACTGGGGCGGCATTATTCCGGCGATGCTGAATTCAATGCTAGCTTTGCGCTGTCTGGATTATGACCGCAGCGACCCGATTGTGGAACGAGGTTTGCAAGCAATTGATAACTTTGCCATTGAAACAGATAATAGCTACCGGGTTCAGCCCTGTGTTTCACCGGTTTGGGATACAGCTTGGGTGATGCGTGCCTTAGTAGAATCAGGCTTTGTACCAGATCATCCCGCCGTGGTAAAGGCTGGAGAATGGTTGTTGCAAAAACAAATTTTAGATTATGGAGATTGGGCTGTAAAAAATCGCCAAGGAAAACCAGGGGCTTGGGCTTTTGAGTTTGAAAATCGGTTTTATCCCGATGTAGACGACTCGGCGGTGGTGGTGATGGCTTTACATTTGGCGAAACTTCCCAATGAAAAAATCAAGCAGGCTGCGATCGCACGGGCGGTAAACTGGATTGCATCTATGCAATGTAAACCTGGTGGGTGGGCTGCTTTTGATTTGGACAACGATCAAGATTGGCTTAACTCCATCCCTTATGGCGACTTGAAAGCCATGATCGATCCAAATACCGCAGATGTTACGGCTAGAGTCGTAGAAATGCTTGGTGCTTGTGATTTGTCAATTGATAGTGATAATTTAGAGCGATCGCTAACTTATCTTTTACGCGAACAAGAAACCGAAGGCTGTTGGTTTGGTCGTTGGGGTGTAAATTATATCTACGGCACCAGTGGCGTTTTGTCAGCCTTGGCATTAATTGATCCTCAAAGGCACAAACTCAGTATAGAACGGGGAGCAGCTTGGTTACTGGGATGCCAAAACCTAGATGGGGGTTGGGGTGAGACTTGCCGCAGCTATGATGACCCCAGTCTCAAAGGAAAAGGAGATAGTACTGCATCTCAAACTGCTTGGGCTTTAATTGGCCTCTTGGCAGCAGGTGAAGCAACTGGTAAATTAGCTGTTAAGGCTATTGAGCAAGGAATTGGCTATTTAATGGCAACTCAACAGCCTGATGGTACTTGGTTTGAGGCAAACTTTACAGGGACTGGCTTCCCTTGCTATTTCTATCTTAAATATCATCTGTATCAACAATACTTTCCTTTAATTGCACTAGGTCGCTATCAAGCAGCGATTAAAGAAAGTTAATATTCGTTGCTGTAGTAGGGGCATAAAATTGTTCGCCCCTACTGTATTACTTTATTAAGAAATTCCATATTAAAAGCGCATTATTTGGCATATTTGTGCATCATAAAAAATATTTTTTGTATAAATAGTATGTGTGTTTTTCTTAAAGTTAAAAAATAATCGATTGTGACAGTTGGAAAAGCAATATAAACTAACAACCAGAAATGTAGCTAGTAGATGGTTAGCGTAGCACAAATTCTACTTGGCACTCCATAACAATACTTCAGTTTAAAACACGAAATTTCTAATTTAGGCCTTTGAAGCTTACTCCCTGACCATAGGAAAAAATCATGGCTAACTCATTATTTAATCTCTCTGACTTGAATGGCAGCAATGGCTTTGTTATAAACGGCTTTGGTGGCGAATCAGGCTACAGGGTCAGCAATGCGGGGGACATCAACAACGATGGCATTGACGACCTGATTATAGGGGCACCTTACACCTCCCCCAACGGTAACGATCGTGCTGGGCGAAGCTATGTGGTATTTGGAGGGACAAATGTCGGCAGTAGCGGCATCTTCAACCTCTCTGACTTAAATGGCAGTAATGGCTTTTTAATGAACGGGATTGCTGAATTTGACTTCTCAGGCAGGTCAGTCAGCAATGCGGGAGACATCAACAACGATGCCGTTGACGACTTGATTATTGGGGCACCTTTTGCCTTTCGTAACGGCATTGGTCAAGCTGGGGAAAGCTATGTGGTGTTTGGAGGGACGAATGTTGCCAGTAGCGGCACCCTCAACCTCTCTGATTTGGATGGTACTAATGGCTTCACAATTACCGGTATTGGTCAAATTGACACCATAGGTTGGTCGGTCAGCAATGCGGGGGACATCAACAACGATGGTGTTGACGACTTAATTATTGGGGGATATGGAAAAAGCTATGTGGTATTGGGGAAGAAGAATGTGGGCAGTGGCGGCACTTTCAACCTCTCTGACTTGAATGGCAATAATGGCTTTACAATTACTGCCATTGGTGACTTTGACAGCTTTTTGGTCAGCAATGCGGGAGACATCAACAATGATGGCATTGACGACCTGATTATTGGGAAATATGAAGCCGACTCCAACGGCAACGAGAATGCTGGGCAAAGCTATGTGGTTTTTGGAGGGAAAAATGTCGGCAGTGGCGGCATCTTCAATGTCTTTTCCTTAAACGGCACTAATGGCTTTGCCATTAACGGCATTGCTGCGGGTAACGAATCAGGCTTCTCAGTCAGCAATGGGGGGGACATTAACGGTGATGGCATTGACGATCTGATTATTGGGGCATTTCGTGCCCCCGCCAACGGTGTCATTCAAGCAGGGCAAACCTATGTGCTGTTTGGAGGGATGAATGTCGGCAATAGTGGCACTTTCAACCTCTCTGACTTGAATGGCACTAATGGCTTTGCCATTAACGGTATTACTGAGAATAGCTTCTCAAGCTCTTCAGTCAGCAATGCGGGAGACGTTAACGCTGATGGTATTGATGACCTGATTATAGGCGCACCTGATGGTGAGCAAACCTATGTGGTGTTTGGGGGGAAGAATGTAGGCAATAGTGGTAGCCTCAACCTCTCTGACTTGAATGGCACTAATGGTTTCACCATTCCTGGGGGTGACGCGATAGGTCTTTCAGTTAGTTATGCAGGCGACATCAACAACGATGGCGTTGACGACCTGATTATAGGCGCACCTTTTGCCTCACCCAACGGCATCATTAGCGCTGGGCAAAGCTATGTGTTGTTTGGGGGGCCAAATATCGGGGTCGGCACTCTTAACCTGACAGGAACTCCTGGTGCAGATACTCTTATAGGCACATCTGGCAACAATATTATCGACGGCAAAGCTTGTAACGATACCCTAACAGGTAATGGCGGTCAAGATAAGTTTGTAATTCGCCCAAGCGATGGCAATGACATCATCACTGATTTTGGTGGTGTTGGTAAAGGCACAAACCCATCAGCACAGGTAATTGCCAATGTTGACACACTGCAATTTACAGGTAGTGGCTTAACTGCCCGAAATCTGCTATTGACTCAAAATGGTAAGAATCTAGAAGTTACCTTTGAAAATGTGGCTAATACCAAAGTCACTCTGCAAAACTTTCAGTTAGAAAACTTGGATAATCTGAAAGCTTCTGGAGCAAGACCAGCGATTGGCAATATCCTGTTTGATAGGCAAACTAGCATCACCGACAGTTTTGATGTTTTTGATGCCAATTCCACTCAAACTAGCCTGTTCAACAAGAACACGGTGACATTCCTCAATGACCTATCCAACAACATTACGGGTTTTGATAACTCTGCTGATGTGGTCAATGGTCAGGGAGGTAATGACAAAATCGACGGCAAGAGTGGCAACGACCTGCTGCGGGGTGGCGCTGGTAATGATACTCTCATTGGTGGTACAGGCAATGATACCCTTGTAGGTGGTGCGGGTGCTGACAGATTTTTGTACAACACGAATGCTCCCTTTACCAGTGCTGCTGTTGGTCAAGATGCGATCGCTGATTTTAAACACTCCCAAGGTGACAAAATTATCCTGGATAAGACTACCTTTAGTGCTATTACTTCTGCTGCGGGAACGGGTTTTAGTAATACCAGTGATTTTAAAATTACTTCTTCAGCAGCGACCAGCACGGCGAAAATTGTGTATGACGCTGTGAGTGGACAGTTGTTCTATAACCAAAATGGTAGCGCGGCTGGTTTTGGCAATGGTGGTCTATTTGCGACTCTGAATGGTGCGCCGACTTTGATAGGTTCAGACTTCATCATTCAAGCGTAGTTAATTAATAAGGCACATACCAATACGCTTGGGTTAAGCCTTTTTCTCTCTCCCTGCTGCCTTAACAGATAAATTTCCTTAACTAATGTTCAGGAGAAGATACCATAATCATTAACTTAAAAACAAAGGTGGGGTATAGACCCACCTTTGTTTCTTAACTCAAAACTGTTACAGCACCCGCTTGAAGAAAGTCACTAAATCTTCAATGTTTGGTGTGTGAAGTAAATCTACTACTTCTGTAGCTTTTTCAGAAGGTATATAGTCATCTGGTACATTGATGATTGAAGTTCCCAAATTTTGGGCTAATTGATACCAAAAACCTAATTTATCATCAGCGTTCATTGCAGCGTACTCTTCAGTAGGAATTGCTGTTTCTCCTACTTCATCTTGGTTTAGCAACTGACGCAAAGCAAAAAGCTGTTCTGCCTGTGGCAGGTTTTGAATTTGTGCAACTAAATTCGCAGTCTTTTCATTCGGTACATTATTGAGACATAGAGACGGAATTTCATCACCAATTTCAGTATAAAGTAAGGCTAGGACAGTCAAGCGATCGTCTGTATCCAAACTCTGAAATTTTGATACACTTTGTTCTAAAAAATTGATGTTTGTAGAAGTCATAAGCACCTCAAAGTAATTAACTACTTAATTAACTCAAAATTCTTAAGTGAAAATTATAATTTTGCTTGGAACCAGTTTGACTAGGGGTTTACTAATCAACAGAACTAGGGAAGATTATTTAATTTTGGTAAGTCTCTTCTTTCAATAGAAATTTCCGTCAAGCAAATAGCTGCAATTTTAGGTATGTCCCACCACTCTTATTACTTAAAATCGCTGGACTTTTGCTAGCAATGTATCTATTATATTAGTCGGTGTTGTATCATAACTTAAGTATTAAATAGCTCTGAAGATTGTTTAGCAATCGCCTCTATTTAAACCTTTAAAATGTGAAACCTATGGCTTTCATTAATCAATATCTTTGTCAACCATAATAGCTAATGGTAAATTAGTTACATTTTTGTGTTTATCATAGATGTAATTTGGTATAAGATATGAAAAAACTCATTAAATCTCCGATGTAAAAAATTGAATTATCCATTTTAATATCTCTATCAATTTTAAGAATTTAATTTTAGATAGAAAACTATAAAAAGATAGAGCTTAATATAAAAAAAGCATATTTAAACCAACCAAAAGGCAGATTAATTCAAATATAATTACTTTTAATATATTGATTACAAAACAAAGGGCGTTAGGACTGTAGGGTGCAAGTGACCTCATGAAATAAATGCTCACAGGGTAAAAGTGTTATTTTTACTCTGTGTTTATTTCTCAAGAAAAATGAAACCGCCAGTCATCAAAATTCAAATTTATATTAAGCGACCGACGGATATAAAAAACTTTAAGAAGAGAGGTATAGATAGATGTGTCTACAGCACTTCGCAAACAAGACCATCTTATCTTCATTTAGAGACTAAATAGATAACCTCAAGCAGCCTAAAAAGTTAAAAAGTGCTAAATTTCAGCACCTGCTTTTGCTCCAGTACCCATTGGCGACACATAATCACGGAAAAGAGTAATCTGTTGCTCAAAACCTAATCCTTGAATTCTACCAAACAACGCTTTAGATTCTGAGGGTAGTTGATAGTCAGACGGTACAGGAATGATAGTACCATTGTCCATACCTTGAGATAATCGATACCAAAACAGTAGCTTAGTAGTATCACCCAAAGAACCATATTCACGAGAAATCTGGGTATCTACTTTATTAATCAAGTCACGCTGAACTTGTAATTGTTGTTCGTGAGATAATTCCTTAACTTGATTAAACAAACCTTCCGCGATTTCTGGAGAAACAGTACTGGCCCCAGGAGCAGCTGGTGTAATTGAGCCACCCATTTCTTTATAAATGAACCAAAATAAAGCCAGTTGTTGATCCACATCCAACTTTTGCCAAGCTTGAACATGTTCGCGAATAGTTGGATCGCTAGTTTGTGTGTATGTCATTATTAACTCCGATTGTAAGTTATCAGTACACTTAGTAATGTTATCAAATGCAGATTTAACGTTTTACCCTACTGAAGACATAGGTATTAAAATCAGAAAGAAGAATAATTATAAGCAGAACATAAATTGGGTAAAGTATAGTCTCACTTTAGAAATAATCATTAAACTTAGATACGAATGCAATATAAAACTCATATTTGATTTCTGAAAACATTCAGTATAACTCAAATAGGCTTCTTGCCTTTTGCCTGCTACACAAATAATTATTGCTACACCACGTTGCGCGAACAGAAATCAAAGCGGATTGCTATATCAAAAGCTAGAATAATGCTTGGGAAAGGCAGATTAAAAAATTGGCAATTTCAACGCTGCCAAATTCAGAGATTTTCGAGATATATTTCGATAGATAGATGATTCCTTTTGTTGTGACAGTGCTTAGAAAAGCACTGCCTATTTAGCCACATTAAATTTGTGAATTCACAGTAGAAATACGGCTTCTGTTTTATTGAGCTTATTCTCCCCGCTCTTGATAATCTTCAGAAGACTTCGGATCTAACTCCCAGCGATCGCTATCACGATCCTCTAAAATATCATTGGTATGGAGAAACTCAGAGTCAGCCATTTCTAGCCCCACTGCCGCTTCTAGCTCCTCAGTTACATTTTTATCGGGAGTTGCAGTAGTACCACCAACAGCTTCATCCCCAACTGCATCTGCATCTTGCCAATAAGCATCAACATCTCCACCAGTGAGTTCAGGACTAGTTTCTGTATACTCACGTCTTTCTTCTCTAATTGAGCGCCCACCAATATTGTATCCTGGCAACTCTTTCACACCAGTACCATAGGATTCGGTAATTTCCTGTGGCAAATCATTGGTTTGAATTTCGTCATTATGATTTTTTTCTGCCATGATACTAGCCTTTTTTCTGCATTCTCACAATAACGTTTTCCTATCACTAAGTTATCTTACTAGAGATGTATAGCTTTAGAAATAAAAGAATCTATCCCCTTAGTACGAAGCTAAACTAGCGATCGCACCATACCATTGGAAATATGAAATCATGGTCAAGCAACTTGTAGTTGAAGTTTTTAGTTATGAGTGAAAACTTGTAAAGCCGAAATTATTCAGTAGCAAAATTTTCGCTCGTAACTATTTTTATTAATAATAGGAAAAATAAAAAACTGCTCCACTTTAATTTTAGACTAATGCTTTTAACTACCTAAATGTCAAATAGCAAAACATTCAAAAATTTTGGGAAGCGGAGGTAGACAGTGGAATACAACGAGTTCATTACACATGTACAAAGCCTTGCTCAATCAGATTCTCGTGAAGAAGCAGAAGGTGCTACCCGTGCCACGCTAGAAACTCTAAAAGAACGGATAGCAGGTGATGAAGCAGAAGAACTAGCTAAAAATTTGCCTCCACAACTAGGCAATTATTTACGAGGCAGAGAAGGAGATAGTGGTCAATCCTTTAACTTGCAGGAATTTATCGCTCGTGCAAGCCAAAAAGAAAACATTGAACCAACGACTGCTGTAATTCATGTGCGAGCTGTATTTGCTGTATTGCAAAATGCTATTAGCCCCGAACAATTTGCTACACTTCACGCCTATTTCTCTCACGATTATGAAGAACTATTTGCTATTTCATCAACAGGTGAATTAACTGCATAATAGGCAATTCAAAAAAAATCAAGTTCACAATTCAGGATTTTTAACTTTCCTAATTGATGAATATTCTTACTAGTTAAATACTAGAAATAAACAGGCAATAACATTTATGACTGACCATAACAATCATTCTGGGAAGAAAAAAGTTGCTATCCTCATTGAACAGGCAGTAGAGGATGCAGAATTTACAGTTCCTTATAATGGACTAAAACAAGCTGGAATAGAGGTAGTAGTCCTTGGTTCCAGAATGAATGAAAAATATAAGGGTAAACGCGGCAAACTTAGCATTCAAGCTGATGGTACTACAACAGAAGCGATCGCAGCCCAATTCGACGCTGTGATAATTCCTGGTGGGATGGCTCCCGACAGAATGCGGCGCAACATCAACACAGTACGCTTTGTCCAAGAAGCTATACAACAAGGAAAACTAGTTGCTGCGGTTTGCCACGGGCCACAAGTTTTGATTGAAGGCAACTTGCTCAAAGGTAAACAAGCCACTGGTTTTATTGCTATTGCCAAGGACATGATTAACGCTGGCGCAAAATATCTAGATGAGCCAGTGGTAGTTGACGGAAATTTGATTACATCTCGTGAACCTGGGGACTTGCCAATTTTTACCACAGCTATTTTGAGCCGTTTGGGTTATGGTGGCAAAGATGCTGCATTACCAAATGAGAAAGACACAAGTGCTGAATGGTGGAAGCTAGCTGATGCTTGGGGTGGCTCAACTAAAGGTGATATCACCAGAGGTTTAAATAATGCCCTTGCTGGTGAGCGTTATTCGCTAGAAGCATTTGAGAAATACTTGGAAAAAGAATCAGATAGGGAAGTCAACTCAGTCTTTCAAGAAATAATTGCAAATAAACAGCGGCATATTCAAAAGCTAGAAACCTATATTCATCATTTGGGTGAAAAACCCTCTTTAGGAGCAAATATTGCTAATCAGTATGCCAAAGTAAAAACTGCCTTTACAGGAAGTGATGACATATATCAGTTACGTTCTGCTTTAGGTGATGTGCAAACTGGTATCGGCGATATTGGGAATTTGTCTGCGATGTTCACTGACCCAGTAGCAACTGCTATTTTCAAAGAAATTTACCACGATTTATTGAAATACGAACAGCGATTAGTAGAACTGTATCGGGCGCGGATAGGTACTCAGATTCAGCCTCCTAAGCCGACTACAGGCGCGGCAGTGTCAATGTAAGTTTTTTGAACTTAGACGGCTATCGCAGAGGCGCAAATAACACAGAGATAGAAACAAGAGGATATTTGCGCCTCTATGGTAATTACTGTGATGGAGATATAAAAAGTGACTTCAACATCAGGCGATAAATTAAGTACCAGCCAGACTGAAGCTAGTGAAGTAGAGCGTTGGGCATCTCTGATTGGTGGTGGTGCTATGGTGCTGATGGGTTTAAGGCAAGGTTCATTGCGGGGAGCGCTGACAGCTTTAGCAGGTGGCGGTTTGATTTATCAAGGTGCAACCAAGCAAAGCACAATCCAGCAAGCACAAGAAGCAATTGGTATCAACCAACCCATCAAAGTTGAAAAGACAGTAACGATCAACAAACCAGCAGATGAACTTTATCGTTATTGGCACAACTTTGAAAATCTGCCCACATTTATGAAGCATCTCAAATCTGTCAATGTGTACAATGAAAAGCGTTCTCACTGGATTGCCAATGCACCCTTGGGTAACAGTGTAGAATGGGATGCAGATATTCTCGAAGACCGGGAAAATGAGTTTATTTCTTGGGCTTCTGTGGAAGGTGCAGACGTTGATAATTCTGGTTTTGTTCGCTTCAAAAAAGCACCAGGCGATCGCGGCACGGAAGTCAAGGTTGTTTTGGAGTATAACCCCCCCGGTGGAGCATTGGCAGCTACCGTAGCTAAACTTTTTGGTGAAGAACCAGAACAGCAAATTGGTGATGAATTGCGCCGCTTCAAAATGCTAATGGAAGCAGGCGAAATTGCCACCACCGAAGGTCAGCCTTCTGGACGAAGTTAGTTATTTGTTCTTTGTCTATTGTCATTATTCCTTTGCCTAAAGCGAATGACCAATGATGAATTACTAATGACCAATGACTACTGACTAAGGACTAATAACTATGAAAGCAGTCTGCTGGAACGGCGCTAATGATGTCCGGGTACAGTCGGTACCAGACCCGACAATTCTCAACCCGCGTGATGCAATTATTAAAATTACTTCCACGGCGATTTGTGGCTCCGATCTACATATTTATGGCGGCTATATCCCCACAGTGCAACAGGGTGATATTATCGGTCACGAATTTATGGGAGAAGTCGTGGAAGTTGGCAGAGGAGTCAACAATTTAAAAATAGGCGATCGCGTAGTTGTTCCTTCTACCATTGGCTGTGGTAATTGCCATTATTGCCAACATGATATGTGGTCATTGTGTGATAATTCCAATCCTAAAGGTTGGATTGAAGAAAAATTATTTGGCAATATCACCTCAGCCATTTATGGGTACTCCCACATGTTAGGTGGTTATGCAGGCGCACAAGCAGAATATATCCGTGTACCCTTTGCTGATGTAGGTGTCGTCAAAGTTCCGCCAGACTTACCGGATGAGATGTTGTTATTCATCTCCGATGCTATTCCCACCGGTTATATGGGTGCAGAGTTATGCGATATCCAACCGGGTGATACTGTAGCGGTTTGGGGTTGCGGTGCTGTTGGACAGTTTGCCATGATTAGCGCCTACATGATGGGAGCCGAAAAAGTGATCGCAATCGATCGCTTTCCCGAACGCCTGGAAATGGCGAAAAAGTTTGCCAAAGCAGAAGTGATTAACTACGAAGAAGTTAATGCTGGCGAAGCGTTGAAAGAGATGACTGGTGGTCGTGGCCCCGATGCTTGCATCGATGCTGTTGGTTTAGAAGCACACGGCGTTGGTTTAGAAGACTTCTACGACCAGACAAAACAAAAGCTCAGATTGGAAACCGACCGTCCCCACGTTCTGCGGGAAATGATGGTTGCCTGTCGTAAAGGCGGGACTCTTTCAATCATGGGTGTTTATGGTGGTTTTGTAGACAAAATCCCATTTGGTGCTGCCTTCAACAAGGGTCTAACTTTTAGGATGGGACAAATGCATGGACAAAAATATATGCATTTGTTATTGCAGATGATTTTGGATGGAAAACTCGATCCATCCTTCGTTGTCACCCATCAATTACCTCTAGAACAAGCACCCCACGCCTACCACATTTTTCAACAAAAAAAGGACAACTGCATCAAAGTTGTTCTTAAACCCTGAATGGTGAATAGTCATTCAGCGTTTTGAATTGTACACCTAACATAATGCAATTGAGGTTTTTTATGAATCAAGTAATTTCATGGTTGCGGAATATTCGCATTTCTCAGATTATTGTAGTTTTCCTGGTAGGATTTATGTTCTTACTAGGTCAGGCTTTTAGTGACATTAATGTAGCACAAGCTGATGTTAAAACTCCAGAGGGTACTTATTACAAAGGAATCCCCGATGGGCAAAGTGAAATCAGAAACGATAGCCAAACAACAAATACCCAAAATCCATTAAAAGGCGCTGCTGATAATATCCGCGAAAAGCTGAACTTGGATGAAAAAACTCCTAGAGCTACAAAAGAGTTTTTTGATCCTGCAAAAAACAGAGCCGGAGATAAAGCTTCATCATACGGTGCAGATAGAGACGGTTATTATCAAAATCCTTCTAGCAAACAACTCAGAGATAGAAGCTAGACTTGTAGCAAATTTTGAGTCTAGATTCTTGAACCAGATTTGATTAGTTACTGAGACGCGATAATTATCGCGTCTCAAAATCAGGCTAAATCGAGTATTTATCTTGATATTAACGACCTAGAAATCATAACTAAGGGCTAAATAATTATGAAAGCAGTTTGCTGGCATGGAGCAAACGATGTGCGGGTAGAAACAGTTCCCGACCCCAAAATTCTCAATCCACGCGATGCCATTGTTAAAATTACTTCCACAGCCATTTGTGGTTCGGATTTGCATATTTACGACGGCTACATTCCTACCATGCAAAAGGGCGATATCCTTGGTCATGAATTCATGGGGGAAGTCGTAGAACTTGGAAGTGCAGTGAAAAATGTGAACGTAGGCGATCGCGTCGTTGTCCCTTTCACTATATCTTGCGGTAGCTGCTTTTTCTGTAATCGGGATTTATGGTCACTGTGCGATAACTCTAACCCCAATGCTTGGTTGGTAAAAAAGCAAATGGGTCATTCGCCAGCAGGTCTATTTGGCTACTCCCATTTATTCGGTGGTTATGCTGGTGGTCAAGCAGAGTATGCAAGAGTACCTTTTGCCGATGTAGGCTTGTTCAAAATCCCCGATGGTTTAACGGATGAGCAAGTGCTATTTTTAACAGATATTTTCCCCACTGGATATATGGCAGCCGAGAACTGCAACATCAAACCCGGTGATATTGTCGCCGTTTGGGGTTGTGGCCCAGTCGGACAATTTGCCATCAAAAGCGCATATATGCTAGGTGCGGAACGTGTCATCGCCTTTGACCGCATTCCCGAACGTCTGCAAATGGCTAAAGAATACGGCAAAGCTGAAGTTCTCAACTACGAAGAAGTGAATATAGGCGAAGCACTTAAAGAAATGACTGGCGGTCGTGGTCCCGATGCTTGTATTGATGCAGTGGGAATGGAGGCACACGGCACAGACTTTATGGCGTTCTACGACCAGGTAAAGCAAGCAGTACGTCTCGAAACAGACCGTCCGACGGCATTACGGCAAGTAATAGTGTCTGCTGCTAAAGGTGGTCACGTATCACTTGTGGGTGTCTACGGTGGCTTTTTAGATAAAATCCCAATGGGTGCTGCTATGAACAAGGGATTAACCTTCAAAATGGGACAAACGAATGTCCACAAGTATCTAAAACCTTTGCTAGAACACATCCAAAACGGTGAAATCGATCCAACGTTTATCATCACACATACTTTACCTCTAGAACAAGCGCCCCACGGCTACGAAATCTTTAAGCACAAGAAAGATAACTGCATCAAAGTTGTACTTAAACCGTAAGGTAATTATGAGCGACACCAGCGTTAAAAAAATAGATTCTACCCATTCCCCTAAAGGTAAACTGGGTCAGAAGTATCTTGCTTCTGGCAAATCTCTTTCTATGCGTCTTTGGGAAGACGAACAACCAAGCGAAGACAAAGAACCAAGTTCGCGCGATTATGAAACAGTTGGTTATGTAATTAATGGTCGTGCCGAATTGCATATTGAAGGGCAAATGATTTTGCTAGAGCCTGGGAGTTCTTGGGTTGTGCCCAAAGGAGCTAGCCACACATACAAAATTTTGGAACCATTCACAGCTGTTGAAGCAACCAGTCCACCGGCTCAAGTCCACGGACGGGATGAAAATTAAACCATAAGAGACAAGCCGTTTTCAATTGTATGTAATGTAGGGGCGTACAGCTAGCTGTGCACCCCTGCCGTGTATTTCTAATTTCTTAATAAACCTCATGGGCTGAATCGCTAATCAGCATTTCCTATTGCATTAATCGCAGCTTCTAATGCGATCGCTACATGAGTCCAATGAGTCCCCCCCTGGCAATAAACTACATAGGGTTCACGCAAAGGCCCATCAGCCGATAATTCCAAAGTACTCCCTTCAATAAATGTTCCCCCAGCCATCACTACCTTGCTCTCATACCCCGGCATTTCATCTGGAATAGGATCTAAGTAAGAACCGATGGGAGAATGCTGTTGTATAGCTTTACAGAAAGCAATTAGCTTTTCGGCAGAACCAAGTTTAATCGCCTGAATCACATCACCACGGGGAGCAAGGGGGGCGGGATTCACTGGATAACCGAGTTTGTCAAATACATAACCAGTTAAGTACGTCCCTTTCATCGCCTCTCCGACCATTTGCGGCGCTAGAAATAAGCCTTGGAACAGCAAGCGATTTTGGTCAAAAGTAGCACCGCCATAACTACCAATACCAGGAGCTGTGAGGCGACAGGCAGATGCTTCCACTAAATCGGCACGACCAGCGACATAACCGCCAGCGCTGACAATTGTGCCACCAGGATTTTTAATCAGCGATCCTGCCATTAAATCAGCACCTACGGCTGTAGGTTCCTTTGTTTCAATAAATTCGCCGTAGCAGTTATCTACAAAGCAAACAGTATTTGGGTTCTGTTGTTTGACTAAGTGGACAATTTTTTCAATATCAGCAATTGATAAACTAGGTCGCCAAGAATAGCCACAAGAACGCTGAATTAACACTAAACGAGTGTTTTCAGTCACATTAGTAGTTAAAGCTTGCCAATCTATAGTTCCTTCTGCGGTTAGCTCCAATTGGCGGTAATTTATGCCAAACTCGATAAGGGAGCCTTGACCTTGACCACGTAAACCAATAACTTCTTCAAGCGTATCGTAGGGAGAACCGACCACTGCTAACATCTCATCTCCAGGACGGAGAACACCAAACAAAGCACAGGCGATCGCATGAGTTCCCGAAACGAACTGCACCCGCACGGCCGCAGCTTCAGCACCCATAACTTCGGCAAAAACTTTATCTAAAGTTTCTCGTCCTAAATCATCGTGACCATAACCACTTACACCAGCGAAGTGGTGTGCGCCCACACGGTGATTACGAAAAGCATCCAGCACTCGTTTTAGATTATGCTTGACCTGAGTGTCAATTCCAGAAAAAATTTCTAATAGTGCCTGTTCTGCTTGCCGCAGCTGTTCTAAGCTGTTCATCAGTTCCTCGTTCAAAAAAAATTAAATTATAGATATGCGGATTTTAAGATCGCACATACTAGGCGGGAAAATTCAAATTCAGGTTATCGCATGACAATTGCTACCTCAACCAAACCTCAAATTAACTGGGTTAATACCCTGTTTTTCATTGGACTGCACATCGGCGCTTTATTTGCTTTTGTTCCTGGTAACTTTAGCTGGACAGCAGTTGGTGTGGGTTTCTTGCTGTACTGGGTGACTGGCGGTTTAGGCGTTACTCTAGGATTTCACCGCCTTGTCACCCACCGCAGTTTTCAAACTCCCAAGTGGCTAGAGTATCTCCTGGTTTTTTTCGGGACACTCTCCTGTCAAGGAGGCCCAATTGAGTGGATCGGGACACATCGCATTCATCATTTAAACTCTGATACTGACACCGATCCCCATGATTCTAATAAAGGCTTCTGGTGGAGCCACATGGGTTGGCTGACTCATTATTGTCCAGCTCACGCTGATGTTCCTCGCTTCACCAAAGATATTGCAGAAGACCCAGTTTATCAGTTTTTAGAAAAATATTTCATTTTGATCCAGGTTGCTCTAGGTGTATTACTTTTGCTCCTAGGTGGCTGGCCTTTCGTTATCTGGGGAATTTTTGTTCGCATTGTCTGGGTTTACCACTGCACTTGGTTGGTGAACAGCGCTACTCATAAGTTTGGCTATCAAAGCTATGATTCTGGTGATAAATCGACTAATTGCTGGTGGGTAGCCGTACTAGTTTTCGGTGAAGGCTGGCATAATAACCATCATGCCTTTCAATACTCAGCTCGTCATGGGCTGGAATGGTGGGAAATCGATTTAACCTGGATGACTGTTCAATTGCTACAGGCGGTTGGTCTGGCTACTAATGTAAAGTTGGCCCCAGCAAAAAGTAGTTAGGAGTAGAGACGCGATTAATCGCGTCTCTACAGGAGTTAGGAATTACGTTCAATGTGAATCAGGCTTGGGAATTTTTATTTTGCCGTCGATTTCTCAAACCCTGATTTTGGGTAGACACAGAAATCCTTATGGCACAAGAAGCATTTCTAATTCACATTCGGCGTGAGTTGAGAATCTAAACTCATCACTCCTAGCTACTAACTTCTCAAAAATCTATTTACGGGTGCGCTTGTGTAGGTTAGGTTGCTATAATCCGAAGCGCTAATGTGAAGAATTTTTGCGGCAAGTTACTTTTTGGTGACTTGGTGTAGGAGTTTGTTGTTTTTCAGGTGTCCATGACTACATCAATAATTAATAGCCAGAAACTAAGTGACGAGCCTGGTAATTCCAACTTCCGGCTCAAAGATATTATCAAAACAGTTCCACGGGAATGTTTTCAGCAGAACCGTCGCAAAGCTTGGACACAAGTACTGCTCAGTGTCTTGGCAGTTGCCTTGGGCTATTACAGCCTGATCGTTACTCCTTGGTTTCTTTTGCCCCTAGCTTGGATTTTCACGGGCACTGCTTTAACAGGTTTTTTTGTAATTGGCCATGATTGTGGACACAGGTCTTTTGCCAAACGTCGTTGGGTAAATGATTTGGTAGGGCACTTCTTCATGATGCCGTTAATTTACCCCTTTCACAGTTGGCGCATTAAGCATAATTATCACCATGCTCATACCAATAAACTGGATGAGGACAACGCTTGGCATCCAATCAGACCAGAAGTGTTTGAAAATTGGGATACAACTAGGCAGTCTGCTTTTAAGCTATTCATGCGTAAACGCTTATGGTGGGTAGGTTCCATTGGACATTGGGCTGTAGTGCATTTTGATTGGCGGAACTTCAAAACTAAAGACCAATCCAGTATTAAGCTTTCTGTGGCTGTAGTAGTTGTGTTTGCTGCGATCTCTTTCCCGCTTCTGGTCGCCACAACTGGTATCTGGGGATTTGTCAAGTTCTGGCTAGTACCCTGGATGATTTACCATTTTTGGATGAGTACTTTTACTATTGTTCACCATACTGCCGCAGATGTTCCTTTTGCGACAGCGAACAAGTGGAACGAAGCTCTAGCACAACTAGCTGGAACTATTCATTGCGATTATCCGCGTTGGGTAGAAATCCTGTGCCACGATATCAATGTTCATGTCCCTCATCATATTTCCACTGCGATCCCTTCTTATAATTTGCGGCTAGCTTACAGCAGCATCAAAGAAAATTGGGGGCCTTATCTCCATGATGAGTGTCAGTTTTCTTGGCCTTTAATGAAGCAGATTACAGACGAGTGTCAACTGTACACAACTGACGTTGGTTATAAGACTTTCAACGAACATTACGAACATTATACAGAGCAATAAATAGCCCTGTGATTACACTCACGCTCTTGAACCAACGAGAGCGTTTATCATGCTGTGTTTTAATAAAATCTGGCAATTGCTTACTGAATAAAATTTTAGATAAATTGCCAGAAATGACTCCTTTTGTGTGTTAGCGATCGCTAGTATCGTGGGCATCCTAATCAAAGTTCTAATTTATATCCAATCAAAAGAATCCAGTGCCATCAAACATCATCACGTTCAACAATCCTCTTGGCTCTGAAAAGTCTGAGGATACGACTAAATTACCTTTCAATCTTCAGGATTTAAAAGCTGCAATTCCTGCTGAATGCTTTCAGCCCAATGTGAAAAAATCACTTTTTTACTTCTTTCGTGATATCCTGATTATCGGTCTGCTTTATGCAGTTGCTTCTTACCTGGATTCTTGGCTTTTCTTTCCGATTTTCTGGCTAATGCAAGGAACGATGTTTTGGGCTTTGTTTGTAGTCGGCCATGACTGCGGACACCAATCTTTTTCTAAGCATAAATGGCTCAATGATTTGATTGGACATCTTTCTCACACACCAATACTTGTTCCTTATCATGGTTGGCGAATTAGCCACAGAACCCATCACAAAAATACTGGCAATATCGATAACGATGAAAGCTGGTATCCAGTAAGCGAATCACAATATAAGGAGATGCCTTTAGCACAAAAGATAGGCAGATATTATGTTTTTCTATTGGCCTATCCTGTGTATCTGTTTAAGCGTTCTCCTAATAAAGAAGGCTCCCACTTTTTACCCGGTAGTTCGCTTTTCAAACCTTCGGAAAAATGGGATGTTATTACTAGCACTGTCCTTTTGATTGGCATGGTAGGTTTGTTGGGTTTTCTCACTTACCAATGGGGTTGGATGTGGTTGCTGAAATATTACGCTGTCCCCTACCTTGTGTTTATAGTTTGGCTAGATTTGGTGACATTTTTGCACCACACTGAGCCCGAACTTCCTTGGTATCGTGGAGAAGATTGGACTTTCCTGAAAGGTGCAATTTCTAGTATTGACCGTGATTATGGTTTGGTTAATCATATCCATCACGATATCGGTACTCATGTTGCTCATCATATATTCCTTAACATCCCTCACTACAATTTGTTGAAGGCAACTGAGGCAATCAAACCAGTGATGGGTGAGTATTTCCACAAATCGGAAGAACCAATTTGGAAGTCATTATGGAATTCATGTATCAGCTGTCATTTTGTACCTGATACTGGTAGTAGGGTTTACTACACATCTAATAATAAGTTGGCTAAAGACTAAAACTCAGATTCCCGACTTCTTTAAAGAAGTCGGGAATCTTGTATTTTCATCAGCCTTTTCTGACTATTTAAGGTTGAACATCCCCTCATTCAGATAAAAACTGCCTTTTAAAGATTATCCAAATACCTTAAAAAACCTACCTTTTGAGGTGCGATTGCATATTACATTAACAGTCTGCCAGTATTTGAGCGTCCTGACATTGCGATAACTTTCAACTTCTTGGCTGTAAGGTTATTAAAACTCAGAGGTAAAATAAAAATAGATAGATGACGTTTGCGGATTCTTGCCCCTAACCTGGCAGTTAAAATTTATTTTCTCCAAACTCTTGCTGTCTTGGTGGGTAAAGATTAACATATCTGTGGACAGAAGCAATATATCATCAAACCAACCCTAACAACACTGAAAAACCTTTGGCTGTCTACTTTGAATCTGGTTTAGCACCATTTTACTTTATCTGTATGTACTGATTTAATACCATTACCTGCTAGGGTTATAAATTAGCACAGACTATACTATAGACAATTTACACAAAACTTTTTCCATCTTTAAAATCAGAGGTATCAATGATTATAACTAATTTTAGCAAACAAGCAAATGAATTTAAGGAACCTAAAGTACTCAAAACTAAACCACATTGGCAAGGGCAAAATTTGAGCGATACTACGGTCAAAAGTAAAGAGCCTAAAATACAAGATACTACATCTGATAGTTCAATTGTAAATAGCTTGAATCGTGGTCGAGTTGCTATTTTTATTGATGGCTTAAACCTATTTCATACAGCTTTACAACTGGGCATCGAAATTGACTACGTTAAATTGCTTTGTCATTTAACCAATGGTTCAAGACTGTTGCGGGCTTTCTTTTATACTGGGGTTGATAACAGCAATGAAAAGCAACAGGGTTTTCTGTTATGGATGCGTCGTAATGGCTATCGTGTAGTAGCTAAAGATATCATGCAACCAGCAGAAAATTTCAAAAAATCAAATCTGAACGTAGAAATTGCTGTAGATATGATAACTCTAGCTCCTTATTATGATACTGCGGTCTTAGTCAGTGGCGATGGAGACTTAGCTTATGCGGTGAACGCTGTCAGCAGAATGGGAGTTCGGGTGGAAGTGGTGAGTCTACAAACTACTACTAGTGAAAGCTTGATTGATGTTGCTGACTGCTTCATTGACCTCGATAGTATTAAAGCACACATTCAAAAAGATTCTAATCTTGGCTATAGTTATCGCACACCGTCAAATTCAAACCTTTAATCCACTCTGGCGGAAGTTTATCTATTTTGTAACAAGGGGATTTTACCCCTTGTCTGCTCCCAGTTTTGTGATTAATTAAAATGGATATTTTAATAGTTGAAGATGAGCCAGAAATTGCTCATTTAATCCAATTATCTTTAGAAAAAGAAGGATTTTTTTGTCGCATCAGTCGTGATGGGATAAATGCTTTACGAATGTTTCAGGAGCAACCACCTGATTTAATCATTCTAGATTTAATGATTCCTGGTTTGGATGGGTTGGAAGTTTGCGCCAGAATTCGCCAGAAACCGGGTACAAAAGATCCTTACATTTTAATGCTTACAGCTAAGGGTGAGGAAATCGATCGCGTGATTGGTCTATCTACTGGTGCTGATGATTACATGGTAAAACCCTTTAGCCCTAGAGAGTTGATAGCTAGGGTGCGGGCATTATTACGGCGTAGCCTCCGCCAAGGGGGACAGAATCAAGTCAATCGTACTCAACACTTTATCGTTGATGTAGACCAGCGCACTGCTAGCCGTCAGATGAATTCTCAGCAACCTGAAGTTTTGGACTTAACTACCCTGGAATTTAACTTACTAACCACTTTTGTTAGTAATCCTGGTCGAGTTTGGAATCGCACTCAACTAATTGATAAACTTTGGGGAGATAACTTTTTCGGCGATGAGCGAGTGGTTGATACTCATGTAGCTAGGTTGCGAAAAAAGATTGAGCCTGATTCGGCAAGTCCTACTTTTATTAAAACGGTTGTTGGGGTGGGCTATAAATTTGAAGATCCTCCGGTAGCGTAAATGTTATGAAGATGGGGCTGAGAACGCGCCTATTTTTCTCCCACTTAGTAGTAATGATCGTGGGGGTAGCTAGTCTGGTGAGCATTAGCAAAATCTCTTCCCCCCGCTTATTTGTGCTGCATTTGGAACGATTAGAAAATCAGGGGTTCGACTTAATTGATGTTCGGACTGAATTGGTTACAGGATTTGAACTTGCTTGGCGGCGAAGCACTATTTGGTCAGTTTTAGTCGGTACTACGGCAGCCGGAGGATTGAGTTATTGGGTGTCCAGACGAATTATGCAGCGCTTGACGGAGATGGAACAAATCACCCAGAAATTTGCTGCTGGTCAGATGGATGCAAGACTACCAATGTCTGATATTCCAGAGCTGAATGGACTGGGTGCGAGTTTCAATCGGATGGCAGCCAGTTTAGAAGGGGTAGAAGCGCGGCGGCGAGAGGTGATTGGAGACATGACTCATGAACTAAGGACACCGTTAACAGTTGTGCGTGGTTACTTGGAAGAACTGGCTGATGGGGAAATTGAAGCGTCTCCTGAAATTTATCGGCGTTTAGCTAAAGAAACTAGGCGCTTAGAGCGATTGGTGAACGATTTACAAGAATTGTCTAAGGCAGAAGCTGGTTATTTGCCAATTAATATCCAACGGGTAAATCTGCGTCCGTTATTAGAGTCGTTAGTGGAGAAATTCACCGATCAATTGTTGGAAGATGGGCCAGTTCTGCTCTTACAATGTCCATCTGTGCTACCTCTTGTCTTGGCGGATATTGACCGTACAGAACAGGTGTTGGTTAATTTGCTTGGTAATGCGGTGCGTTACACTAACGAAGGTTCAATTACCATTCGTGTTGGGACTGAAGCTTCTCTTCTCTGGATTGCGGTTATAGATACAGGTATTGGTATCGCTCCAGAAAATTTGCCTCATGTGTTTGAGCGTTTCTGGCGAGCCGACCAATCGCGCGATCGCCATTCGGGAGGTACTGGTATTGGTTTAACTATTTCCCGTCGTTTGATTGAACTACAAGGCGGTCAGATTCAGGTAGAAAGCGAGTTGGGAGTTGGCAGTACGTTTCGGTTTTTTCTGCCTTTGGCTTAAGTTGAGCCAAAACCCTTGAGATACAAGGCATTGACACAAGGTAGTCACGGCTGTGTCATACCCAATTGCTAATTTGAAAGTATCTAACCAAAATCTTGTTTTTTGATGGGTGTCGAGATTTTGGAATTGGGTGGAATATAACGTTAATTTGGCATTTGGGTAGAATTCTATATGTCTACTTTTTTTTTGGCTGCTTTTTTGGTTAGTTTGCTAAGTGTTTCGGGTTATGCTGCGATCGCCTACCTGTTCCCTCAAAATCGTTCCCAAGACTGACGAAATAACAATTTCTGGCTATTTTCTAGTTTACTATTGCGATCGCAAAGCTGTCGTATCCTTTGCTGCCCACGGTCTGGATTGCCGTAGCGCTGACGCGTGGCTCAGAGGCAAGCAATTCATTGAAGCGACGCACACCCTGAACGCTAGGATAGCTGCTGGTGGCATCAATTACTGCTCCGTTACGCACGACATTATCGGCAACGATCAGGCTACCGGGACGGGAAAGCTTGAGCGCCCATTTGAAGTAATCGGGATTATTTGGCTTGTCGGCATCAATAAAGATCGGGTTAAATGGACTGTTACCCTCGGCAGTAATCTGGGGGAGCGTAGAGAGTGCTTGCCCAAGGCGTAGGTCAAGTCGCTTCTCTACGAGACGCTGCGCGAACGCTCCAATTAAAAATTAAAAATTATTAATTAAAAATTGCAAGACGCGACGCTCCTGCGTCGCTAACGCTTCGCTATCGTGGACTCGCTTGCCGCCGGCGCTATCAGTGGGGGTTTGTACCCCAAATTAACTACAGTCCATTGCTCTTGAATCATAGATTCTCACTTTTTACCCCATCTATAAAATTCTGCGCGGTCTTCTCCCAAAGAGAGGGGCTTTGCCAACGCAAAGCGTCTTCCCCATGAGCAACTGCCAAAGGACACAAATAAAGAAAATTTGGCGTAGTCTCACCAAGAAATAGTATCAATATCTGACTGGAGCAGACCGAATCAGCGATTCATTAGCAGAGCATAAGAAGGAGAGAATCGCTAATAGGGATTTTGATCAATTGCAATCTTTTCCCTAGGCTTTCTGAAAGCATTAGAGTTTTGTTTCAATCTCTAACAGGCATTTTGATACATTGCAATTAGTAACACTTTTAACTTTAATGATTTGAAAACCCGTTTCAATCCCTAAACGGATTCTACTATGTTAGTTTTTAATCCTTAATTATTTAAATGTTCTTTTATAACCGCTTCTCTTTACTCTCAAGTCTATTTATTAATGTATTGAAAGTAACTTAGCAATAAATTAACCATTCTTCAGTGAAATTACTATAAACAATCAACGATAAATTTATAAAAAATGTAGTAATTTTCCTGAAGTAACTTGGTAGTTGCTGTATAGCTATCGCTTTTCTTAATGAAAAAATTAACATAGCTTGTTTGAAACTTTATCCAAACAATTTCTGTCTATCTAAATAATCCGAATTTTCACTCTGGTGCATAATTTTAAGTATACAAAATACTGTGTTTCTAATAGCACGGTATGGTTAGTCTAAAAATCTAGTTATAACAAGTCCTGCCCAATTAAATGTTTCCGATAAAGGTGTAAATAATGACTAATACACTGCGATCGCCCAAAAAAGCTTTGTAAAGAAAGAAGTTTCGACACAAAAACTACTGCATATTTCACCCCAATAAGCCTGAATGAATAAATATAGGATGAATGAGGCGTCAACTATGAATCGAATTCGTGACGTTGTACAAAAAGCTTTAGCAACTGGCTATTTGACAGTGGAAGCTGAAAATCAACTACGACAACTGTTGACTACTCGGTATGACTTGGAAGATTTTAATGCTTTCATGGCTTTGCAGGAAGCTGCCATGACTGGTAAGGTCAAGCAGGAGTCTAGAGAGCGGTGTGGCATCAAGTAAAGACATAGTAAGCTATGTCTTACCGACGGGAGCGTTTATCATCATCCTCAAAATCCTCATCATCATCAAAAAATTCCCAATCATCGTCATCCGCTTGATTAGTAGTGGGTGGCTGATAAGGGGGGATGATTACTCGGTAATCGGCATCATAAACGGATTCGGTTTTTCCCACAGCCGTATTTTTGGGCTCACGGTAGCTGTAGGAGTAAACTGAACCAGACTGAGAACTGCTTTTGGCTTCTGATTGACGTTCGTAGATTTTCGAGTCTCTAGCAGGTTGAGTTTGAGGATTAGGGGTAGGCGCTTCCTCGAACTTTTCATCAAAGTTCCAATCATCATCTCTACTGCCATTTGTCTCCCAATCATCAAATTCATCACTAGTAGGCTCTTCTTTTTTACTAGGTGATGGTGGAGGAGTGGCACGAGATGTAGATTCTTCTCTTTGAGTTGCCTTTGCACGAGGCGAAGTTGTGCTTCGGCGGTCAGGAGTTTGGCGTTGTCCTGCCACAAAATAATTGGATAAGTTAAACAAGGTAGCAATCAATATAGATGTGAAAGCACCTGTGGTAGTACTGAACAAAATCCATATCGCTAGTGGTAATGGTTGAGTTCGCACGCCCAAAAATACTAGCGATAGGACAGGCGACCAATTTTGAACTAACAACAGCGTTAGTCCTCCCAGTACCGCCACCAATAGAATTAAGCGAATTACAGCCATAGCAATTTTGTCAATTGTCAATTGTCAGTGGTTAGTTGTCGGTGGTCAGTGGTCAGTTATCAGTCTGATTACTCTTCACTAATTACTGTTCACTGACTACTGACACTATCAGCCATCTCTATCATTACCCTTTTAGGACTATTGTGAAATTTCCGATGAGTCCACTGAGGGCGTTAGCGACGACCTTCCCACCTTTGAATTGGGATGCAGTCAATATCTAGTTGATCTAAAGCACGGGCAACTACAAAATCAACTAAATCCTCGATGGTTTGGGGATTATGGTACCAGGCGGGAATCGCGGGAACAATTCTAACTCCAACTTCAGCTAAAGAGGTTAAGTTACGCAGGTGGATGAGGCTAAAAGGCGTTTCACGAGGCACAATGACCAGCTTTCGCCCTTCTTTAAGTTGGACATCTGCTGCCCGTTCTAGTAAATCGGAACTCAAGCCAACCGCTAGCTTTGCTACTGTACTCATGCTGCATGGAATAATTATCATCCCCAGAGTGGCAAAGGAACCACTCGCAATCCCGGCTCCAACGTCACCCCAAGGATGGCAGCGGAGTTTACCCGAAAGCGCAACTCCAGCTTGCTCTCGCCAAAATTGTTCTTGTTGAGTTGGCTCTGGTGGCATCCGAATTTCCTGTTCTGACTGCCAAACCATGTAAGTAGATTTAGAGGCAACCAATTCAATACTATAATCCGCTTCTAGCAAAAATTTGATCGCGCGAACAGCGTAAATCAGACCAGATGCGCCCGATACGCCTAAAATTAGAGGTTTGCTTTTCTGTGACACGTAACTTTTAGTTGATTTTACTCATCCTCAGAGTAAGGGTCTAGGTCATCAGGCTCAATGTCATTTGGTAAGTAGAGGTCTGAAAGCTCCTCATTAGAACCATTGCCAGTTAAACCTTTGGGTACACCATCGCTGCCGACTGTTACCAAATCAATTTGCTGACGGTAGTAATCGACACTCTTAACTTGGACAGCGACGCGATCGCCTAATCGATAAGAAGCGCGATTTTTGCGCCCAAATAGTGCCTGTTGTCTGGCGCGATATTCATACCAATCATCTTTGAGAGAACTGACGTGTACCAATCCCTCTACCCGCAAAGGCACACCAGGATTACTGCTGGATTCTACCTCGGCTGCTGGTACTTCAATTTCCACAAAGAAACCGTAGGATTGAACGCCAGTAATCACGCCTTGAAATACCTGGCCGATGCGTTGCTTCATCAGTTGGGCTTTTTGCAGTCCGGCTAAATCAGCTTCAGCTTCTTGGACTTCTTTTTCTCGGTCGTTGATTTGGACAATTACCCTAGTTAAATCGCTTTGGAGTTCTTGTTGCAATTCTGGGGGTAAAACGTTCCAGTTAATTTCCTCGTGGCTGGAGGAGTGGCGCAGGTTAACGCGTTCTCTGACACGGGTATTGCGGCGATCGCGTCCGTTTTCGAGTAGCGTGTAATACACTCGCTGCATCAGCAAATCTGGGTAACGCCGCAAGGGAGCGCTAAAGTGGACATATTGCGGTAGTGCCAGACCAAAGTGAGATCCTTTGGTGGTGCTGTATGCCGAAGGCTTAAGAGTATCTTGCAATAAGTAAGTAAGAACTTGCTCAGAGGGAGATTCGGCAAAAGCTGTCGTCAAATGTTGATAATCTAAGGGTTGAATATCGACTTCTGGATCTAGTGTGAGGTCAACGCCTAAATTGACTGCCAATTTCAGCATTTCCTGAACATCTTCGACATCGGGCGTACCTTGGACTCGCCAGATAGCCGGAACACCAAGAGCATTTAAGTGAGTTGCGATCAGTTGATTAACTAACAGTACCAACTCCGTGAGTAGCGATCGCACTGGTAAATCATTCACCACCACAGCGCCGAGAATCCCCTCATCATAGTAGGCGTTTTGGCTGGGCGGCAGATTCAACTGGAGGCTACCACGATTCAACCGTACCTGTTTCACGCCTGTTTGTAAGGCTTGGAGGTCTTGCAGTATTTGGACGACCTGTGGGGATTGAACTTGAGATTCACCTGTAAGAATTGCTTGAGCTTGTTCTGTAGTCAGTGCAGTCTCTACGTTGATGACGCTGGGTTGAATTTCCCACTCCAACACTTCTCCAGATTGGGGATCAATGGTAATTAAAAAAGAGATAGTTAAGCGATCGCTCCCAGGTATTAAAGAACAGCGTTCTGCCACAACTGGGGGCAAAATTGGCAGTACTAATTCTCCCAGATACACTGATTTACCCCGTTTGAGTGCTTCTCTATCTAGGGCTTCATCAGGTTGGACATAGTGAGAAACATCAGTGATATGAACGCCTAAAAGCCAATTTCCGGCTAAGTTTTTTTCTAAACTAAAAGCGTTTTCTATAACTTTGGTATCGCCATTTACTCCTTCAATGGTGAGAGTAAACAAATTACGCAAATCCAAGCGATTTTTTAGGTCTGCTTTGAGTAGCTTTTTGGGTAACTTGGCGGCTGCTTCGAGAACATGATCGGGAAAAGTCCGGGAAAGGTCGTGTTTGCAAGTAACTAAATCTATATCAGCAGCAGCTTCGGCATCGCTACCGAGGATTTGCACCACTCGACCAAGGGGAGGATATTGTGCCAACGGGTAACGCAAAACTTCCACATGAACAAGGTGGTCGATCGCTTCTTCCAACTTTACCTCGTTAGGTTGGATCTTGAGTTCAAACAGCAATCGATCGTCTAAAGGCACAGCCCGGAAACCAGTTTCCACCTGCTTAATTCGTGCCAGTAACGTGTGGTTGGAACGTTCTAGAATCAGCTTCACCTCTCCTTCAGGAGAGCGACGGCGGCTGCCTTCTTTGAGAACTCTAACCAAAACGCGATCGCCATTCCAAGCATTACTCAAATGACTTTCGCGGATGTAAATATCCTCGGCTCCTTCCACATCTTGAATAGCAAAGCAAAAGCCTTTACTAGAACAACGGAGTTTTGCCTCGATTATTCCCTCTTCTGAAACACGACGGTATTTGCCCCGTTCTTTGACCAAAATACCGATTTTTTCAAGAACATCTAAGGCAATGTGAAGTTTTTGTAAACTTTTTTCATCTTCACAGCCAAGTTTCTTTTCTAAAACCTTCCGAGCTACCAATTTATCATCGGTGAAATTGGCAAGGAGTGTAGCGATTGAAAATTCCATGCAGTGAACCGACCTTTGGTCAAAACATCATTTGTTAATCTGGTTCATTCCTGTATACCCTCACGGCTTACAGAAACAAGCTGGAAACGAATTGCCCAGAGGCAAGGCTTCCTAAGTTCTAAGGAAAGGAAACCCAACCCAGCAAGAGTGGGAAACTACTCCGGCAGTTCCGAGCAAAGGAAGCCTACCCACGGACAACTCTGGGCATCTACGAACTTCTCACTGCACGATGCTCTCAGAATTCATCTGCGTTCAAGTCACTTCACCTAACCAAACTTAAGATTGCACGCCTGATTTTGCAATTTAGCCCCGCTAGTGAATTACGCGACGGGTTTTTGAGAAGTTGGGTTTAGAGAATCCATACTGCCCAAAAGCGCTATGCAGGGGAGCCACTGCGGTGAGGCAGCCCCCGTCTTAGCGCAGCCTTAGCGAGGTACGAGCATCTGGGGTTTCCCCAAGTGGAGCAAGTGGCGTGGAAACTACAGGTGTTTGATTGTCTAGAGTGAAGGTAATTTTACGCCATTAGAATCTGATTTTTAACTAGCAGGAACTGCCGGTGAACCCAATTTTCCCACATGTAGAATCGGTAACAATTAGGTGAGCAGCTTAATTAGCAGTGAGGGCGAACCTTATCTCCATTATTGTAGATTTAGAGCGCACTTCCAAAAAATAGTTCTAGATATCTAGTTGGGTAATCAGTATAGCATTGCAGGCAAGACTACCCAGATAAGTTAGCACTAGCCAAAAATTTCGTCAAAAAACAGCTACTGCTACAATTGGGACACTAGACAAAGCATTAAAAGGGACTGGGGATTGGGTATTAGGGATGAGGATTAAAACAATTCTTTCCCCTATCCCAGTCCCCAATCCCAAGTCCCAAAAGATTTAGATTGGTAGTAGTATTATGTTGGCTCAATTCCAGAGCTTGTATCCCAACGGCAGCTTGATTTCTGAATTAGTGCAAATTTTTCAAGGAAAATATATTGTCCGGGCAAGCGTGCAAATTGAAGGTGTAACCCGTGCGACGGGTATGGCAGCAGCAGAAACAGTAGAAGCAGCAGAAGACCAGGCCAGAACTAGGGCGTTGATAGTTTTGGGTATTACAAATTCGCCACCAGAATCAGTGGAATTTAGCTCAAATTCAATTTCTCCAGCGCAGCTAAATCCCTCCTTGAATACCAAAGGTGGATTGAGTGAATCTACTTATTCTTCTACGAAAGCTGGGGATTTTGTAGGTAGTCAATGGCCAGCGGTTAGCGACAAAGAAATATCTATACCGCCTTCCAAAGTCCGCAACATCAAACCACAAGTAGTAACAACCAGTAACGAACAGTACGAATACAGTAGTACTGCGCCTTTACCAAGCGATAACTATAGCCAAGATTTAAGTCAAAACTTTCCTGTGACTACCAACCGGGAGCTAGAATTTGATCCTCCAGTTGAAAACTTAGAAATAACGTTTAATAACGAGCCAGAAAATCAAACCTTTCCAGCAATTTCTGCTAATAATGTCACACCATTTACACCTCGGAGTTACAGCCCTCAAGAGGATGCCCCTACCCCGTCAGTGACAGGAAAGAGAAAGAAGAAAGCTGAACCCGTGGATTTATCGGATGTGATTGCAAAAACAGATGTCGAACTTCAACGTTTAAACTGGACACCAGAACAGGGACGGGAGCATCTGATTAAAACCTACGGTAAACGGGGACGTACTTTGCTAACTGAAGAAGAATTACACGGATTCCTTAAATACCTCCAATCGCAGCCTGACCCAATAGCGGGATTTTGATTTGTCATTTGTCATTTGTCCTTTGTCCTTAACAATCACAAATGACAAATGATGCAGGCTGTTAGAACAGTGACGAAGTTATGGAACCTGTAAATTTTGCTAAAGTAATTGCTCAAACAGATGTTGAGATGCAGCGATTAGGCTGGACAATAGGCCAGGGGCGAGAGCATCTCAAAAAAACTTATAGTAAGCGATCGCGTACTTTACTGACAGAAGTAGAATTACTAGAATTCCTTCAATATCTTGAATCTCAACCGTTAGATGAAGTTGTGACTGCCAAAATTGATGTTGACACCGAACAGTTATGTTGGACACAACAGCAGGGGGAAATTAATGCTGAAATCGAACGATTATGTTGGATGAAAGAGGATGTAGTCCCTCTGACAGGAACAGGAAGGAGAAAAAAGAAAACTCAACCAGCAGATTTGTCGGATCTAATTGCTAATATAAATGTCGCAATGCACCGCTTAGGATGGACACCAGAACAGGGACGGGAGCATCTGATTAAAACCTACGGTAAACGGGGACGTACTTTGCTAACTGAAGAAGAATTGTACGAATTTCTCAAATACCTGCAATCTCAGCCAGATCCAAGCGCAGGATTTTGATTTGCAACTTCTAAATCAAGTTTTGAACTCAAATAACCCCTCTTCAGTTATGAAGAGGGGTTATTTTTGAGGTTTAAGGGAATTAAAAGTGGTAAATCACCATTTACCAATCGTGATTATTAATTCACAGCAGCAACAGCTGGACGGCTACCAGCAGCGTGGCGGTCAATCACTTGGTCAATCAAACCGTATTCCCTGGCTTCCTCTGGTGACATGAAGAAGTCACGTTCAGTATCTTCAGCAATGCGCTCAATTGGTTGACCTGTATGGTCGGCTAAATAGTCATTTAGCCGCTTTTTGTGGTACAGAATTTCCCGCGCCTGAATTTCAATATCAGTCGCCTGTCCTTGAGCGCCACCGAGAGGTTGATGAATCATAATCCGAGAATGGGGTAAACTCATCCGCTTACCCTTAGCACCCGCGCTGAGGAGGAAAGCGCCCATACTCGCCGCCAATCCTGTACAAATTGTACAGACATCAGGGCGAATATGTTTCATAGTGTCAAAAATGCCCATACCAGCCGTCACCGAACCACCGGGAGAATTGATGTACATATAAATGTCCTTCTCCGGGTCTTCAGCATCCAAATACAGCAGTTGGGCAACAATCAAGTTAGCAATGTTGTTGTCAACTTGTTGTCCCAAAAAGATGATGCGCTCACGTAACAGCCGTGAGTAGATGTCAAAGGCGCGTTCACCTCGACCCGATTGTTCAATAACGATAGGAATCATGGAAGCGTGTTTGTGGCTACTTTAAATACATTTTATCGGTGACAGCACGAAACTGGGGTTTATCTCTACTGTTCTCACGCAAATAACTTCAACCTTTATCAAGAAAAGCAGGAGCCATGAGGAAAACTGCCCGACGCTCTCTACGAGACGCAACGCGTTCGCAGACTCGCTTGCCGCCGGCGCTATCTGTTTCCTGCCACGACCAACCAGGGAAAGGTTTTAACACAAGAACACTGTTGCGTCAGCTTCCCGCAGGGTACGAAACTTCAGTGGTTTCAATTCATCCGGGGTCGAATCTTATAAATGAATTGCTTCTGTTGCCTGCTTCAACATTTTCCCTTGCTCCACTTCGGCTACGCTCAGTGACCACCTGCCCTCTGCCCCCGTTCGGCTACGCTCACGGCAAGCCTGCTCCCTGCTCCCTTGCCTCTTTTTCAACCTCTAAGGGCACTTTTTAGCCGCAAAAGCTGTCTAAGAGAATATCCCATGCAGGGAAGAACAAATCAAAAAACTCTAATTATCGCCAATTTCATCATCTCGACCTTTGCTAGATAACTTTGGCGATGTAGTCATTAAACCGATAACCGAAATCAAACTTGCTTAGGGACTTGTGTTAAATTTCTGTAACATTTTAAACATTTTTTTAGGATTTCCCTCAGCAATTATCAAGTTATTTTTGTTAGATTCGGTAAATCGATAGTACGAGGTGTATTCAGAATAACCAGTCCTAATTGAAATGCTATCCACTCAGAGAGAGACGTGCCATGCTGGAAAAACTTATACAAGCCGCCATCATCACCTTCTTGCTCCACCTGATAGCAGGACTTAGCCCAAATGCTTTAATTCAGTCAAAGACAGCATCACCTGTGCCAGAAACGCCACCAAATATTGTCAGCTTGCTATTGCGATCTTTTCAGTAAAAATATTTCACAACTTACACAGGTGTCGGCGATTTAAAGACATGCACTACTACCTCCTACCCAAGGGGTAAGTCGCTTGTAGGATTATCTTGCATATACATAGCTGTCTAGGTTAACAGTCTTGGGAACAAGGTAGACTGAGCAAAGAAGGCAACTATTTGCATTTGATCATGACTAATCGCCTTGCTGAAGCTAAGAGCCTCTATCTCCGCAAACACGCCGAAAACCCCATTGATTGGTGGCCTTGGTGTGACGAAGCGCTTGCAACTGCAAGGGCGCAAAATAAACCGATTTTTCTTTCCATTGGCTACTCTAGTTGCCATTGGTGTACTGTCATGGAAGGCGAAGCTTTTTCTGATAGTGCGATCGCTGACTACATGAATGCTAATTATCTTCCCATCAAAGTAGACAGGGAAGAAAGACCTGACCTCGATAGCATCTATATGCAAGCTTTGCAGATGATGAGCGGTCAAGGGGGTTGGCCTTTGAATATTTTTCTTTCTCCAGAAGATTTAGTGCCGTTTTACGCTGGGACTTATTTCCCTGTAGACCCACGCTATGGTCGTCCTGGATTTTTGCAGGTGTTGCAAGCCCTTCGCCGTTATTACGATACCGAAAAAGCAGAATTACAGCAACGCAAAGCCTTAATTATTGAGTCTCTGCTCACGTCTGCGGTGTTGCAAGATGGTACAACAGATGAGCTTGAAGACCGTGAATTACTCCGCCAAGGTTGGGAAACCAGCACAGGTGTAATTACTCCTGGTCAATCTGGTAATAGCTTTCCGATGATTCCTTATACAGAATTAGCACTGCGGGGAACTCGATTTAATTTTGAATCTCGTTATGATGGCAAGCAAGTTTGTACCCAGCGAGGACTAGACTTAGCGCTGGGAGGCATTTATGACCATGTAGGTGGTGGTTTTCATCGCTATACTGTTGACCCGACTTGGACAGTACCGCATTTTGAAAAGATGCTCTACGACAATGGACAGATTGTGGAGTATATAGCAAATCTATGGAGTGCAGGAGTACAGGAACCAGCGTTTGAGAGAGCAGTTGCTGTTACTGTACAATGGCTAAAGCGAGAAATGACCGCACCGGAAGGTTACTTCTATGCTTCTCAAGATGCCGACAGCTTTACTGAACCCACGGCGGTAGAACCAGAAGAAGGAGCTTTTTATGTTTGGAGTTACAGCGAAGTCCAACAACTGTTAACGCCTGAAGAATTAACGGAATTACAACAACAATTTACTGTTACCCCTAACGGCAACTTTGAAGGACGTAATGTTTTACAAAGAAGGAATTCTGGCAAACTGAGTGCAACGCTAGAAACCTCACTGAGCAAGCTGTTTACCGCTCGCTATGGCGTTAGTTCTGAGTTGCTAGAAACTTTTCCCCCGGCTTGTAACAACCAAGAAGCAAAAACCACTAATTGGCCAGGTCGCATTCCCTCGGTGACAGATACGAAGATGATTGTCGCCTGGAATAGCTTGATGATTTCCGGGCTGGCTAAGGCTGCTGGGGTTTTCCAACAACCACTATATTTGGAATTAGCAGCACGAGCAGCGAATTTTATCTTGGAAAATCAGTTTGTTGATGGGCGTTTCCAGCGACTCAACTATCAAGGAGAACCAACTGTTTTAGCCCAGTCTGAAGATTATGCTTTCTTTGTTAAAGCTCTGCTAGATTTACAAGCTTCCAATCCTGAGCATAAGCAATGGTTAGAAAATGCGATCGCTATTCAAGATGAATTTACCGAATTTCTCTGGAGTGTGGAATTAGGTGGTTACTTTAACACATCAAGCGATTCTAGTCAAGATTTAATTGTTAGAGAACGTAGCTATGCTGATAATGCGACACCATCAGCCAATGGAATTGCGATCGCTAATCTTGTCCGTCTCGCTTTACTCACCGATAATCTAGATTATTTGGATTTAGCGGAACTTGGTTTGAAAGCTTTTAAGAGTGTAATGCATCGCGCTCCCCAAGCTTGTCCCAGCTTGTTTACAGCTTTGGATTGGTATCGTAATTCTACCTTGATTCGTAGCACCACTGAGCAAATAAACTCGCTGATCCCCAAGTTTCTACCAACGGCTGTATTTGCCGTAACATCTGATTTACCAGAGGGAAGCGTTGGCTTAGTTTGCCAAGGTTTGAAGTGTCTTGCACCAGCAGAAAGCGTAGAGCATTTATTGCAGCAAGTAGAGAAAAGTCAAAATCGGGGATGATGGGCATTGGGCACTTGTACTGAGCGGAGTCGAAGTATGGGGCATGAGGCAATGACGACCAGAAGCGAATTAACAGCAATTGTATTAGCAGGCGGTAAAAGTTCTCGGATGGGTCAAGATAAAGCCTTGATTCCCATTCAAGGAGTGCCGTTGTTACAGCGAGTTTGTGGGATTGCTGAAAGCTGTACTGAGGCTGTTTATGTAGTAACTCCCTGGCCAGAACGCTATCAAGATTTGCTTTTGCCTGGTTGCCAATTTATCCGAGAAGTACCTTTATCTGGAGAATCTATATTCCACGGGCCTTTAGTCGGTTTTGCCCAAGGACTAGCCGAAGTGCAAACAGAATGGGTATTATTGCTAGCTTGCGATTTGCCGAGGTTGCGGGTTGAGGTGTTGCAAGATTGGGTAACTAGACTTGATAGCGTGGGGGATAATGCGATCGCAGCTTTAGCTCATAATCCCAAAGGGTGGGAACCTCTGTGTGGTTTCTATCGCCGTCGCTGTTTGCCACAACTTTTAGAGTTTATCAATCAAGAGGGGCGATCGTTTCAGCAATGGCTGCGGCAATATCCTGTGGAAGTTTTGCCTTTTGCAGAACCCGAAATGCTGTTTAACTGTAATACACCAGAAGATTTGGCTTTAAGTTAGTTGAAGAAGCTCCAGAATTCAGAATCAATTAGTGGGAATAAGGTAAATGAGGGAAATTTTCCTTCTGAATTCTGTTAGCGGTAGCGGGACATTTAGCCCCTCTTGAATTATGTTATTTACCGAATGCGGCAAAATTTGCGATCGTTATCATTTTCAGGATATTGCCAAGAATAGGCAAAATGGCTAACTCCCTTCAGTTGGGGCGCAAATTGTCGGAGTGCCTGCATTTGCACTTCAAGGGATGGACGATTACTGACCGATTCTCCCCATTTGCCAGCTAAAGCTGGAATCACTTTTGTACCTGGTTTTGTCATACTCAAAACCCGTTTCACTTGCGCCACAATACAAGTGACATTACCGCAATTCCCATAAGACATGGGATGCCACTCTAATGTAGTGGGGAAGCGATCCCAAGGTTGTAAGCGAGAATCATACCCTTGTCCTACAGTTTGGTTGCCATCAGGGAAAAACACTACTCCCGTGGAAACACCTTGCTGCTTTGCTGGGTAACTGGCTATATTGACAAAATCTAGAATTCCTTGCATGGCGTGAGCAACTGCTAGCTGCCACAATTCCCATTGCAAAAGTGGTTGTCTGTCGGTTGCAGACAGAATTGATTTTTGCGCTGGTGGAGGAATGCGTCCTTGCCAAAGCGGTTCCCCTTCCTGGGGATAAAGTTGATCGATTTCCGCGATATCTCCGGCGGTGACATATCCCTTGCTCAAATAGCGTCGAATTAAGTCCAGTCCTTTATAATTCAGTGCCCGTTTAAATAAAGCTTCTTGAATTGCAGGACTAAATAGCCATAAATCTGAAACTTTGGTGGCGATGGAATCACTTCCTGCTTGGCGCGGATAGCGCACATAGTCTAATAGCAAGCCATCTGGACGACGGCGCAAAACTTCTTTTACTAATTGGTAGTAGTCGCTTTTTGCTTGCGAGTTGTAGGGGTCGATAAATACTTGAGAGCCGTTATCTACCACATATAGGCTCGTTTGACCTTTGCCATTTCGAGCGATCGCACTTTCTCTATCTCGTCGCTGGGCGTAAGTATAGCCGAAATTGTTAGTAAACATCCAGGCGTAGACCTTCAAACCACGTTGCCGGCCTTTTTGAATTGCTGTGGCGAGTAAGTCAGCGTTTTCTGTCCCTGGAGTGCGAATTACAGAAGGCCAAGCTGTCGGGTTAGCTTTTGCTGGTAATAATGCCTGCCCGTCATAAAATACTTCCACATACACTTGGTTATAGCCACGGTTGACAATCCGATCCATAATCTGGTCAACTATTCCTGGCTGAATGTCACAAGGATACAAGCGTAACCAGACAGCTTGGATTTGTGGCCAAGTCCGAGTGCGGCACTCCTGTAATTCCTGTGCCTGTTTTTTTATTAAGTTTTGGTAGCGGGTTTGGGCATCTTGATTGCCTTTAAGAGCTGATAAACGTAAGTTTTCTTTTTCTTTCGCCGCCGGCGATGATAACTGACAATATTGGGTTACTTGCGCGCTTGCTGGTTCGGTTCCAAAGTTAGGGAGCAACGAACTAGTAGTGAAAAGAACAGCAAATATACGCCGCCAAAATAATGTTGATCTTGCAACGCTTAAAGGATGGTTAGACATATCTACCAGTAGATGGACACAATAATCATCGACCCCAATTTAGATAATTGTAGGTAACGTGTATCGAATTATATAAGTAAGCAGCAAGGGTTTAAAACCTATTTTTTCAAGACTGCCTAAGCCCTATTTGTGTTGCCGCATTTTTTTATAAAGACATAAACGCATATAAGGAAGTATAAAACATCTGAATACAAAGCAAGCCTAGTCTACTATTGGGTAGATTCCGCCTCTACCTTAGTTAGTCAAAATCTGCCAAAATCAGTAGTTTTTTTGAAGCAAGAATAGCTTGACTTTTAGTTGTTGCCATTAGCCACATCTTTTCAATCTCTGGCTTCGTCGATCCAGTTTGGTACTTTATAGCTATATTGCTAAAAGCTACATTGACGATTTTTGAATGTGTTGCTGAGTATGCTTCTTATACAATTCTTACCCCAGAAGGAATTTTAATATGCATCGTCGTTGGCTCTTATCTGCTTTAGCACTTTTGATGAGTATAGTTTTAGCTGCTTGCACGACTGCAACCACTCAGCAGTCACAAATAAAAGTCACAAACCCTACTGAGACGATAAACGCAAATTCTCAACAACTACCAACAGGATCGGTAAAAAGAGTTGTTGCTCTTTCTTCTCTTTCTGCTGATATCATCTCTCGACTTAATTCCACAAAAATTGTCGGAATCACTGGTAGCAAATTATTTAAAAATGACTCAAAATTCAAAGATATTCCCCGTGTTAGTGAAGGACAAAGCCCACCCAATTTAGAGAAAATAGTAGCACTCAAACCAGATTTAGTTATTGGTGCAGAAGGTTTTTCTAACATCCCAATTCAAAAACTTCAGCAGCTAGGAATTAACACCTTTCTCACTAAGGTGAATAACTGGGAATCTCTAGAAGAACTTACTAAAACTCTTGCTAAATCAATTGATGCTGATCCTCTGCCTTTGTTAAATCGTTATAAAACTTTCTTGCCAGAAAAGCCAACTCAAGGTTTTTCTACTCTAGCGCTGGTTAGTCGTCAACCAATCTTAGCGCCGAATAAAAATAGTTGGGCAGGGGATTTGTTGGCAAAATTTCAGGCGAAAAATATAGCAGCAGATTTACAAGGAAAAAGTCCAATTGGTGGTTATGTGACGCTTTCTGCTGAGAAAGTTTTAGAAGCAAATCCAGAGGTAATAATTTTGGTTAATCCCCCACAAGGGAATTCAGAAGCAGCACTTTTAGATTCACTGAAAAAGGAAGCTTTTTGGCAGCAACTACAAGCAACTAAAAATAATCGAGTTTATGTGTTTGATTATTTTGGTTTGGTGAATCCAGGTAGTATAGATGCAATTGAAAAGGCTTGTCAGCAGCTTAAGCAAGTATTATTTGCAGCATAGGGCACTTAGCTCGATACTGGGATAACAATCAATAAAGGATGCATTTATCGGAGGTGATTTTAGATAAAACCCTGATAAAACAGGCTTTTCAGTGTCTCAATAGTAAGACAACATGAATTTTAGAATTACTATGATTACTTCAACATTCAAATTAATTTGAAACTGCTGCAAAGCATTTTTATTGTTTTTTTGTATTAAAAAATCATTAATAAATTCGCGTTTTAAAGCATTCTTTGCACTTAATATTATTACTCAACAACACTTTGTATTACAAAGCAGTTAAATAAAGGTGCTTCAGCTTTTGTATCTGCTAAACTAGCTATTTACAGTGTTGTTGAAGAAGAGATATAGCTAATTCAAAACTATTAGGTTGAGTTTGCACTGCATAAGCTTCTTTTTCTAAATCTTGCCGTTTGACATCAGTATAGTGTCTAAAAAATGGTCGAGCATAATTGCTTGGTTGAATGTCTAAACCTAAAGTTTTTATTTTTCCTTTTCCGGCACATACCTGGGCTGCATGAACAGTTTCATGGATTAGTGTTTGAATCCCAATGTGTAACTCAAACACTATGGGATTAATCCAGATTTTTTTGTCAGCTTCTCTTAGTAAACCATAAGCTCCTCGCTTTGGTGGTAGTGCAATGATTACCTGAAACCCTTTCTTTTCTAGTTTATTTTTTAAATCTAAAAATTTTGTTTCTTGATTGGGTATTTGAGAAAGTAACAGTAAGGCATTTAATATAAAAATTTTGCTCATTTCCTTTTTTGATTATACCGATTCAATTAATCATTGCAACACATCCTTGGCTAAAGACGCATTAATTGCGTCTCTACAAATAGTTTATTTGTTGCATTATTTTTTCAAATTGGTATTACTTGAAAACATTTGTATTCAATTACAATGGCAAAAATATTAACTGTGACTTGAACTAAGGCAGCTATTTTTGAATCGACATTAGCGTAGCTATCCCAAAGGCGATTCCCAGTCATAGACTGGGAATGAGGGAGACTGCAAACGAGGTAACTGACTGTGCTTTTAATCTTTTGCAGAACTAATTGGTTTTTGACCAAAGGGGATATTTTTTTTACCTTCAGGATAAGCACCCCCAAGGCTGCGGAAATACAATCCTCCAATGGTGAGTAAGAACGTCACATATCCCACTGCTTGTACAAGATAGAGATTGTCTCTGTAACCAAATAAAGATTTGAGAATAATCCCAGGAAATTGTTCGTCAGGCAAGATTGTGGAAGTATTTGAAACCATTGGGCCCAAAATACAAGAATGTACTCTTGTAAAACGTTCGTAATAGAAACACAGGCTTTCTGTGGCACGACTGCTAAGAGCAAGGTTCGCCACAGCTTCGTCAAAATGTTTCAAGCCTGAAACTACTAACCCAGCCACAATCAACACTAAGAAAACGCCCATTACCTGGAAAAACTGGCGGATGTTAATTTTCACACCCCATTTAAATAGCAGCACTCCAATGGCAGTTGCTGCTACCAAACCACCAATTGCACCCAATGCTGGCATAAATCCCTGTTGGAAATTAGCAGCAACGAACAGAACAGTTTCAAAGCCTTCGCGGACAACGGCAATTAAAATTAAAGTAAAAACACCCCAGCCAGCATTTGAGTTTTGTGTCAGTGCTTCTGTTACTGCTCCTTCAACCGTAGCTTTCATGAATCTGGCTTGTTTAGTCATCCAGATTAGCATCCAACTGAGCATTGCGATCGCTAATACGCTAAATACACCTTCCAAGGCTGGTTCAACTACCGAGGTGTATTGAGGATTCGCTGCTCCCAGTATTTGAATTAGCCAACTGAATAGCACACCTATAAAAGCACTGACAACAATGCCAACGGCGATACCAGCATATACCCAAGAGTTGAGTCGGGATTGTTTAGCTTTTTTCAGCAAAGCTAGCACGATCCCAACAACAAGGGCCGCTTCTACTCCTTCTCGGAGCGTTATTACAAAAGTAGGTAGAGCAGTACTAAAATCCATCTTTTTTCCTTTGTCTTTTGTCTTTTGTCTTTTGTCATTAGTCAGTTGGCCTACCCTGCGGGAAGCCGCTGGCGCGTCTATGTCATTTGAATTTGTTTTTAACTAATGACCAATGACCAATGACTAATGACCAATGACTAATGACTATTAGCTAAAATCGCGTAGCATCTTTTTCAGTTCGAGATTATGCATCTCTTCTTGCCCAATCATGCCGCGAGCGAATTCTTCAAGATAAATACTAGCATTGGTGACAGTTTCGAGCAGATTTTTATACAGATCCAATGCCTTTTTTTCATGGGATAAGCTTTCTTCCAAGATATCCTTGACTTTATGCTGGTAAGTTTCTTCCATTGGGGCAATTTTCAGGGAGGGATGCCCATCTAAACCGGTAAGAATTTCTCCTACTTGTTCAGCATGAAGTAAAGACTCGCTTGCCTGTGCTTTGAAAAAAGCCACAATTGGAATACGGTTAGGGCCAGTCACCATCAAAGAATAATGTGTATAACGCACTACTCCTGCTAGTTCAAATTCCATGATGGCGTTTAGCAAGTCGATAGTCTTTTTATAGTCAAGTTCTTGCATCAGTTCTTAGTTCAAGTAACGAATGGAGTGTAATTAGGTAGAAGTTAGGAGTTAGGAGTTGGAAGTCAAGAGTTAGCAAATCGGGGTTCTTAACTCAGGACTCTTAATTCATAACCCCTAACTCTTAACGATTTCATCATTTTAAACTCCTTCGCATCAGCTTTCCATTAAAACAAAGTGTTATCGCTGTGCTTGGGTATTGGATTTGTCGACTACTTTTTGAGAGTTTTCCTCAATGGTTTTCACCAGTTTGGTGACATCACTAGGTGTTTTGACTGCTTTTGCTGGTGGGATGGCGCTGGGCCAAACTTTTATGAGTTCAGCGAAACTAGCATCGATCGCTTTGTGCGCTTCGGGATCTGCTTGAGCTACTTGACTAGAAATTCCTTTGTATAAATCATTGGCGTAAACGACAAAACCACGGGAGTCTTGATACTCAATTGGCGCGGTTATTTTACCATTTGCGATCGCAGCGCCATATTCGGAGTTAGCTGAATCTAGCAGTTCGTTAATTACCTGTAACACAAATCCTGGTTTTGAGCGTTGAGCTTCTGGCAAAGCTGCGATCGCTCCGTCAACTGCTTGCACTGAAGAAGTAAAATTAGTTTTAACTTTGCTATCCTTTGGACTAGATTTAACTAAGTCTTGCAAACTTACCAATGTTGTTTTAAATTCTTTGACTTTGCGCTCATTAAGTTGATCTTCTACGTCAACGTAAATCTCCTCAACTGGATGCCCAATATGAGGTTCTGCTTGTTTTGGCTGATTCTGATCTAGCAGTTCTCGTGCTACCAAAAGATGCCCTTTCATTAAACCCAACTTACTCATGTAGTCAACATCTTTTGCCTCACCCGTGAGTGCCACTTCTTGAACACCAACCTGGTCTTTAATTTGGTCAAACTGTTCTTGAGTAATTATTTTTTTAGTAACTAAATCTTCAGGGCTGCCATAAGGACGACCTGCCTGGATTTTGTTAGATAATGCTGGAACACCTAGTTTGGCTTCAAACTTATCTAATTCTGACAAAATAGCAGTGTTAATATTAATTTTTTCTTTGCTACCGTGACCACTATGACTGTTATTACTTACTGCCTCTGTAGCTGGAGTACTAACAACTGGTGCTGATGGATTTTCTGCGGTTGGTTTACTGGTACAGGAACTCAAGCTAACTATTAAGGCTGCTGCTGCTGTTAAACAGACATAACGAAGTTTTATCATTTTTGCTCCTCACAAAACTAAAAAAGTATTAATTGAAACATTTCAAACTATTAGTAGAAGCTAGTTTGTTTGACACGTTGTAGTAGACTTTACTTTGACATATAATGACAGTTTTTATCAACTAGTTGAACTAAAATTTTAATAAATTAATGACAAATTATTTATTTAAGACTTTTTAACAGTATTTTGAGAGTTGCTCTCAGTAAGTACTTCAAATTGACCCATGCAACCGTTTTCTGCGATCGCATCCTGATGGGGATGAAACATATACTTACCTGGGTAGCGAAAAGCAAATTCCAAGATGTGCCTTTCCGCTACACCCATAGAGTCACATCAGTTTTCTCGCTAGGAGTCATACTCATGCCATAGCGATAGACATCAAAGAAGTTGGCATGGAGATGAAAAGTCACTGCTGGATCGTATTCAATGATGTTGAGGACATACAGCCTAATCAACTGATCTTTGTAAATACGAATGGGATTATGCATGTAATAGTGGGGCAGACCATTGAAAGCATAATAATCGTTATGGCTGTCATCATTTACGTCATACCCACCCATCACTAGTACAATCTCATCAGCCGGGGGACGGGGAGTAGGTGGATCGATGATAAACATCCCGTACAATCCCTTGGCTATGTGACGGGTGACTGGTTCAATATGGCAGTGGTACAGGTGTACACCATAAGGTTCAGCATCAAATTCATAAATTGTGGCGCTACCATTGCTGATTGGGCGAACACCATCCATTTCCGCCGGATGAACCCCATGAAAATGCAAAGAGTGAGAATGTGCCGCATTATTGAGAAATAGTATCCTAATGCGATCGCCCTGTTTCGCCCGTAACGTTGGGCCTGGTATGCGACCATTTAAGTCCCAGATGTTGTAAGAGACAGCACTATTGAGCTTTATGATGGAAGTACCCGCAGTTAGCTGAAATTCCCGGATAGTCCGTCCATTTTCTTGCTTTACCGTCCCATAATCAAAATCCCTTAACATCTTCATCGGGTTAGTAACATCGTCTGGTGCTGACCTATTGAATGGTGGCACTTTAACGATTGACTTACTTTGTAGATTTAGCATCTGCCAAAGTCCAGCTGTACCAGTCACTCCAGCACCTGCTAGGCCCAGCTTCAATAATTGACGGCGGCTCCAAGGCTTTCCGTTACCTAGAGCGAAGTTGTTGGGCATGACATTTAGTTACGGTTAGCACCAAAAAAGAATTGCAAAAGATTTGCAATTGCTTTTAAAGCTTAGAGGAATTAATAATTATTGTCAATAATTTGATAGTGCTTAAAAACTGTTATTTAGGTTGCTAAATCTAGATCGAGCTAGAATCAGTCTTTGAAAATTCTAGCCAACCTTGTTTTATTTCAACGGTATTATTACGTTTGAATTATGTATAAATTATGTTTAGCAAAAACTAACTGTTTTATGCCTATTCCTGATATGCTTATTGCTTCAGCAATACCTATAGTACAAACAATGAGTATAATAGCATCTTGGATATAGAGACAAGCAAGCAAATATCAATGATCAGTAGTGTATTTAATTGGCTTAGAGATAACATAAATTACATTTCAAGGAATTTTGGATGATTGGTAACATGAGCATTTTTGATTTTTAATTTTAATCTGTTACCTTCGTGTTATCAGCTTTGAAAATGCCGTCATTCAAATCCATGTGTCATTCTTTTGTTATTTGTATGGATTTTATGTGGAGATTTCTACATCCTGATGAGCCGATGTTCAAAGGATAGTATAGTATTCACTAAAGTCGAATTACACAATACATTTGATACACACTTGTCAAATCCAAAGTTGATCGTATATCTTTTTCCAATCAAGTGGCATCATGCCTTTTGATTGATAAATTACCCAAATTAATTATAGGAGGTCAAAAATGACTACTTTTTCTCAAATGTCAGTATTGCACAAGACCGCAGGTATTACCTTATCCAAGCCTGTGCAGGTAACACTTTATATGCTGCTATCTTCTTTAGTTATCTGGACTGTTTTGTTCTCCACGTATCCTGCGGTTCATAACACAGCACACTCAGCGCGTCACCATACATTAGGCGTTGCATGTCACTAAATTATCATAATCCCAAGATTTTTTAGGTGAATGAAAAACTTTGCTAGTTAACATAACAAAGTTACAACGCTAAAATATCGCAGGTTTCGCACGAGTGTTTTTGCTTGGAATAACTTTTAGGTAATGTAGAGATGCTTTTTTCCATCTCTACATTACCTTAACTGTATTTTTGATGGTGTCTGAATTTTTACTTAATAAAAAGAATCTGGAGTAAGCTTCATCTACTGCTATTAAACTTTAAGTTGTAAAAAGTACAGAATTTTCACATTTACCGTCAGTTTTTATGAAAAAATATCGACTTTTTGGGGTTATCAGTGCTGTTTGCATTACATTGTCAATTCTTTATTCCTTTGTAGGTAATTCCCAAACTCCTACATCCAGAGTGCTACTCTTTACCAACCCACCTTTAGAACGTATTCTTCCCTTTGAAGCAGAGGCAGAAAAACCACAATCTCCTGTTACCCTGACGTTACAAGCTGTTGATGCTGCGGGTAAACATTTAGAAAATACCAAAATTAGCTTACAAATTCTAACACCACCGCGTAATCCTTGGCTAACAACAGATTTCCCTATTGTTGAGGGAACAAAATTGCTGCAAATGAATGCTAATGCACCTGATGGTAAGCTAGAAATTCAACAGATGTTACCCATTCGTGGTAACTACCAACTAATGGTAAATGTGTCACCTTTAGTAACAAATACTTTTGCTCCATATCAGCAAACCTTAAATCTAAATGTCCACGAAAATCCAATTAAATATAAATATTTTGTGGTTATTGCAGCTATTTTACTATCACTTGGATTGTTAGGTGGTTGGGTGATTGGCGGACAAGAAGAACTACAACAAGGAGAAATTGCGCCACAGTCAGTACGCCTTTTATTAAGTGCATTAACAGTGGTGGCTATAGTAACCCTATTAGTTATCAATATTAGTGCAGAAGTTGCAGAAGCTCATGGCAGCGAACACCACCCAAGTAGTACCGAAGTAATTGCACCATCATCTCAGAAATCTCAGGGATTGGAAATTAGCCTTAACGGAGATAAAAATGCAACTGTCGGAAAACTTGCGAATTTAGCACTACAACTGAAAGATACAGCAAGTGGACAACCGATCGCAGATGTAGCGTTGGAAGTAAAAGCGATCGCCACAGAACATAATTTAACAATCTTTGACTACAAAGGTATTCCCGACGAGCAAGGTAAGTTAACATGGCAAGAACAGTTTTTTGATGGTTCACCCCACAAAATCGAGGTGGAAGCAACTCCTCTACCAGGATCTAACCGTCAATTTGCACCAGTGAAAGTAGCGCAAGAAGTGGAAGTTAAAGCGATCGCACCACCAATTTATATCCGATTGATTGGTTTATTCTACTTTACAGCCTTTGTCGGCATTGGTATGGCGATCGGGTTACTAATACAGCACCGGCGAACACCACAAGCAAGGGGAAATTAGTAAAATCCAATGTTTTAGTGAGAATTCCAGCTAATCAATATAACAATGGGGATTAAGTAAGTAAACTAAATTACGCAATTTCAAATTAATTAAATTTGCTTATAGTAAGCGGCTCCTGCCCTTACTATAAATTACCTTAATTGCCTATTTTATTGTTAATTAATTACAAAGTTCGTCTACGATCTATATGATTGCAATGGCTTTTAATTTATTAATTATTAACATCTAAAAAAGTGCTTTAAAAACTACGAATACTGGACTTTATGAACTTTTAATCCGCGCTATAGTCCGATATTTATGATAAACAGACAATCAATAATTGCAAAATATTCTCCTCCGATTTGGCTACGATTTTTAATTATTATTTTGTTAATATTAGGGATATTTTTTCGCTTTGCCTATCTGGATCGAAAAGTCTACTGGCATGATGAAGCTTATACCTCATTAAGAATTTCTGGTTACACTAAGACAGAATTTGTTCAAAAAGTGTTTAATGGGCGTGTGTTTGCTGTTGGAGATATACAAAAATATCAACAGCCTAATTCTGAAAAAGGTTTAATAAATACAATCAACTCTTTGGCGGTGGAGGATGCCCAGCATCCTCCACTCTATTACGTGATGCTTAGATTATGGATGCAGTTTTTTGGCAATTCAGTAGCGATTACGAGAAGCTTGTCAGCCATAATTAGCTTAATAGCTTTTCCTTGCATTTATTGGCTGTGCTTAGAATTATTTCAGTCACCTATAACAGCATGGATCGGCGTAGCCCTTCTAACAGTCTCGCCCTTCCATGTGCTGTACGCCCAAGAGGCAAGGGAGTTCGGTTTGTGGATGGTGACTACTTTGCTAGAGAGTGCTGTACTGCTGCGAGCAATAAGACTGGGTAGCAAGAAGCTTTGGGGGATTTATGCAGTAACAGTGGCACTAGGACTGTACACCTTTTTGTTTTCTGGGTTGCTAGCGATCGCCTACGGTATTTATGTATTTGCTATCGAGCGCTTTCGATTCACCAAAACCATTAAAGCTTATCTAATAGCAACTAGTGTCGGGTTTTTAGCTTTCGTTCCTTGGATTTTAACTATTATTAACGGCTTATCTGAAATTCAACGCACAACAACCAGCACTCAAACCAGGCAATCTGTGTCAGTTTTGGTTTCTGGTTGGATTAGCAATATTAGCTATTTATTTGCTGATTTCTGGCGCTACGAACCATTTTTTAGAGATTTGAATTTGCCAGTTTTGCGCTGGGGTCGATTTTTAATTCCCTTGCTACTAATCTTGGTAATATATTCATTCTTATTTCTTTATGGTCAGGTAGGAAAGCGAGTTTGGTTATTTGTTTTTATCTTAAGTGGAGTACCTGCTTTAGCTTTCATATTGCCTGATTTGATTATTGGAGGTAAGGTCAGTCTGCGAGCTAGATATGTCATCCCGTGCTATGTAGGCATTCAGCTAGCTGTTCCTTACTTGCTGGCATCTCAAATTATTACTTCTAAGTTAATAACCCGCAAATTTTGGCAAGTAGTAATGGTAGTAGTAATTTCCAGTGGAGTTCTATCTTGTGCCGTCAGTTCTCAAGCTGAGACGTGGTGGAATAAAAGCAGCCATGCTAATCCTCAAATAGCTCGCATCATCAATAAAGCTAATAACCCACTATTAATTAGTAGTAATTATTCTCTAAATATTGGCGATTTAATGTCTCTCGTTCATCTGCTAGATCAGAAAGTGCAGATGCAATTGGTAATTGAACCAAGTCTGCCAAATATCCCTAATAGTTTCAGTGAGGTATTTCTGTATAATCCTTCTAAGGAATTTAGATATCAACTCGAGAGAAAATACAAACTAGTCGATGTTTTCCAGTATAGTAGGCTGTGGCGGCTAGAACAGAAAGGTACCTAAATTTTCTCTAGCTGGGATTCTCCAGAACTTGGCGTATTTATTAAGTAAAATTTTATTATTTACCAGATCATAAAATTAAAATTTACTGAGAAATTAAGAAATAATGCTGACAAAAATTGCTGTTGAAAAAATTCTTGAGCGTGCCTTGATGGGGTACGACTTATCTCCTCAAGAGGGAGTGGTATTGTTACAACAAACTGAGCCAGAGGCGATCGCAGCAATCCGTGCTACATCCGATACACTCCGCCATACCCAAGCAGGCGATATGGTTACATACATAATTAACCGTAACATCAACTTTACTAATATTTGTGAGCAGCACTGTAGTTTTTGTGCATTCCGTCGAGATGATGGTGATGTCGGTGCATACTGGTTAGATTCGGCGCAAATTTTGGAAAAGGCAACAGATGCAGTGCGACGGGGTGCAACAGAAATCTGTATGCAGGGTGGGTTAAATCCGCAAGCGCAGATAAATGGTAAATCTTTACCCTATTACCTCAAGGTAGTGGAAACCATCAAACAGGAATTTCCGCAGATTCATCTCCATGCTTTTTCTCCCCAGGAAGTGGAATTTATCGCCAGACTTGATGGACTTGAATATGCCGATGTAATTATTGCTTTGCGTGATGCTGGCGTTGGCTCAATGCCAGGAACAGCAGCAGAAGTATTAGACGATGAAGTAAGGCGGATATTGTGTCCAGAGAAGATTAATACAGCAACTTGGCTAGGAATTGTCAGCACCGCTCATAAATTAGGCTTACATACCACTAGCACCATGTTATCTGGGCATATTGAAACCCACGAGCAGCAAATTGGGCATTTAGAAAAATTGCGATCGCTCCAACAAACCGCCATCAACCAGGGATATCCCGCAAAGATCACAGAGTTTATTTTATTACCCTTTGTTGGTCAAGAAGCGCCCAAACCCTTACGTCGCCGTGTTGGACGCGATCAACCAATTTTAAGCGATGCGCTGCTGCTAGGCGCTGTGGCGCGGATTTACTTGGGTAATTGGATTCCCAACCATCAGCAGAGTTGGGTAAAACTGGGGCTTGCAGGTGCAACCGAAGCCCTAGTTTGGGGTTGCAACGATATCGGTGGCACCTTGATGGAGGAGCATATCACCACAATGGCGGGTGCTTTGGGCGGTACATGTATGGAAGTGGAAACTTTAAAAACTGCGATCGCTTCTTTAGGACGACCTTACCAACAACGTAACACTCTTTATCAAAAAGTTAATAGTTAAGAATAGCTTTGATCTCTGTGTTCTCTGCGCCTCTGTGATGAAATAAATTACTTTTAAACCGCAAAAGTGCAGAGACTTCAGAGAGAAATAAATAATTTATAGGAACATTAATCAAATCGAATTAAGTTCAGATTAAGAATATATGATAAAAATTTTAAGATTACCCTTGTAGATAAGATAATCCTGATTCGGTGTTAGCAAGCTCTAATAATTTAGAGGTGGAGCATTATGAGAATTTTGATAGTTGAAGATGACGATCGCATTGCTAAACCATTAGCCGAGTTTTTAAGACGACAACACCATCTTGTAGATATAAAAACTGATGGTTTTGCAGCCTGGGAATGGTCGCAGTCAGGATTCTATGAGCTAATTTTATTAGATTTAATGCTTCCTAAATTAGATGGAATTACTTTATGTAAGCGTTTACGCGCTACTTCATCTAATGTTTTGATTTTAATGCTGACGGCACGAGATACAACAGACGATAAAATTATAGGACTTGATGCTGGTGCTGATGATTACTTAGTTAAGCCATTTGAACTAAAAGAATTAGCAGCACGCATCAGGGCTTTAGCTCGAAGAACTCCAGAGATTCGTCCTCAGATTTTAATCCACGGTGATTTGCAACTAGACCCAGCAACTCAACAGGTTACTTATGCAGGAAATATCATATCATTAACTCCTAAAGAATATATGATATTAGAATATTTTTTGAGAAATCCCAATCTAGTTGTAACTCGTTCTGCAATTCTTGACAAACTGTGGGACTTTGATAAATCTTCGGGTGAAGGAAGTATTAAAACTCATATTACCAATTTGCGGAATAAACTTAAAGCATCTGGAAGTTCAGAGGAATTTATTGAAAATATTTATGGCATTGGTTATCGTTTAGGACACAATTAAACTATTTAAAAAATATTAATTTTAGAGATCCATGATCTAATAATTAACAATTATATAGCGAAAATAATGTGTTTCAAAGAATCAGATATCGTTTATTATTGTCTTATTTAGTGGTGTTTGCATCGCTGCTGGGAATATTTGCGATCGCAGTCAGATTTGCTTTCACTCGGAGTCTGAGTGAACAAATAACAGATAAACTCATAGCAATAGGAAAAGGTGCGGCTGCAAATGTAGAGTTTGAAAAAGGTCGCCTAACGGTTGAAAGTGACTTTCGTCCACAAGACTTAATTGCTTATCATCAAGGATTACAGTGGTTTGATACTCAGGGAAATTTAATTAACCAACAAGGGAAAACTGTTTTAATTTTACCTTTTTTACCAAACAAAAGGGTACAAATTCAGACAGGTAAAGTTCCTATCCAAGTAGTGACTGTTCCAATTCTTGCTAATGATAATGGTCAGCTTGTTGGGTATGTAAGGGTGAGCCAATCTTTAGAAGAATTTGATGAAACTCTACAAAAACTAGACTGGGTATTAGGCGGTGGAATTATTATAACTTTGCTTCTTAGCGGTATTGGCGGAATTTTGCTAACTCGTCAAGCAATGCAACCTATTGAAGAGAGCTTTCAAAAATTAAAACAGTTTACTGCTGATGCTTCCCATGAATTACGCAGTCCGTTAATGGCTATCAAAATTAATGCGGAGTTACCGCTACAATATCCAGAAGAAATAGGGCCAAAAGATGCAGAAAAGTTTCAAGCGATCGCCAGTGCTACTAACCAGATGACTCGCCTCACAGAAGACTTATTATTGTTAGCACGCACCGAGAAAGTCCCTACTCAAAATAGGGATACTCTCAATTTAACCTCAATATTAGAGAACCTAATACAACTGTATAAACCTCAAGCTGAAGCTAAACAAATTACTTTTAAATTTCAATTAATTGCTAATCTTCAGCTAATAGGTGATTTAGTTCAATTAACGCGACTATTTACTAATTTATTTGAAAACGCACTCTATTATACACCATCAAGAGGCGTAGTCGAAATTAAAACTAGTCGCGTCGGTTCCCAGCTTTATGTCAATGTGCAAGATACAGGCGTGGGAATTGCACCAGAGCATATAGACAAGGTTTTTGAGCGTTTTTGGCGAGCCGATCAGTCTCGTTCTTATTGGTCAGGTGGTTCTGGTTTAGGGCTGGCGATCGCTCAAGCTATTGCCCAAAATCACGGTGGATTAATTAGTGTTACGAGTCAATTAGGAGTTGGTAGTTGTTTTACTGTGCATTTACCAACCTCTTGACAATGTGATTTTAAGTTCCCTACTTACCATCATCATTGGTTTCGCGATCGCCATCACTAGTTTCTTTAACTTGAATACTACTCTTGGGACGAGTGGCTTCATTCTTTTCATCTTGTTGATTGGCATTTTCAACATAGAGAACTTTGCCGTTACCAGCATCTACTGTAACTTCTTGCTGACCAATTTCTACAGCATAAATTAAATTGCCATCCTCATTTTCGAGTTTGACGCTTTTGGCTTTACCTTCCACAGATGCTTCAGCTGCTTGCTGTGCTTGTTGTGCTGTAATTTTAGCTAGCGGTTGCAGTTTTGCCGTTTCTTGTGCATCGTCGTTGGTTTCACCGTCTCCATCACTGGCTTCAGCAACTTTGATAACACTATGATGCTGACGTGCAATTGCTACAAAAGATTGTGGTTGTTTTGCAGACACAACTCTCGACAATTCAGCAAGTCCTAAAGTACCAACAAAAGCTGCTGCCAAAATAATTTGTGTTGAAGTTTTCATACTTTAAAAATTCCTTTAAGTCTGGGTTTGTATTTTCACAGTAGGTAATAAAAGTCCAGAAATAGTCAAGATTGATTTTAGTTAAAAAATTTAATATCAAATAGTAAAATTAATTTTTAAGTAGAGATTTTAGCTATTTTTACTGCCTCGATTAAGATAAAATTCCGTTTTCTATCAAATCTTGACTATTTCTTGACTTTTACTGTGTAAAGTACAATCACTCAGTGATTTCTGAGAATACAGCTAACTTTAAGATGTGATGTAATCTCACTTCTACGGAAAAATCAAGAAGGAGAAAGCTCATGAATAAGATGTTAAACAGGGTTCCAGAGGTAACAATTTACTTCTGGATCATTAAGGTTTTGGCAACTACAGTAGGTGAAACCGCAGCAGATTTTCTATCAGCAACACTGAACCTTGGTTTAGGCATTACATCCTACATTATGAGCGCTGTATTATTGATTGTGCTGTTGAATCAGTTTAAGCTTAAACGCTATGTTCCAGCAAGTTTCTGGTTTGTGGTCGTTTTGATAAGTATCGTTGGCACACTGATCACTGATAGATTAGTAGATGAGCTTGGAGTTAGTTTGGTAACAACTACTGTAATTTTTAGTGTTTCCTTGTTGATAGTTTTTGCACTCTGGTATTCAAGCGAAAAGACATTAGCCATGCACTCCATCAATACAGCTAAAAGAGAGCTTTTTTATTGGGTGGCTGTTTTATTTACGTTTGCCTTGGGCACTGCAACAGGAGACCTCTTAGCAGAGTCTTTGGGATTGGGTTATGCACAATCAGCACTGATATTTGGTGCTTCAATTGCAATCATAGCGATCACTTATTATTACTTGTGGATGAATGCAGTTTTGGCATTCTGGTTAGCTTATATCTTAACTCGTCCACTTGGAGCATCTATAGGTGATTTACTATCCCAATCTACTACAAATGGTGGCTTTGGTTTTGGTACTGTCGGAACCAGTATGCTTTTTCTTTCTATAATCATAAGCCTAGTTATTTACTTAAGCCTTAAGCAGAAAAAACCAGTCTTACTGCCGATTGACCGACAAGACTGATTAGCAATCGCTGACTTACTATTTTTTATTGTGAAAAATAAATGAACAAAGTTGCAAAAGTCACAATTTTCTTCTGGATCATGAAGATTATCGCCACGACGCTCGGCGAGACGGCAGGTGACTTCATCTCAATGACTCTTGGCCTGGGGTATTACATAGGCTTTGCTATAACGTTTGCTATTCTGGCTATTCTCCTGTTTTTTCAAATTCAATCCGACAGATATCGTCCAGTCCTTTATTGGGTGGCCATCATCGCCACAACTACAGCCGGAACCGAAGTTTCAGACTTGATGGATCGATCTCTTGGACTTGGCTACGCACTGGGATCGCTTCTTCTGGTTGCCGGTCTGTTGAGCGTTCTTAGCATCTGGTATTACCGCGATCGCGATCTGAGCGTTTATCCGATTGTCAAGAAAGATGCAGAGACTACCTATTGGCTGGCTGTGGTGTTCTCCAACAGTTTGGGAACAGCCTTTGGTGATTTTCTCACAAGCAACTTGGGACTAAGTTATATCCAGGGTGCATTGGTGACAGCTACCGTCATTGGTGTTGTCATCGCCCTTCACTACGTAACAAAGTTGAGCGATATCCTTCTATTCTGGCTCGCATTTATCTTCACACGTCCTTTCGGAGCCACCTTCGGAGATTTTCTGACAAAACCAGTTAAAAATGGCGGTCTATCACTGCCAAGGGGCTATGCTTCTGCTATCGCCTTTATCCTGCTAGCAGTTGTGCTATTCTTTTCTGTGCGAAATGAAAAAAAAGTGCGTCGTCCAATTGAGTAATACGTTTTAAGTATGCTCCGACAAATTTCTAATTTCTGGTTGCGTCACATACATCCTCGTTTGACTGGCTTAATTGCCACAATTGGTATTTTTGGACTTGCTAGTTGTCTGCTAATACTTTTCGTTTTAGCAAAAATAGCTGAAGAAGTTTTAGAGCGAGAAGCTTTTAGATTTGATACGACTTTTCTGTTATGGCTACATCAGTTCGCCAATCCCAGCTTAGATAACTTTATGTTATTCATTACCAACCTTGGTAATCCTAGTACAGTAGTCATCGTTGTTAGCGTTAATCTAATATTACTCTGGTGGCAACATTATCGAGAAGAAGCGAAATTTTTCGTCCTTGCTTGTTTAGGAGGATTCATTTTAAATACAGGACTAAAGTTATTTTTTTCTAAACCTCGCCCTGAACTGTGGCATCGATTGATTTATGAAAAATCTTTTAGTTTTCCTAGCGGTCATGCACTAGGTTCTATGGTACTTTATGGTTTTATTGCTCACGAATTGGCAACTCACTATCCTCGTTTTGCCAAATTTATTTACAGTTTGACAGTTATTTTAATTGCTGCCATTGGTATTAGCCGCTTATATTTAGGAGTCCATTGGCCTACAGACATAATTGCAGGTTATGGAGTGGGGTTTTTATGGCTGATGATATGTATTACGATGTTGAAATTGCAAAAATTGAAGCAGAGAAACTTAGTTGATTAAATCCTATCAACCTTTAATTCCATAACTCTAACTCTCATGCTCCTATTTTCCATAGACCGAAAACTGTTGCTCTCAATCTAGGCAGTAAGCCCAGAGTCAGCCTTACCTCTCGCAAAGAAGGCATGACGATGATAATTGTCCAATCAGATTTTTTAATTACCTGATTTTTTGCCCAGGATGCTTGTAAATCAGCGCCTTTTAGGGAATGAAACAGCCATTATCCTCTCTCCACTCCCCACTAAATTGATCCCCACGTTACCAATCCAAGATAGGATGGACGTTGATTTACGTATTCTTTTAATTAATGCATATGAAGCGCTATTGGTCGCGTTTGCTTGCGCTGGTTTTGGTTGTGTCTATCGGCTTAATGGGCTGTACTGGCAGTCCAGATAGTTTGACTGGGGATTATCGCCAAGATACCTTAGCTGTGGTCAATGTGATGAGACAGGCTCTGAATCTATCACAAGATTCATCAGACAAAACAGCAGTTCAAGCAGAAGCGCGTCAGAAAATTAATGACTTTTCGGCTCGCTATCAGCGAGTTAACTCTGTTTCTGGTCTTGGCTCATTTACAACTATGCGGACAGCCCTTAATTCCCTGGCTGGACACTACAGTTCTTACCCAAATCGTCCCGTACCCGAAAAACTCAAAAATCGTTTAGAGAAGGAATTACAGCAGGTTGAGGCCGCACTAAAACGTGGCGGTTAACTTTTAGACTAAGCGAAAAAACATCTAATTTGCATAACCAAATTAAATATAACTCTTGTGCGGTAGGCCGAAAAGCCCGCCCAGTTTATGCAATTTAAATGTGAAACAGCTTATTATCTATTCAATGATCAAGAATCAAGAGTCAAAATTTTTGACTCTTGATCACCTTTGAAATTTTTCACTAAAAATTGTCTAAATCCGTAGTCCCAAATTCAACTTACTTTGTATCCATCCAATTTTCTCCAACACGCGCCTCTACCAGTAAAGGCACGCTCAACTGAACTGCGTTTTCCATCACCGACTTAATTTGCGGTTGTAATTCTTCCCACTCATCAGGGGGAATTTCAAACACTAATTCATCGTGTACTTGCAACAATAAACGCGCCTGATAGTTCTTCAAAACCTCATGCAACCTTACCATCGCAATTTTGATAATATCAGCGTTAGAACCTTGAATTGGTGCATTAGCCGCTGAACGTAATAAACCCGCATCATAAGGGCCCAAATTCTTCAATTTACTCAGATCAATATCTTCTGGATTGCTGCCTTTTAATCTACGTAAACTGTTATTAGTAAAATCAAAGTAACGACGACGACCGAGAATAGTTTCTACATAACCAAGAGCGATCGCTTCTTTTTTTACTTGCTCCAAATATGCAAAAACTTTAGGATATCGTTCATTAAACCGCTTAATGAACTCATTGGCAATGTTTTTATCTATCCCAGTTGAGCGCGAAAATCTTAGAGAACCCATTCCATAAATCACGCCAAAATTGATAGTTTTTGCTATTCCTCGTTCTTCTGAGGTTATCTTTTCTTTTTCAAAGACTAACCGCCCGGTAACAGTGTGAACATCTTCATTTTGCTGATATGCTTGCACTAATATCGGCTCTTGACTCAAATGAGCCAAAATCCGCAATTCAATTTGTGAGTAATCAGCAGCCACCATTAACCAACCAGCTTCAGGTAAAAAGGCCTTCCGAATTTGGCGACTAAAAGCTGTACGAATCGGGATATTTTGTAAATTCGGATTAGAAGAAGATAACCTACCAGTTGATGTTGCTGCTTGATTAAAATCAGTATGCACCCTCTGGGTATCTGGACGCACCAATGCAGGTAAAGCATCAACATAAGTAGACTTTAATTTAGATAGAGTGCGATACTCAATGATCGCCTCAACAAAACCACTTTTATCATCTTCTTGGAGTTTTTCTAGTGTGGCTGCGTCTGTAGAGAAGCCAGTTTGAATTTTACGAGAATGTTTGGTACTTAAGCCCAACTTTTCAAACAATATTTGGCTCAACTGCTTAGGAGAACCCAAGTTAAAATTTTCCCCAGCTATTTTAGTTGCTTCCTCTTTTAACCTGGCTAACTCTGTTTCTAAATGCTGCGAAAGTTCTTTTAAATAAGCTGAATTAATGCGGACACCCGTGTATTCCATTTGGGCTAAAACCGCTTCTAGTGGCTGTTCCACTTCCACTAACAGCTTAGACAAAGTTGGAATTTTATCCAGTTCTTCACGCAATTTCGGCACTAAGCCAAAAGTAGAATAGGCATCCATACCGCAGTAATCTGCAACGGAGGGAATATCTATATCAGCGATGGTTTTGCCTTTAGGAACTAAATCTAAGTAACTTTTTGCTATCAATCCTAAATATCGCTGCCCTAAATCCATCAAATTATGACTTGAATCTGGATTTAGAATGTAACTTGCCAGCATGGGATCAAACACTACTCCTGCCAAATTAATCCCTTGACACTTTAAAACTAGGCGATCAAATTTAGCATTCTGTAAAGCTTTAGGATAATCAGCGCTTTCAAGAATTGGGCGTAATCCTTCTAGCACCAAATCTTTATGCAAATTTTCTCCAGTTTTATGCCCCAGAGGAATATACGCTACCTCATCTGGTTGCATTCCCCAACAGCAACCAATTCCTACTAAATCAGCATCTCTTGGTTCTAAAGCGGTAGTTTCAGTATCCCAAGCAACGGGAATATCTGGGGTGGTGAATGTTTGTAAAAGTTTCACTAACTCAGTTAGTTTGGCTTCGGTGTTGATGATGCGTGGTGTAATAGGAGAAGTAGATTGTTGTGGAACTGCTGCTGTATCGCTAGCACTGAAAAACCACAAATCATTATCTTCATCATCTCTCAATTCTGATTTAGGATTAATTACGTCTGTTTTGGCTTCTTGCTTTTCTTCAACTTTGCCACCAAAACGTTGTTGAAGGTCGTTGATTTTCCCTAAAAAAGACTTGAATTCTAACTTTTCTAAAATGGGGGATAAGACGCTTGTATCAAATCCTTTTAATTTGCAATCTTCTAAATTAATTTCTATAGGAACATCCAAAACAATAGTTGCCAAATAACGAGACTTATCGGCATCTTCTCTACCACTTGCCAGTTTTTTCTGAGTTGCGCCTTTAATTTCATCTAATGCAGCATAAATATTGTCAAGGGAACCATAGGTATTTAGCAGCTGTACTGCTGTCTTTTCTCCAATTCCTTTAACTCCAGGAATATTATCTGATTTATCTCCACAAAGAGCTTTGAAATCGATAATTTGTGAAGGTAAAACGCCCATCTTCTCTTTTACTTGTTCTGCTTCAAATTCCGTAATGCTATTTGTAGAGCGTTTTATGGCATCTGGACTAAAATTCAGAACAGTGATTTCTTTGTCAGAGTCGATCAGTTGAAATAAATCGCGATCGCCAGTTAGAATCTTCACCCTATACCCAGCAGCAGTTACTCGCTGTGCTAAGGTTCCCAAAACATCATCCGCCTCGTAACCAGGAGCAGTGAAAATTGGTATATTGAAGCCATTTAGCAACTCATGCAGGTTTGCTAAGTCGGGAATGAAGTCTTCTGGCGTTTCTTTGCGATCGGCTTTATAAGTCTCGTCAGCTTCATGGCGAAAAGTAGCCTCACCCAAATCAAAAGCGATCGCCATTGCTTGAGGCTGTTGTGTTGCCATTACCTCTAGCAGGCACTTCACAAAACCAAAACATATACTCGTAGGAATCCCTGCTTTAGTACGCAGTCCTCCATCTCGCCCTTTGGCGAAAGCAAAGTATGAACGATAAGCCAGAGAGTGTCCATCTACAAGGATGAACGTGGGGCGTGTTGAAGTTACAGAAGTGAAAGTTTCAGACATAGCCCTATTTTAGCCAGAAGCTTTGTCACATAGTTAGCAATTTTCGATGCTCGTTCACCTTGGCTTTGACGACAATAGCGAACTTTTTAAGTCTCAAACAATCTTTAGTATAAGTTTATGCAAAACTATATACGTATTTATAGTTTTAGTACCAAGGTTCAGTAGAACCAACTTTTGGCAGGAATACCGCTCTAAAATAAGTACATAAGTATCAACATAGTAACCACATAATAACCAAATCCTCGACTTCTAACCAAAAGTTGGGGATCTGTCTTTTGAGTGTTTTGTATTTAATTAGGTTGACCTAGCTTACTTCTCAGTGACCAACAAAAACTAGCTTAGTATTTCGACATGATACGACCCAAAGCCTCTTTACCTTAACAAAACTTTATATATACCAATCAAAAAGTATATTAGCCGAAGTAACTCGAACATAAAAACTTTACATAAAGTTACGTGGATTTATCAATACTACAAGTAAAGTTTCAGAGTTAGAAATAACTTAGTAATCCTGTAATGATTCGTTTTAGAAAAGTATCCTCCATTATGACAACAAAACTATTGAACACTTTAGCTGCTGCTACAACTTTGGCAGGTATTGTTGTAACATCTGGAGCAGCTAATGCAGCTTCTCTCTCGTACAGTACTTCCACTAATTACGAGTTTACAGATATCATTGACTCACCTTTGAGCGTCCAAAAATTTAACTCATCTCTAGGCACACTCCAAGGCATAACAATAGAATTTACTGGCGACATACTTGGAAATGCAGGTTTTGAAAATAGAAGTCCAAACGCAAGACAAGCCACAGTAAATCTTGGCAGTCAATTAAGCTTAAAACTAAATAATCAGTCTTTGTTGGAACTGAATCCACAATATACTTCTAGTTACCAAGTTGCCAAATATGATGGCATCAGTGATTATGGTGGCACATCTGGAAAGACTCTTTCTAACTTAACTGCTACACAATCTGGTATCCAGTCTTTCACTGATACGCAATTATTGCAGTCTTTTATTGGCAATGGCAACGTAGACTTTTTGTTCTCAGCTATAGCCGACTCAGAAGTTAAAGGATCGGGCAACATTAGCTCCTATATTGATACTTATGCCAAAGCAGGTATCAAATTAACCTATAACTATGATATTAAATCAGTACCCGAACCCTCTGCCACACTTGGAATTGGTTTAATTGCTGGGCTTTGTCTGTTGTCACAACGCAAAAAAAGCTGGCTCAAAGGGTCAAATTCATAGACTTTCTTAAATAAGTGGTTTTTTCCATCTTATCTATCCGTCAGGCTCTCTAATTTAAATGAAAAACCCCAATTTTTTTGAGAATAGGGGTTTTTTGTTGCGATTATTAACCATTAAATCCGGGGGCTTGGGAATTTTCGATTGAGTCCACGAATAAATCCGCTTGCTCTGTATCATCAAGGAATCATTAGTCAATCTAAAATCTAAAATCTAAAATCTAAAATTCTCACTAGAGCCTGTTAACCTCTTACTGGAACTTAAAATCTAGGAAATTATGCAGAAAGCATCCGCCACTCATTTGGCATCTACCGATTATCAGGCTGCTGCAAAAGACATTAAACTACTAGTTTTGGATATAGATGGCACGATCGCAGGACATTCTAACACCATCAGTGCAGGTGTAAAGCAAGCTATTGTGGCAGCCCAAGCACAAGGGATTCCAGTGGCGATCGCTACAGGTAGAATGTATCGTTCAGCCTTGCGCTTTCATCAAGACATCGGCTCTACCTTACCATTAATGGCTTATCAGGGAGCCTGGATTCAAGACCCGAACACTCAACAAATTCATCGCCATTGGGCTATTTCCAGAGAAATGGCCCATCAGCTACTCGACTATTTTGAACAGCCTGAGTTGCGATCGCTTCTATCTGTCCACTTTTACATCAACGATCAGCTATACGTCCGTGAGTTAACCAGAGAAACCCAAATTTATGCAGAACGTTCTGCTATTATCCCGATTCCCGTTGGTGATTTGCGCCAAACCTTAACAAATGAACCAACAAAAATTCTCGCTTTATCTGATGACACAGATTTAATCGATCGGTTATTGGGGAATTTGCGCCGCCAATACACACCTGCTGAACTTTATCTCACAACATCCGTTGCTACTTTCTTTGAAGCAACTAACGCCTCTGTGAATAAGGGAACTGCTGTGCGTTACCTAGCCGAAGAGTTACTGGGATTAGAGATAGCCAACGTTATGGCGATTGGTGATAACTTCAATGATGTAGAAATGCTAGAGTCTGTTGGACTTGGTGTAGCTATGGGCAACGCACCTGAAGGAGTTCAAGCGATCGCGCAGTGGGTAGCTCCTAGTGTAGAGGAAGACGGAGCAGCAGTAGCAATTGAAAAGTTTTTGCTGTAATGAGGACACTTTTTCAAGCCTAAACCCTATAAATCAGAAAGGACACCGACGACTGGCCGTGTTTCGTCTCGGTGCCCTAGCTGGTTCGCTCCTCACACACCTGCTAATGTAGCCGAGGTGATGCATTGAGTCAATAGCTATTATAAAAGTTTTTATTTGTGCCTAAGCGACATTACCGATTTATAACTCCAAGGGCGCAAAAACACCCAACTTTTCCTCTAGTACATATCTTAATACTGACTGAGTAGCCATAAGTAATCCGAGTCTGGCTTGGGCTAACTCTGGTAATATAGCTTTCACCTCGCCCCAAATCCGGCAATTAGACCAGAAGTGTTCAAAAGCTTGACTCAAATTCAGCGCTAATTTTTCCCATTTCACAGAACCCTTAATATCAGGGGACTCTATGTTGTCTACTACTTGTATTAACTCGGCAATTAAACGACGCTCACCTGGATGATTTAGCCGTAATGTTGCGTCACAGTTGAGCCAAGGTAGAGGGTTAGGAGAAATAACATCCCAAAAACCTTGACTAGTATTTGTAACAGGTTGTTTAAGTTTAATCAATCCCTCTCGGTGAGCCAGCAATACCAGCGAACAGCAACGTGCATGGGCGTGCTGAACAGCAAATAGTGAATTGGGGATTGGGGATTGGGCATTGGGCACAAAAGACAGAGGGTCAAGGGGCAGGGGGCAAGGGGGAGAATTAAAAATTACCTCTTTCCCCCCTGCTCCCTGCTTCCTGCTCCCCATCTCCCCCTCTTCCCCCAAACTCCCGACTGCAAGACTTTGTAACCAAGTCGCTAAGGTCAAGTGAGTCAATTCAAAATGTATCCAGCCAGGAGGAACAATTTGGATTCTAAAAACGTCACCACAAGTCCTTGATAAATCAGATGCGATCGCACTAGCAAGCTCCATAGGTTTTCGATTCTGAGATTTTGACAGTTGCAGAGACACACTTGAGGTATATAAAACTCTATTTACATCTCTATCTTTATGTAGAGGAATTTTTTTATCTTTTATGCATTTATTTTCTGTGTTATAAGTATCAATGCTTAGTGATTTTATTAAATAACTGTACAATAACCGCTTGATTGACTTATAGTTGCTAACTGGTAATTTATAATGCACGTAATATTATTTAAACAGTCATGTAAGATATATTTGTTACTTTTCTGTCATCTATCTTGCGGTATAAATTTAATTTAGATGAAGAAAAATGAGAAGAGGATAAAATTTGATGAATAATCGATGAATAGTAAGTAAACTTTACTACCATCATTGTACAGTAGGAAGTATAACAAAAGAGTAGAGAGTAATTTGCTTTCTATTCTTTGGATTGGCTGGCGCTGTTAGGCGTTAAGCCTGCCTCGTCAACACAAAGACACTCCTTGCACCTTTTGATCACGTCTTTGTCTTCAGCCGAACGCTCTTTGTTACCTATGCAATCTCCATCCTCCTTTTCTGAGGCATCACGGCCTTTTTTAACTTGGCAACGAATTCTTGACTGGGCTCAAGAACACTATCGATGCCGTACCTTTAGCAAAGATGAGCGCATTCCAGCCCGGCCTGGATTGCTATATTTGGTGCAAAGGGGTGCGATCCGCATGGTAGGAACTGCCCAAGTTAGTGCAACAGCTAGTCAGCTAACGTCTCGACGAATTAACAGAACCCCAGAAGAAGCGTTCTTGGGTTTTGTGGGAGCGGGACAGCCATTTGAAATTGTTGCTCAGTCGCCATTTACACTCCAGGCTTACGCCCATGTTGACCAAACTGCGGTGCTGTGGATGTACTGGCATGACCTAGACAACTGGCCTCACTTCCGTCGTGAAGTTATGGATGCCTTTAGGTATCAGCACCAGCGTAAGCTGCTGTGGCTGAGTGCCTTGGGACAACGCCGTACAATTGATCGACTCTTAGGATTTCTCACATTGTTAATTGAGGAATATGGAGAGCCAGCAATGAGCGACACCGATCCTGATGTGATTCGCGGCTATTGTCTGCCTTTCCCCCTCACCCATGCCCAAATTGGTAGCGCGATTGGTTCGACCCGTGTCACCGTCACCCGCTTGATGGGTAAGCTGCGTCAACGCGGCTTAATCCTCACCCAAGGGGATAATTTAATTTGTTTACCAGCAGAATCGATTAATAGAGCTGGTTAAAGCAGAGTTCAGAGCGGCGATTTCCGCCACTCTGCCTGAGTGTAATCGCAGGTGTCAGCGAATTTTGACAAATCCAGCTTGGGTAATCAATTCCTGTCCCTGCTCAGTCAGCAGTAAGTTGGCGTAAGCGACACCTGCTTGCTGCTCAGTCTGACCATTCTGTTTGACCACCACAAACAGATTTCGGGTAATCGGGTATTTTCCTGATTGGAAAGCCTCAATATTCAATTTGTTCCGTTTACCAGGACATTCAGACGGGAGGACAAATGTTTCTTGGTAAGGAGCAATATATTGCCCTTGTGCTCGCCCCAACGGTAAGGGTTTGATTGAACATTGAGGAATCACTTCTGGGGCAGAAGCGTAGTAAATACCACCAGAACTACCAGCCAATTTTTGCAAGGCTTGGGTGGTTGTGGAGACAAATTCCACATTGGGGCTAAAAGCTTGACCACCCAAGATGTCTTGGACAAAAAGCTCTACAGTACCGCCATCAGCAATGCGGCGAGAATAGGGCTTAATCGGGATATTGGGGCCACCCACCTGGCTCCAATTATTGATTTTGCCTGTGTAAATTGACTTTAATTGGTCTACAGTCAGTCCTGAGATTTTGAGGTTGGGGTTAACTGCGACTGCTAAACCATCAATAGCTACAGGAATTTGTTTCAAACTGAATCCACGCTGCTGGGCGCGGCTTAATTCCTGATCGAGAAGTGGTCGGGAAGACTGGGCAAAGGCTAGCTGACCGTCTATCAGTGACTGGATGCCAGTACCAGTTCCAGGAGATGCATTACTGGGTTCTACATAACGCAGCCGAAACTCTGGTCGCGCCGCTTGAATTGGTGAATCAACTACCAAGCGAATCGGTGCCCAAGATGTACTACCTCCATAATTGAATAACCCTGTAGGAACATCTTGTATTGAGGCGAAAGTCTTGCCACTAGGTTGTTCTAATACAGCCTGGGGTGTTTTAGTGCCATCAGAATTAATTGAATTTAGGTTAACACCAGACCTTCTACTAAACCACCAAAAACCGCCAGCTATTAACCCGGCTGTGATTAGGATGGATAAAACAAGAATAGTTGTTTCATTTTTTTGAGACATAGTAAATTACCCGCACGTCCATTCAATATAAGTGCTTAACTTAATAGGTGCTTGCTACTTGAGATTGTATTTGGCGAACGGGTATTTTGTTAGTGAATTATGACAAATCCTAACTTCTGAATTACTTAGGGTTCTAGATATAGTAAATTTGCTTTGAATTATTTGTTACTTCTCTGTAAGTCATAAATTGTTAGTTGGCGTTAATATTGTTCCCTATAAAGCTCAATTTCTCATCTTGAGAGCTTTTTTAGGTTAACTATTGGTTAATTTTTAATTTTTTATTGCTGATTAACGCACTGGCTCAAAGTCATAACCAGTGCGAGAGCGAGAACCAGGAACAATTTTTACAAGTTGGACTGGCGCATTGCGATCGCCTGATGCTAAAAACCGAATTGTACCAGAAGCGCCGGTGGCAGAAAAGTCAGAGGAAAAGAGTGCTTGTTGAACTCCAGAACGTGTGGGATTGCGTTTTAATGCGGCAATCAAAGCCACTGTAGCATCATAGCTGAGAGCGCTTCGCCAACTCACATCACCGCCCCATAGCTGCCGCGATTTCTGGGGAAAATCTGACTTAGGATCGCCGTCAATATGCCAGGGAACTGCCACCACCATCCCCACAGCTTGTTCTCTACCAATCTCTAAAGTTTTGGCGGTATAAACATCATCTCCCGCTAACAGAGTTAACTTTTTTTGGTTAATCTGAATTACTTGCAGCGCTTTATCGAGAGTTTCAGTGTTAGCAGCTAACATCAACACTTCTGCACCTTGCTTAGTTGCTTGTTCTACACTTTTAGCTGTACTAAAATCCGCCTTGGATAAGTCAAATTCGCTGGATACCTGTCCACCTTCTAAAGAAACAGATGAAACAAACTCAGACTTTAAAGACTGGCTATAGTTGCTTTGCGAATTAAAGAAAATCACTGCATTTTTTTTCTGCAAGGTTCTCACCATATAGTTGGCTAGACTTCTAGCAGCCATAAAATCACTGGGAACCGTGCGAAAAACGTAGCGGCTAAAGTTAGAAATTTTTACAGATGTACTGGTAGGGGAAATTGCTACAAGTTGTCCTGAAGTATAAATAGTACCGGCGGCTAAGGTGGAATCGCTAGTATTAGGCCCAACTATACCTAATACTTCTGAATTACTGACTAGGTTGGAAGCGATTTGCTTGGCTATTTCTGGATTGTCATCATCGTTAGCTATCCCTACCCTTAACGGTACTCCTTTGACTCCTCCAGAGGTATTAATTTCATTTTGTGCTTGGGCAATGCCACGCAAAATTTCTAAAGCAGCATTGGGATCAGTCCCTACTGGTACAGAAGCTACAATGGTGTAACTCTTGGAAGATCCGATGCGGGCGTTATTAAGAAAGATCAGCGCTTCTGGATCGTTACGGTTGAGTTTGAGGGAGTCTGTGAAATTAGCGATCGCTTTATCATAACTTTTAGCAGCGATCGCCTGGACTCCTTCTTTTTTTGCAGCAGAAACCGCACCTGGAGTCAAAGTTTTGTCTCCAAAACTAATCCGATCTTGTAGGGATGGATTTTTGCCTGCTTCTGAACCTGGAATGAGGGTATTACCTATTTTGGCTCCAGAGCCATTAGTAAACCACCACACACCACCGCCAACTATTCCAACTGTCAGCAACAGAGCCAAGGTTAAAACTGCGGTTTCATTCTTTTGTGACATGAACAGATTTTAATAAAATAAAAATGTTTATTATTTGGCTAAATCTAACTGCTTTGATCATTTAATTTTGACAAATCCAGCCTTTTCAATCAGGTCTTGACTCTGAGGTGTCAGAAGCCAATTTGCATAAGCTTCGCCAGCTTGCTGATCTGTTTGACCATTCTGTTTAATAATTACAAATAAATTGCGAGTAATTGCATAATCTCCACTACGAAATGCCTGACTATTCAATTGATTGCGTTTACTGGGACATTGAGATGGAGATACAAACGGTTGTTGGTAAGGAGGCACTAATTGACTGCTTGTGCGTCCCAGTGGTATGGTTTTAATAATACACTGAGGTACAACTTCTGGGGCAGAAGCATAATAAATTCCCCCAGGATTTGCAGCTACTTTTCGTACTGCTTCAGTGGTCGTGCCAACATAATTAATATTGGCACCAAACTTTTCTTTATTTAGAACATTTTCGACAAAGAATTCTACTGTACCCCCAGCTTCTTCGCTACGAGAGTAAGCTTTAATTGGTAAATTTGACCCACCCACCTGTTGCCAATTAGTAATTTTGCCTGTGTAGATGTCTTTGAGTTGAGCCACAGTTAAACCAGGGATGTTGAGATCGTGATTGACAGCGATCGCAATTCCATCAATCGCTACTGGAATTTCTTTCAAACTAAATCCTTTTTGTTGAGCTTCGGCATTTTCTTCAGCCTTTACTGAACGAGAAGATTGAGAAAAAGCTAGTTGATTGTCTATCAACATCCGAATCCCAGTTCCAGATCCTGCATTACCTGATGGAGGTTGAGTGTAACGTAAAATAAACCGAGGGCACTGGCTTTCTAGTACGGAGTCTACATCTTTACGAATGGGTGCCCAAGTTGTGCTACCACCATAGTTGAATGTCCCTTCTAAGAGGTTGGGCACGTTACATTTACTACTAATAAACTGGTTTATCGGATTATCTGTATTGTTAGTCCCCGAAGATTTAGCAGCAGTTCCATTTAGTTGTGCCCACCGTTCCATAAAAAACCATAAGCCACTAAAGATTAAGCCAATGGTGATAACAACAGCTAAGAAAAGACTAAGTGTTTCGTTTTTCTGAGACATTATGTGACTATTAGCATCAGAAGCTTTTTAAAGGATGAGAGATAATAATTTATAAATAAGCCGAAATATGGCTGTCAGTGAAATGGCTACCAATGCTGCTGCAACTGATAAAATGACCACTGCCTGAATGCCAAGACCCCCTTGTAAAAAGGGAATGAAAAAAATAATCGCAAAAGTAATTGTTGGAATAATTAATAAATCGAACTTTTCAATCCATCGTCTAGTTTGGGCAAATACCAGTATCCCCAAAATTACACATGCAACGCTTAAAGTAACTATTGGTGATTGTACTAAACTGAAGAGGGCGATCGCTATCAATGCCCCTTCAAATCCACTAAATGCCGCCCCACCCAACAATTCTACTGTAGAAAACGCTGGTTGAGTTGGTGGAGGTTGGGAGACGACGGGATTAGAACTTTTAGGTGATTGTGGTGGAAGTGTTACAGAAGGTGAATTAAGCTGTGTAGCGGCTAGAGGCTGCGAGTAAAGTGCATCTAGAACTTCCTGTGCCGATTGAAACCGCTGATTAGCAGCAGGTAACAGCATCTTATCTAAAATGTCAGCAAGGCGAGAATTGACATTTACTTGCTCACGCCATTTCCACTGGTTGCTATAGGCATCAAATAATTGAATTGCTTCCTGATTAGTCAACAAGGTAATAAGAGTTACAGCTAAAGCGTATAAGTCTGTAGATGGGAATACTTGCCCCCCAGCCATCTGTTCCGGCGGTGCAAATCCCATAGAATAAATTCCTGTGGAAGAAGCAGCAGAACCAAGTGCAACATTTGTTACTTGCTTAACTGCGCCAAAATCTAGTAAAAAAAGCTTACCATCACGACGGCGCATGATGTTAGAGGGTTTAATATCTCTGTGGATAATGCCTCGTTCGTGGACAAACTTTAGCACCTTCAGGATTTCTTGCAACACCTCTAAGACTTGGTGTTCAGAAAATTTGCCTTGTTGAACTAATTCTTCTTCTAAATTTTGCCCATCAATATATTCTTGTACTAAGTAAAAAAATTGGTCTTCCTGTCCTGATTGCGAACTATTAACTATCACTGGGAAGAAGGCAAACAAGTCAGGAATTTGTTCGTGATCGTTACCAAGTTGTGCTAGAACGTCTGCCTCTCTCTCGAACATTATCTGTGCTTGTTGCAGTTGAGTTGAGGTTAAATTACCCACTGGTTGAAACTGCTTAACCACGCATTGACGCATTCCTGGGATTCGGCGATCGCGTGCCAAAAATGCTGCTCCAAATCCACCCCTTCCCAGCAACTTCGTTGGCACATACCGACCATCTAGCAGTAGTGGCATACCACAGGTAGTACAGTATTTTTGCTGCGTTGTTTTTAGGGTTGTAATATCATCTAAATCAGCAAAATAGTTTTGTGGGCGTGGGCAACGTGGACGAGTACAGTAAACTTCCATTTTCGTGATTAGTCATTATTCACTTGTACTGAGCGTAATCGTTCGCGTAGCGTCTCGTAGAGAAGTATTGATCATTTACAAAAAACAAAAAACTAATAACCTTACCAATTTTAGATTTTAGATTTTGGATTTAAGGAAAAATTTCCCATCCAAAATCTAAAAAATTGGCTTTATACCCTTGAATTAAATCGTAGAGATGAATCAACTAATTTCATGATCTCAAGCCCCACTTTTCCTATGGAATCAATCCAAAATCTTAAATTTAAAATTGAGTAACTAGATTTTAGTCTTCGCCAGAGGAGGCGGGTATTGCTATATCCAATGTACTTACCACGATGTTTTTTTGTGCCAATTTTAACACATCTTGACTCCATCCAGGGTTAGCAAACTGGGGCAAAATTTCTTGACTAAAGGCTTCTGCGGCCTTGGATCTATAGCGATTAGGATTAAAAATCAACCATAGCGTCCGTTTGACGACTACCCCTTCAATAGGGGTACGGTGCAGAACACCCATTTGTAACTCTTTAGCGATCGCACTTGTTGAAACAAAAGCAGCCCCTAAACCAGATTGCACAGCATTCTTAATTGCTTCAATGGAATTTAGTTCCATTTCAACCTTAAAACGTCTGGTATCAATTTCACAACGTCCTAGCACTTGATCGATGACTTTGCGGATGGTCGATTGGGAATCTAAGGCAATGAATTGTAATTTATATAGGTCTTCTTTTTGGATTGTTTCAAGTTTGGCAAAGGGGTGAAAGACAGGTAAAATCAGCGCTAGTTCATCTTCTGCGTAAGAAAGAACTTCCAAAGATTCTGATAGTTCACCAGGAATTTCACCGCCGATTATTGCCAGATCAACTTGTCCGTTAGCTACACTCCAAGCAGTCCGCCGAGTAGAGTGGACGTGTAATTGCACTGCCACATCTGGATATTTTTGTCGGAACATTCCGATCATTCTAGGCAAAAGATAAGTGCCAGTGGTTTGAGAAGCACCGACAATTAACGTACCGCCTTGGAGATTTTGTAAATCCTCAATGGCGCGGCAGGTTTCTTGACACAGACTGAGGATTTTCTCACCGTAATTTAGGAGTAGATGTCCTGCTTCAGTTAATTGGGCACGTCTTCCTCCACGGTCGAATAAAGGGACATCTAGCTGCCGTTCGAGATTTTGGACTTGTAAGCTGACGGCAGGCTGGGAGACATAAAGACTATCGGCGGCACGCTTGAAGCTTCCTTCTTGTGCGATCGCTTTTAAAATCCGTAACTGATCTAAAGTGAAAGGAAGGTCAGACATAAGGCTCAACCCACAAACATTGAAAGGAGCGGATGCACACAACAAATAAACTTTGGCAGCAATCAGCCGCGTATGATTTGTTGCATATTAAACTTGAAGACTTGACTCGAAAAGGACAGTAGCACAACATCTTGACTAAAGTCTCCTTTGGAATACTTTGTGGTATTGGTTGTACTGAATTCAATTTTCTTTAAATTACTTCACCCGTCTATATGCTGCTGATTTCTTGGTTGACACCCAGTCATTTTGTCATACTGGGGTTACAAATAGTTTTTGCGATCGCTCACAGTGGAGGCGCTGCTTTGCGTCCAAGGGCCGAAAAATATATTGGCCCAAGGCTTTATCGCATTTTTTTTGCATTAGTCAGCCTCCCGTTGGCTGTGATATTAATTATTTACTTTTTTGGGCACCGCTATGATGGTTTGCAACTTTGGCAGGTACAAGGAGTGCCAGGAGTACGAGAATTTGTTTGGCTGCTGTCAGCAATCTCGTTTTTGTTTTTATATCCTGCTACCTTCAATCTACTAGAAATTGCTGCCATTCAAAAGCCCCAAGTTCATCTCTACGAAACAGGAATTATTCGAATTACCCGTCATCCCCAGATGGTGGGACAAATAATCTGGTGTGTTGCCCATACTCTCTGGCTGGGTACTACCTTTACCCTGGTAACTTCCATTGGATTGGTGTTGCATCACTTGTTTGGGGTTTGGCACGGGGATCGCCGTTTGAGCGATCGCTATGGGGAAGCCTTTGAAATTGCCAAACAACGAACTTCAATTATTCCCTTTAAAGCAATTATTGACGGCCGTCAATCTATCTTATGGCAGGAATTTCTCCGCCCTTCCTATTTGGGAGTTGCCATTTTTATCGCTTTGCTTTGGTGGTCGCACCCTCTGTTGATGGAAGCAACTGGTAGAATAAAATGGGAAATTTAAGCGATCCCCAGTGTCAGCAGAAAATCCTAAATAGATTGAAATTTCCGCTTATCAATTGCCCCGAATCAATGTAGGATAAATTCAAACATCTATCAGTGGGGGTGCGTTTAGTCAGCTTAAGATTTTATATTGGTAGTTGAAGGCCCGTTGTCTTTCCTTGGGAGTCAGTGGCAGATTCAGTCAAATCCCAGGCGGCCAAAGCAATCAGGAGTCTAACATCCGAAAAAGCCACAGTGAGAGTCGCAGTGGCTTTTTACATCAGAGACACATCAACACGCTGAATTTTTGCCCAATTATTCTGTGTCCTGAGATTTGGTTTCTGAAAGCATCTATCGGCAGTTACTGACTTACCAATCCTTCACTTCATTACTGATAGGTAGTTTGATATAAAAACCTTATAATCCAAGAGGCGTCATGGTGTTGTCGGTTAGTGAACGGACATTTACTCAAGAAGTTTTAGAATCACCTATTCCTGTTTTAGTTAACTTTGAAGCACCTTGGTGTGGCTTGTGTCGGATTATCCACCCACTGTTGTTGCAATTTCAAGCCCAATGTGGGGACGAAATTAAATTAGTTGGAGTTAACGCCGATCAAAATTTTAAATTGTCTACTACTTATAGGCTAAAGTCACTGCCAACTTTACTACTGATTCAAAATGGCACTGTTCGCCATCGCTTGGAAGGCTTTCGCGGCAGAGAAGATTTACGTCTAGCTTTAGAAGACATTAAAGCCAGCTACAGCAATTACGCGAAAATCTACAATACTCCAAAAACAGTGGACTTAGAGTGTCGGTCAGCTTAATCAATATTGATATTGGGCATGGAGCATAGGTCATTGGGTATGGGACTAATGACTAATGACTAATGACCAAATATAAAACCATGCTTAACACCCCACCCAATCAGTCTTGGGTGGGTTATTTTATCCTAAAGGGTGTGTGTCACAATTATTAACAGTTTCGACACGCTAAATCAAGAATTCTAAAAGTAGGCGTCAGTGATGGAAGTAATCTATCAGTATGCCTGGCTGATTCCGGTGTTCCCTCTTCTCGGGGCAATGCTGGTCGGTCTAGGGTTAATCTCGTTGAATCAGGTGACAAACCGCCTGCGCCAGCTTAATGCTGTGGTGATTATCTCCATGATGGCAGCAGCTATGGGGATGTCGTTTGCCTTGCTCTGGAGTCAAATTCAAGGACATGCATCTTATCTTCGCACCTTTGAGTGGGCGGCAGCAGGTAATTTTCACCTGAGCATGGGCTACACTATTGACCACCTGACAGCCCTAATGCTGGTGATTGTCACAACGGTAGCCTGCTTAGTCATGGTTTACACCGACGGCTACATGGCTCACGATCCCGGTTACGTAAGATTTTACGCCTATCTCAGTTTATTTGGCTCTTCAATGTTAGGTCTGGTGGTCAGCCCCAACCTAGTACAGATTTACATATTCTGGGAACTGGTCGGGATGTGTTCCTACTTGCTGGTCGGTTTTTGGTACGATCGCAAGTCAGCAGCAGATGCCGCTCAAAAAGCGTTTGTGACCAACCGCGTGGGCGACTTTGGTCTATTACTCGGCATTTTGGGGCTGTTCTGGGCAACAGGAAGCTTTGATTTTAATATCATGGGCGATCGCCTCGCCCAACTTGTCGAATCAGGTTCGATCAGCAATTTTCTCGCTGTCCTGTTTGCGATTTTAGTTTTCTTAGGTCCAGTAGCAAAATCAGCCCAATTCCCCCTCCACGTCTGGCTACCAGATGCGATGGAAGGCCCCACCCCCATTTCTGCCTTGATTCACGCGGCAACAATGGTGGCGGCGGGTGTTTTCCTGATTGCCCGGATGTACCCAGTATTTGAAGACGTTCCAGCCGCAATGAATGTCATTGCCTTTACTGGGGCGTTTACGGCGTTTTTGGGGGCTAGCATTGCCATTACCCAAAACGACATCAAAAAGGGCTTGGCTTACTCCACCATTTCCCAACTCGGTTACATGGTGATGGCAATGGGAATAGGTTCCTACAGTGCTGGACTATTCCACCTAATGACCCACGCCTATTTTAAGGCGATGCTGTTCTTGGGTTCAGGTTCCGTAATTCACGGTATGGAAGGTGTCGTTGGACACGACCCCGCCTTAGCGCAAGATATGCGCTTGATGGGTGGACTACGGAAATACATGCCCGTCACAGCAACTACCTTCTTAATTGGTTGCTTGGCAATTTCTGGTATTCCACCTTTTGCTGGTTTCTGGTCAAAAGATGAAATTTTAGGGAAAGCTTTTGAGGCTAACCCACTTCTCTGGATGATTGGCTGGCTAACTGCCGGTATTACTGCTTTCTACATGTTCAGAATGTATTTCATGACATTTGAAGGCAAATTCCGGGGTACTGACGAGAAAATCAAGGAAAAACTCAAGAAAGCTGCGGCGACAATTGTCCTGGAATTAGAGTCAGAAGAACCAGTCCCAAATTTTGGGCCTGGGGCGATGAAGAAAGGAGAATTGGCGGCAACTAGTCAGCATCATGATTCCCATGACTCCCACGGGCATCACAGCGACTCCCCCCACGAATCGCCGTGGACAATGACGCTGCCGTTGGCACTGTTGGCTGTGCCTTCGATTTTGATTGGTTTGGTGGGAACTCCCTACGCCAATTATTTTGAAGAGTTTATCTTTCCTCCTAGCGAAACTCTCTCCGAAGTTATAGAAAAGGCTGCCGAGTTCAATCCGACGGAATTCTACATCATGGCGGGTGCTTCAGTCGGAATTTCTTTAATTGCGATTACCCTGGCTTCGCTGATGTATTTGCGCCGTAAAATTGATCCGGCTGCGATCGCTGCTAAAATCCAACCACTTTACGAGTTATCCCTCAACAAGTGGTACTTTGATGAAATTTACCATCGGGTTTTTGTCCTCGGCTTGCGTCGCGTAGCTAGACAAGTTATGGAAGTTGACTTCCGCGTTGTTGATGGCGCTGTTAACCTCACAGGCTTTTTCACCCTTGTTAGCGGTGAAGGTCTGAAGTACCTAGAAAACGGTCGCGCTCAATTCTATGCCTTGATTGTGTTTGGGGCGGTTTTGGGCTTAGTGATTGTTTTTGGTGTTACCTGATTTTAATCGGGGTGGACAAATGTCCGCCCCTACATTATTTTTTATCTCATGCAGAGGCACAGAGAGGAGTTGAAAGTTTGCTCTGAAAATATGACAATATTTTTTAATACAAGCTATATAAATTTATTTGCTCTAAAATTGCTATATAAGGTATGAAAATATTTATTATATCTACCATATAGACACCTAATCAATCTATCAGTGATGGTCAATATATTATTCAAAAAGTATAATTTGCCGGAAAAGTAGGTATTAAAATTATTTACGATAAAGCCCAATTCCTAAAGTTGTCCATTTGATTTTCTTTTACCGCCTCTAAAGCAATATTTGCATCAATTACCATTTCTCTAAAATAAAACTCCAAAGGCATAATTTCATCATCGTTAGAAGTCTGATATATTTTATATGCAATGGCATCTAACAAAGAGTGACAATACTCTCGGCTACGTTTTGCATAATAATCTAATAGTTTACTAGTAGTACTACTAGAATGAACTAGCATATTGCGAATACGATAGATGTTATAAACATCATCTTTGAGGTCAATAATTTTATCAACCAAGTATTTTTCACAATAATCATTATTATAAAAAATTTCATTGACTTTATTTAAATCTGGCAACACTATGTTTTTAGAATCTAATTGTTTCTTTATTTCAGGAGTTTTTTCTATAAATTTTTCTAAAAAATCTATTTTATCTTTATTAGCAGATAAATAGTCTTGCAAATCCTGGTCTATAGACTTAGATATATCCATTTCAGGAAATGTTAGAGGTGTCGTAAAAATACGTCCAACTTGTCTTACTTCATGATATAAATTAAATTTTAATTCACTCAAAGTAAGAAGTAACTGTACTGTTCTAATACCTTCACCATCAAGCCATAAATCTATATTTTCTTTAAGAATCTTCTTTTTATTCTTAAGAGCATCTGATAGTTCAGGAAGTTTTTTAGAAATTATTTTAGAATCTTCAGAAAACTTTTCTACAGCAAACCAGGAATTTAATATTTCTTCAGTGCTTTGTGAAGCTTCAGTTGCTCGTCTATACCAGTCGGTAGAAGCAAGCCATTTTGCTACAGTTGGATGACATATATCTTCAGAAGATATCCACTGACCAAGCCTTTGGTGATTATTTTGCGAGTCAATAGAGTTATGTCTAATAGTGTCTGGCTTATTCCTGCCTTTAAAGCTAAAAGCTCGAATTTCTCCTTGAGAATTACAAATAACCCAATCACTTGATAAAATAATAGCCTGGTCTTTCCTCTTTCGTGTTGAGAGAACAGCTATTGTTCTTTCAGCCATTTGTTGGGCTTTAATTTTCATGAATTTACTATCTACACCTCGGATATCCACTGCAACACAGTAATCTGACTTATCTTCAACAGTTATGCTTATAATCTCATTTTTTTTAATGTATTTTCCATCTATTTTAGGACGATATAGTTCAACTTTGCCTATATTAATTTTGTTTTTGAATTCCACACCTGTTATCTTGAAAATAACTTTATAAGTTTGAGGCTCTAGACAATAAATTTCTCTTAAAAAGTTAAGTCTCTGTTTAATACTTGAAGAATCATAATATGTTCTAAGTTCTTCCTTATGTTCATCAACTGATTTTGCATCTCTTGATGGTGAGCCAAATAGGGTAGGGTATAAATGGACTTGCTCAGGATCTGTTCCTATATCTTCAAATTTTTGAAATTGATGATTTAGTATTGATTCTAACTCCAACATTCCCTTAGAATTAAATAATATAATTATTATATCTACAATAAATTCTATCTGATTAGAATTTAAGTCTTTTTCAAGTAGTTTTTGGTATAAAATATTAATAACTTGCCTCAAGCTATTTTCTGACGTTATTTTTTCTTCTATACGTTGAATTAATATTAAAATATCCTCTAATTCAAATTTACTTTTATTGTCGGATAAAGCTTCAGTAATGAAATATAGTTCTCGATCTACTTCTCTTGTCCAGATTTGTCTAATTCTGTCTAGATCATCAAGTTGTTCTTTTTTAAAACTACAGTAAGTAGAAAATTGAATTTTAAAGAACTTTTTTCCGTAAGCATTTTGAGAAAATCTATTTTTATTATTCTGTATCTCTTCACGCAAATCGTGTAAAATTAATAATAAATGGCGACTATAGGATCCTTTTTGGTTGTTTTCAATAGCACCGCATCTTTCCAACCATATTTGTTGTAAACTCTCAATATTTTTGATCGCATATTCAGGCGCATTTGATAAAGTAAAATCCATTTTTTCAGTTAATATCAAAAAATTAATAATATAATCTTAATTCCAAAAATAAGGAAGGGTTGCAGACTTCATAAATTTTCATAGTTCATTGGTTTTGCAAGTCCTTTTGCAATTTCTCTTTTAGCGGATTGGGCAGATGCAATGAGTTGTTGTTGAGTTTTCTTAAATGATTTACTCCATTTCAATTCATCTTGCAAATCTTCCAGGTACTCTCGGAGATGTTCTGCAACTCTTTCTTGCACATCTTCAGATAAAGATTCCATCATCTTAATTACAGTAGCGATCGCTGGAGATGACATAATTCGAGTTTCCTTTATCAACTTTCCCTGTCTATTTTACTAAAAAAAACTCAATCAAATTGTTTACTCTAGTCCCAAAGCTTTCAAGCCGGGAAAATGGCTTTCAATTTGTGCGATTATCATTATGGTTATTCCTCGTGCTATGCTTTTTTTGCACAAAATCGCTTTTTTCAACAACCACCAAACAGCATCGTGTATTTTTAGCGATGGGTTGGACTACGCGTAGACGCATTAGCGAAGCGGTAGCGACGTTCGCGCAGCGTCTTGCAGAGAAGGAGCGTCAGCGGCTTGTCGTAGACATCGCACCCCTAAACTATAATTTTACCAACCTTTTTAGGGTAAATTTTTGACTTGACTGGGAGTATCACAACGCACATCCCGCATCCGCAAATATCAAAAAAGACTCTCAAGAGAAAAAATAGGGGATTGCTAATTTAATTAAATCAACCTAACGAGGAAGACGAAATCCTCAAAAAGCTGTTACTTAATAACTAGTGACTTTTTGCCAAACATGATTTTGATAGCAGACGAATTGTGATGAATACAGCTAATTTTCCGTGGCTGACGACGATTATTCTGTTGCCGATAGCCGCTTCACTACTGATTCCCATCATCCCGGATAAAGAAGGCAAAACAGTGCGCTGGTACTCCCTCATCGTAGGGCTGATCGATTTTGCACTAATTGTTTATGCTTTTTATACTAGGTATGATTTCTCCAATCCAGATTTGCAGTTGGTGGAGAGTTACCCCTGGGTACCCCAACTAGATTTGAATTGGTCAGTAGGGGCAGATGGCTTATCTATGCCCCTAATTATTTTGACTGGATTCATTACCACGCTGGCGATATTAGCAGCTTGGCCTGTCACCTTCAAGCCGAAGCTATTTTACTTCTTGATTTTGGCTATGTATGGCGGTCAGATTGCCGTGTTCGCTGTCCAGGATATGCTGTTATTTTTCCTGGTGTGGGAACTGGAACTAGTACCGATCTACTTTCTGCTGTCGATTTGGGGAGGCAAAAGACGGCAGTATGCAGCGACTAAATTTATTTTATACACCGCAGGCGGTTCGCTGTTTATTTTGCTGTCTGCCCTGACAATGGGATTTTACGGCGATACGGTGACGTTTGACATGCGATCGCTCGGTTTAAAAGACTTTGCCCTCAATTTCCAACTTGCCGTCTATGCTGGCTTCCTGATTGCCTACGCCGTCAAGTTGCCGATTATTCCGTTGCACACCTGGCTACCTGATGCCCACGGTGAAGCGACAGCCCCTGTACACATGTTATTAGCAGGTATTCTCTTGAAAATGGGCGGTTACGCCTTAATTCGGATGAATGCCCAAATGCTCCCTGATGCTCACGCTCTTTTTGCACCAGTGTTGGTGGTTTTGGGGGTAGTTAATATCATCTACGCTGCTTTGACATCCTTTGCCCAGCGCAACCTGAAGCGGAAAATTGCCTACTCCTCAATTTCCCACATGGGCTTTGTGATGATTGGTATTGCCTCCTTCACCGATTTGGGATTGAGTGGGGCAGTGTTACAAATGGTTTCCCACGGATTAATTGGGGCGAGTTTGTTCTTCCTGGTTGGCGCAACTTACGATCGCACACACACCCTGATGTTGGATGAAATGGGCGGTGTTGCGAAGAGAATGCCGAAGATTTTCGCCATGTTCACCACTTGTTCAATGGCTTCTTTGGCACTGCCAGGGATGAGCGGTTTCGTAGCAGAATTGATGGTATTTGTGGGCTTTGCTACTAGCGATGCTTATAGCTCTACCTTCAAAGTTATCGTGGTGTTCTTGATGGCAGTGGGAGTAATTTTAACTCCGATTTATCTGCTGTCGATGTTACGAGAAATTTTCTACGGTAAAGAGAACGAGGAATTAGTTTCTCACCAAGCTTTGATAGATGCCGAACCCCGTGAAGTATTTATCATTGCCTGTTTGTTAATTCCAATTATTGGTATTGGTTTTTATCCAAAATTGCTGACTCAGATGTACGACGCTACAACTGTACAATTGACAGCAAGATTGCGTGATTCCGTGCCGACATTAGCACAGCAAAAAGACGATGCACTAAAGGTTTCTTTGAGTGCGCCTCCAATCGCTAATTAGTTGCGATCGCTGGTTTAGTTGTAATACTGTTTGCTTTGAAGGCAGGTATAAAACCTGCCTTTTTTGTTACTCACTCGTAAATTTTGATTCAGTAAAGTAAAAAATAAAGCATCGAACTAAGTTAAAAAAACCGTATGGGGGAAGTGAGTAGATGTATTTTTTCTAATTTCCATAAAAATAGATTTTAAGCCAATACGCTTGGGTTAAGCGCTACTTGTACAAAATCTTGGGTTTTTGAGACACGATAAATCGCCGTCTCTACAAGTGTTTTGGATTTTAAGCTAATTGATTTGTTTGTAACTAGTTAAGTAAATCTTCCATAGCAGTAAAATCTAATAAAGCTTCGCCAAGGGTTTCTAATTGATTTAAAAATTTCAATTCTTTATCTAGAAATTCTTAGGAACGTTACCAATCAATTAATGTAAAAGTTTCTGGAAAAAATAAATGCATTGCTTGGGAAAAATAAGCTTCTATAATTTATTTCCAAGGGCTATCAAAATCAGTGCGATCGTTAACATTTAAGTTTCAGATACGCCATATTTTCGGAGTCAAGGTTGAGAAAAAACTTTTTCTCTTGGTAGGTATAGCTAATCAGCCCAGCTACCGAATTCACCATGAAATTGAATACCTGCGACTTCTGGAATGTTCTAGTTGAACAATATTTCACTCTTTTTTGCTATTGTGAATTAGACACTCTGGTAGTCAGTACCGAAAACCCATGAATCTAATGTAAATATTTTACACTTGGAAGTATTTTAATACTGAGAAGAGAGACACAAGGCGATGTCTAGATCGGGCTACGCCTAGGCTAAAAATGGTTCTTTATTCTGGCGTTGCGATCGCACATCCATAGATTACTTACAATCTATCTAGAATCAGATTTGGCAAAACCGCTCATGTTAAACTACAATCCGCTACATTGTTTGCCATCTTCCGAAGAGTTACCCGACTCAAATGATACCCCTGTGGATAATGAAGTCCAAAATTTAATTCCCGGCTTGCTGAAAACGACACTGGCTTTAGTTTGGTGCGATCGTTGGGATTGGTTTTTTGGTGTTGACATGGGTATTTATTATCACCCGGACAAACCAGCAATTGTCCCTGATGGGTTTCTCAGCTTAGGAGTTAAACGTGTAATTGATGAGGACTTACGCCTAAGTTATGTGCTATGGGAAGAAAAAAAGCTGCCAACTTTAGCACTAGAAGTTGTTTCTCAAATATATCGGGAAGAACATAGCAGCAAGAAAGAACTCTATGCCAAAGAATTAGGAATTTTGTACTATGTTGTGTATAGTCCCCTTCGCCGGAAAAAGACACCTTTGGAGGTGTATCACCTAGTTGATGGGGAATATATCTTAATGTCAGGAAATCCCGTTTGGCTACCAGAAATTGGTTTAGGAATTGGGCGAGAACGAGGAATTTATCAAGGTATAGTCCGAGAATGGCTGTACTGGTATGACGAGGAAGGGCAAAAGTTGCTCACACCAGAAGAACGTATTAGAGAAGCGGAAGAACGTGCAGCTTTTGAAGAAGAGCGACGAGTAGAAGCAGAACAAAAAGTGAAAATGTTAATTGAAAGGTTGAATGCGCTTGGTCTCGATCCAGAAACTTTGTTATAGATTCACCAAATTTCGTAATTTTTACTGTCTTAATGTTAATTAGCTTCCTGGGTAGGGAATTATATTTATAAGCAACTAATAGCTTAACGGTATAAATCGTAATGACTTGTTGCTAAATAAATATATTTATCAAAACCTGCATCAAAAATATGGAAGTTAAACTAGGATTTGGAGCAGTCCCAAAACCTCAATATGTCTTTATCAGCAAAGAATCGGATCATTGCTGGTATATGCTTGCTGAAGATGAAAAACGCATCCCAATTTATGAAAGAGCCTTGACTGGGGTAATTACAGAGATAGAAGTTAATAAAAAGGTTGAAACTAAATTCGGGCCAGTTGAAAAAAACGATTTATATATTTTGGCAGATAAACCTTATATTATCCGTTCAGGTACCGACTCTTTCTTTTCTAAAAGTTTATTGTTATCTTTAGATACCCTTACTTATAAAGAATTGTATAATCCACTAACGATCGCCGTTAGTCCTGGAGATAGTAATGTGGTTTTTTGTAAAATTTACGATCCAATAACTTACCGTTCTGTAGGTGTTAGTTGGGATGGACATAAGGAATTAGACTGGCAAGCTTTAGGACAAAAAGTAAGTTTAAAAATTAATAAAATTCACAATTATAATCAAGATAATAATCAATCTCAATCCGAAGCAAGCGACAATATAAAAACGCCTGAACCGCGTGATGTTTTTATAGCTAAAACTGACACATATTTAGCCCAATTAAATTGGACTCCAGAGCAGGGAAGGGATTATTTGCAGCAGAAATATGGTAAGCGATCGCGTCTACAACTCAGTGATGCAGAAATTCTGGATTTCATTGATTACCTGAAGCTACAACTAACCCAAAATTGCTAAACTTAGGTGCTGTTATGTGAACTTTGGATAATTGCGATTGCCCTTTTGCTACACCCAGATGCTAGGCTGGAATAATTGCGATCGCAGGTTAAAGACATCCAATTTAGTATTATATTAGGTTGACTTCGCCTCAGACGCTGGATAAGCTTTGTGTGCTTCTGCGTAAATCTTTAATGCTACAGCCATCTGCTGTTCGGCAGTTTCTCCCTGCTCTTTGAACCAAGCAAATGTTTCAGGATCTACCTTAACTGTTATTGTTACAGGTGACTTGGGCATTCGCAATTGTGCTTTAGCAAAAAATTCTTCTGATAATGGTGGAATATCTGAGGTGTCGATGTCTTCGTCACTCATTGCATCGACTCTAACCCAATCGGTTTTTGAGGTATTGTTCATAGCGTTTTCGTTCGTGAGACAGTGCCTTTCTTAATGAGATGATCCGAACCATTTCTTCATCTGGCTCGGTGTAAATAACTACTACGATTCGTCCATCAAGGAGTCCAATGCCGAGATACCGATCCTCTCCATAGTCCTCTCGTTCATCTAGGTAGACAAGAATGGGTAGATTAAAGATACGGAAAGCATCAGCAAAGTCGAAACCATGCTTTGTGATGTTGCTTTGGTTTTTACGCTCATCCCACTCAAACTTCATGGACTCAATATACCAGTGACACCGGGCAAAGAACTCTAAAAATATATAAATTGCTCGGTTTGTGATTAATATTCTAGTGTCAGACCGAGTGCGATCACACAAGATATTGCCAACTCAATTTGGGTGCGAGAATCAGTGATGGAATCGAGCCAACTATCTGAGCGACGCTGGGGTTGATATTGCCACTTGAGCAGATGCAAGAGTAAGCGAGTTAGTTGACTGGCAATACTCCGCCGTTCACTTTTGCCCAAGCCTTCAACCTCTTCAATCAGATTTTCTACATCAACTTCATGCCAACTATTGTGATCGCAATAGTTGGGCTGTCTGTTCAATCCACAAATTAAAATCTGTTTTATAAGTTACGTTCATAACCTTTCTCGATCTTAGGCAAGCCCAAATATTCTCATTTTCCGATGCGCTCAAGTTCCTCTCGCAATACTCGCCTTAATGTATCTTCTAAAGGTTCACGGCGCTGCTGAATGTACTCACGCAAGGCATCGTTAATCAAAGTTTGGTAATTTCCTCCACCTGCTGCGTGAACTTGGTCACGAAACCATGCTAGTACTTCATCATCTAGGCGAATTGTAATTCGAGTTTTGCCTGTTGATGTTGATTCAATCGCTTCCTGCTTGCCCTGACTAAAATCATACTCAGCTTCCATAATTTCCAAATCTAATACAATGTCAAAACTCCCAAATCTGGATTTTTGTCAAAAGCTTGGATATCCTCTACATGCGATCGCAAAATCTCTTCAATCTGTCTGGTTGAACAATTGCCATAACGAATCCAAATCACTTTCGGAGGAAATCCTCGCAAAATGCTCAACTCATTAAAATCAGCATCTCTGGTGACAACAGTAAATCCACTTTGTCGGGCATACTCCCAAACAGTTAGATCATCTGCTTGATCTAAGCTTATAAGAAAAAGATGCTGAGAGTTTGGATACATGTCAGCCAGCCGATCAACTAACCGAGGTGATAAGTTATGGTCAAACAATAACTTCATGCTTGCATTGTTAGCATTTGCCGTTCTCGATCAGCCGCATAGCTTAGGCAAGCCAAAATATCCTCTTGTGTCAAATAAGGAAAGTCATCAAGCAATTCCTCGTAGGTCATGCCAGAGGCAAGATAAGATAAAACATCGTATACAGTAATTCGCATTCCTCGAATACAAGGCTTACCACCTCGTTTTCCTGGTTCGATTGTAATAATGTTTTGATACTGCACAGCTATCAATCCTCAAAAATCTTCATCGTCAACAAAAAATTCCGCATCGTCTTCTAATCGAGAATTACCCTGGCCAATACCAGCAAGTCCCCAGAGAGGTTGCAGCAGTGCCATGCCAATTAACCCTAAACAGGCACTAAAAGCTAGCACTAAACCCATTGGTATTTGAATCGATTGGAATGTTAAGAATTTTAACGATACGGGTGTGGCATTTTGAACTGAAATAATTGCGATCGCGATTATCCAAACCGCTACAACTAGAGATGTCAAAAAAGGAGCGATTTTCATACTTTGAGCAAAGTTAGGAGTGAGATAACTGTTAATAGAAGTGAAGAATTGTTAATTTATAACTCTTAATTTTTAACTGCTAATTCTTATCCCTCTAATTTAGCAATGACACTCTCTAACTCTTGGGCAATTTGGGTGAGTTTTTCGGGAGTGTTGGTTTCTAGGTAGACGCGCACCAGTGGTTCTGTACCGGAGGGACGCAGTAAAACCCAGCTACCTTCTTCTAAATACAGCTTAATACCGTCTTTACGCCCGACTTCCTTGACTTTAATTCCTACTACCTCTGTAGGTGGGTTTTTAGTAAAGGAGTCGATAACGGCGGTTTTATGAGCCTCTGTGAGGTGCAAGTCTAGGCGGTTGTTGTAAAGTGGCCCATCGGCTTCAGCGATCGCTTCCTTAACCATCTGACTTAAAGGTTTACCTTCATAAGCGATCGCTTCTGCCACCAGCATATCGGCTAATACCCCGTCTTTTTCGGGAATATGCCCGATAATACTCAAACCGCCTGATTCTTCTCCACCAATTAATACGGCAGTTTCCCGCATTTTTTCACCGATGTATTTAAAACCAACTGCTGTTTCGTAAATTTGCAGCCCATTTTTAGCAGCGAAATTATCCAACAGGTGGGTTGTCGCCACAGTGCGGACTATCGCGCCAGTTTTACCTTTGTTTTTAATTAAATGACGTGCTAGAACTAACAACACAGTATTCGGAGTGAGGACAGTTCCTTGTTCATCAACAATACCAAAGCGATCGCTATCTCCATCCGTTGCCAAGCCCAAATCAGCTTGATCGCGGACTACTGCTTCCACTAACTCAACTAATTGTTCTCCTTTGGGTTCTGGCATTCCACCGCCAAATAAAACATCCCTCCAATCGTGGAAACTTTCTAACTGAACACCACTATGCTGCAAAACTTCATCTAAATAGCCACGGGAGGTAGAATACAAAGCATCGTACTTTACCTTTAAATTAGCCCTTTTGATCTTTTCTATATCAAGTAGAGTGTAGATAAATTGCAGGTAATCAGGTTTCGGATCGAAAATTGAAATTGAACCTGATGGGTTACTTCCAGGTAACTCATCCGATGCACTTTCTATATTTGCCACAATAGTATCAGTAATCTCTGGAGTGGCAGGCCCAGCATAATCGGGTATATATTTAATTCCACAGTAAGGTGCTGGATTATGACTAGCAGTAAACATTAACGCCCCTGCGGAATTTAGGTGACGGGCGTTGTAGGCAATTACTGGTGTGGGGCAATCCCGAACGGTAATTTTCACAGTCCAACCCAAGTCTGCCAGTACTTGGGCCGCAGTTTTGGCAAACTGGTCAGCTAAAAAGCGAGTATCGTAGGCAATAAGTACTGGTCTATTTTTTGTGTAGGCTGTTTCCAAGTAAGTGGCAATTGCCCTTGTTACTTTTCTCACATTGGGGAAAGTAAAGTCATCGGCAATAATCCCTCGCCATCCATCGGTACCAAATTTTATCTTGCTAGACATTCTTGCCACTTGCTCCCGTACATTATCAGTACTATAAAAGCTTCCTGCAAAGCGTGTGTAGCAGCAACTATCCTCCGAAGTTCTTTTCTAAGTAAGCCTTAGTTTAAACTTCTCCCCACCGTATTTTCTCTCACTGTTTCTGAGCAATGTCAACCCCCGATCGACCTTTTGCCAGTTATCACCTTTGGTCTCTAGTTGCCCCAGCGACTGGGCAAGAACGCTGGCATTGCCAGATGAGACGGGGGTTTATCAAAGCACGGCAACACGAACCACAAGTCAAAGCACTCCTAGCGCAAGCCACTGCACCCCAGCGCATTGGCATACTCGCGCAAAAAGGTGTTTATGAGTTTCATCATCATAGGCATCTGCTGAAGCAATCAGATGGTGTAGAAAGAGTCGCACAGTTACTTAAATTAGGCAACTCAAGCGTTCAAGTCCAGCAACGCGTGCTGCAAATTTTGCAAAAATATCATGATGCGCCGTTGCTTTTGGATAAAGATATTATCCAATTAACTCCCGGTGATGAAGGCTTTCCTAAGCCAATAGTAGTTGAACAAGAAGATTATTGCTTTCGCTTATATGCAGCTATGGACTGCGTTTTTATTGAATCTGATAGCACATTACATATTTTAGATTTCAAAACAGGTAAGTCAGCTTTTGACAAGCGACAGGCATTAGTTTATTTACTAGCTGCTCGTTATCTTTACCCTGGACACGAAGCTGTCGCATCATTTTATAATTTAGAAATATGTAAAAAGTCTGAGTTAATTAGCATCAATAATTACGAGTTAGAATCTTTAAAATTTGAGTTAGCTAATATTGCCCACAAGCACCAGCACGATTTGCAAAAATATCAGGAAAAAACTACTAATTTTAGTAAAATTTTCCCTCCAAATCCTGGCTCCCATTGCCGCTTTTGCCCATTTAACTCAATCTGTGAATTTGCCGATTTTAAGCAAACTCAATCATATCCACTGCCAAGTTTAAGAGCCCATAGCTAATGGGAGTTGGGAGAGATGCGGAAGCGGAGGGAGCAGGCGGAGGGAGAATACTAATGCCTAATGCCCAAATTCAAAAGGGCGGCAATTCTTTAAGAATTGTGAACCGAATATGATTAATCGCCAAATCACCGATGGGGATATCTTCTTTGGTTAGCCGCGTACCTTGACTTGTCACGGTTTCAAAGGTGATACCTTTGCCAATTTCAATGTGATACCAGCATAAGCCCATAAAAAAGCGCGTCGGATAAGGGCCACCTTCACCCACATCGTCAGGATTTGATTCCATTGGCAACCAACCAAAATTTGGGACGTAGAATTCTAGCCAAACATGATTAAAGTCTGGTTGTAGCGGTACACCTATAAAGTCACTATGGGGAGGACATTTGTACCTACCTACGGTGCGGCAGGGGATGCCATTTAAACGAGATAGGGCAAGCAATACCCCGACATATTCGCCACAGGAACCAACGCCCCGTTCTAAAACTATATCTGGCGTGTCAATGTAGGGCTTAATACCGTAAGATAACTGGTCGTATACGTAGTTGCGGATGCTGTGCATTTTCCGCAGTACATTGGTTTCAGAACCGATTGCTTCTCTGGCGGCACGGCGAACAATGGTAGTATCCATTGCTAAATCGTCGTCATCTACTAGGTAGCGCGTTTGTAATTCTGGAGATAATTCAGGTATATCTTCAACATCTCTCGGTGTGATGCGATACTTAATTCCTCGGACTTCCACAAGTGCTTTCCAGCCAAATATATGCCGTTCACCTGGAGCAAGAGAATCAAATTTAAAGACTGCTACACGTTGCCCTTCGATCACTTCTTCGGTAAAGGGTATACCAATTGGTTCAACGTGTTTCACCTTTTGACGCTCAGTTTCCGATGGTAGGGCGATGCGCCATTCTACATCAGGTAAATACACCTCGTCTAAGGGTGCAATTTCCTCAGCATAAGACATTTCAATGAGATAGCCGTTAGAGAGGGCGTAGCGCTTATCTGGCTGGTAATGATAATGCAGGGGATGAATAAAAGTGCGATCGCGGAATGTTAGCTCATGACTCGGATCGGCATTGGGGTTATCCCGGATATAAGGCTCCTCTGAGGCGTAGGCGACGTAGATACTTTCTTCGCCTGTTTCCCCGTTTTTATGGATGGCGATGCCTGTAGGACATTCAAAGGGTGTCAAGACACTAAATTGAAGTTCTCCTGTTGCTCTGTCCATTGCGTACACTGATTGTTCGGTGCGATCGCAAATCCATAGCATTTCTTGATTGACAGTTAGATTCTCTATCCCAACTCCAGGGGCATAAAATCTGGTAATCTCTTTTCGTGTTTCGCGGTCATAAACCAAAATGTAGCCCAGCCGTTGGCAGCTGACATAAACTGTTGTTTCCCAAACAGCAACACCGTCAGCCGGATAAGGCAATGTCACAAAATGTTCCAGACCCAAAGCATTGAGCTTGCACAAGTAAACACTATTTTCTCGGCTCACCCACAGGGAATCTTCCCATACCGCTATACCAGTGACATCGGTAAATTCTTTAACTTGATGGGGATTGAGAATTTTGCTGTTGTCAGAGGTGGGATCAATCTCCAGTAGATGCCCTTTAATACTGTCAATGGCAATAAGTCTATCTTTAATGAAAGTAATGCCACACAGGGTAGCAGCAGTAAGCGGTCGAATCGTTTTTTGCCCAAACATCTGGCTAACGGTCAAAGTGGGGAGTGCAAAACTCATATTAAGCATATTTATTGAATGGTTTAGCACGCCTGGTTAATTCAAAATTCAAAATTCAGCTGGAAAAGTTTGCTAGATTGGAAAACCCTAATGGCACTCCAGTTTACTTGAGCAGCGAAATACGCAAGGGACTGGCTCAACTTTCCGCAAAATTAAAAATGAAGAAATGCAATCGTGCCATACATCCTGGCTATTGACTACGGGATGAAATGAAAGGAATGGCAGCCTAAAATTAATTGTGACATATCCTCTGTAACAAAGCTTCAAAGCTCTATTACTCATAATTATCGGTAAAATGTGTTCCGATCAACTCTTTCGTGAGAAATAATACTATGTCAAAATAGGAAGATTTACAAATGTTAAGAATTACATATACATTTATCAAGCAAGGCAGGAGGAAAAATGTCCTCACTCTTGAACTGCTGCCACCAGAGCAAGCTTGGGTTTAAAACCCCATTAACGATAGTTCAGTGAGTTCAATGACTTAAATTCATTCGGGGTCTAATCCCCAACTGAAAAGTTCCTTCCGCCTCCTTCACATAACTAGGCGATCGCCTTAATGTAACTTTAGAAGATGGAATTCCTGCCATCACTAAATTATGATCGAATTTTGTAACCATTTGCTGTGACCTACACGATGTCTGCTAATTCTCTGCCTGAAGGTGCCGCCGTTTGGCATAGTTTAGAAGTTGATAAAGCACTAGAACTGCTCGATAGTAATGCAGACAGTGGCTTAACACCTCAAGAAATTCAACAGAGGTTGCAAAAATACGGCCCCAACGAACTTGAAGAAAGTGCTGGCCGTAGTGCTTGGGAAATTCTGCTAGATCAGTTCAAGAACATTATGTTGTTGATGCTGATTGGCGTAGCGCTGATTTCTGGGTTTTTAGACCTGATGGCTTTGCGTGAGGGCAGATTAAAGCCTGGTGAAGTGCCATTTAAAGATACGATCGCTATCTTAGCAATTGTGATTCTCAATGGCATACTCGGCTATGTCCAAGAAAGCCGTGCCGAAAAAGCCTTGGCAGCCCTGAAAAAAATGACTTCTCCCTTAGTACGGGTCATCCGCGACACCAGACTGGTGGAGATAGCAGCCAAGGAACTAGTTCCAGGGGATGTAATGCTGCTGGAAGCTGGAATGCAGATAGCTGCGGATGGACGTTTAATAGAACAGTCTAATTTACAAGTGCGTGAGTCGGCATTGACTGGTGAAGCCGAAGCGGTGAATAAACAGGCATCACTAAAATTGCTGGAGGAAACATCATTAGGCGATCGCCTCAATGTCGTGTATCAAGGAACTGAAGTAGTCCAAGGACGCGCCAAGGTTCTGGTGACTAACACCGGCATGACAACAGAATTAGGCAAAATTGCTGCGATGTTGCAGGCGGTGGAAAGTGAACCTACGCCGTTACAGCAGCGAATGACTCAACTGGGTAACGTCCTGGTTACGGGTTCTTTAATTCTGGTGGCGATTGTCGTCGTTGGTGGTGTCATCAAGGACGGAGGTTTTAAAAACATCCAAGAACTTTTGGAAGTTTCCTTGAGTATGGCGGTTGCTGTGGTGCCAGAAGGTTTACCAGCTGTAATTACCGTTACATTGGCACTGGGAACCCAGCGAATGGTGCGCCAAAATGCCTTGATTCGCAAACTGCCAGCGGTAGAAACATTAGGTTCCGTAACCACCATCTGTTCTGATAAAACCGGCACCCTGACGCAAAATAAAATGGTGGTGCAATCGGTTTCCACTAACAACAAAACTTTTCGCGTCATCGGCGAAGGTTACGCTCCCACGGGAGACTTTCAGTTAGATGGTCAAAAAATTTCCCTAGAGGACTCTCCAGAAATCTCAGCGTTATCAGTCGCCTGTGCTATTTGTAATGATTCGGTGTTGCAAAAAGAACAAGGTGAATGGGCGATTTTGGGAGATCCTACAGAGGGAGCATTGTTAACACTGGCGGGCAAAGCTGGAATCGAAAAAGACCAGTGGAACAGTAAATTACCTCGTGTTGCAGAGTTTCCCTTTTCCTCAGAACGGAAGCGGATGAGCGTGATTTCTCAGGTGGAGGGAGTCGCTACAGGTGACGCATCTTCGAGAGGTATTGACCCAGCGATCGCCGGTTTTCTCCAATCTGAATCTTACTTAATGTTTACCAAAGGTTCTCCAGAGTTAACCTTGGCACGTTCTGCTCAGATTCATTTGGGCAATCACTCAGTCCCCTTAACTGAAGAACAACGCCAGAAAATTTTGGCAGAAAATGACCTGATGGCGAGTAAAGGTTTGCGGGTGCTAGGTTTTGCCTACAAACCCCTCGCAGAAATTCCACCAGAAGGTTCGGACGAAGCATCAGAGCAAGGCTTGGTATGGTTGGGATTGGTGGGAATGCTAGATGCGCCACGCCCAGAAGTAAGGGCAGCTGTGCAAGAGTGTCGAGATGCAGGCATTCGCCCAGTGATGATTACAGGCGACCACCAATTAACAGCACGAGCGATCGCTACCGATTTGGGAATTGCCCAAGAAGGCGACCGTGTTCTCACAGGTCAAGAATTGCAACGGATGACTGACCAGGAATTAGAGCAAAACGTTGACCTGGTGAGCATCTATGCCAGAGTTTCCCCAGAACACAAACTGCGAATTGTCCAAGCACTGCAACGCCGGGGTCGATTTGTAGCGATGACAGGCGATGGTGTTAACGATGCCCCAGCCCTCAAACAAGCTGATATCGGGATTGCGATGGGCATTACTGGCACTGATGTAAGTAAAGAAGCCAGCGATATGGTATTACTTGATGACAATTTCGCCACCATTGTCAGCGCCACCAAGGAAGGTAGAGTTGTTTACACCAATATCCGCCGCTTTATTAAATACATCCTCGGCAGTAACATTGGCGAAGTTCTGACAATTGCCGCTGCACCCTTAATTGGTTTGGGAGGCGTTCCCCTTACCCCCTTACAAATTTTGTGGATGAACTTGGTGACAGATGGTTTACCAGCTTTGGCATTAGCTGTGGAACCTCCAGAACCGGATGTGATGCAACGTCCGCCTTTTAGTCCTCGCGAAAGTATTTTTGCTAGGGGATTGGGTTCTTATATGATTCGCATTGGGATTATTTTTGCCATTATCACTATTGCCTTGATGTGGTGGGCTTATCAACATACCCATGCTGCTGGGTATCAGGGCGATCCCGAAACTTGGAAAACAATGGTATTTACTACCTTGTGTATTGCCCAAATGGGTCATGCGATCGCCATTCGCTCCAATAATCGACTGACTATCGAGATGAATCCCTTCTCTAATATTTTTGTACTAGCGGCTGTTGTCGTCACCACGATTTTGCAGTTAATGCTAGTTTACGTCCCACCCCTGCGAGATTTCTTTGGTACTCACTACCTCAATATGCAGGAGTTAGGGGTTTGTATTGGCTTCAGTGCCTTAATGTTCGTGTGGATTGAAGCGGAGAAGATATTCTTGCGGATTATGGGCAAGAAAGCTGTGTAAATTGGGCATTGAGCATAGAGAAGAGACAAGGTAGACAAGGAAGATGGGGGAGACAAGGGAGAGACTTGTTCAATAATTCCCCCTTGTCCCCTGCTCCCCTGCCCCCTGCCCCCCTGCTCCCCTGCCCCCCACTTTCTACCATGTACCTGAAAACTCTAAACCTCCGACAATTTCGCAATTATCAAGACCAAAAGGTTGAATTTACTGCTGCCAAAACAATTTTGGTAGGTAATAACGCTCAGGGAAAATCGAATTTATTGGAGGCCGTGGAGTTGCTGGCGACATTGCGATCGCACCGCATGACCCGCGATCGCGATTTGGTTCAGGAAGGGGAAGCTATAGCCCAAATTAATGCCACCCTTGAGCGACAAACAGGCGTTAGTGACCTGACCTTAACGCTCCGGCGCAATGGTCGCCGGAGCGTTGCTCTCAACGGTGAGTCTATCCGCCGTCAAATGGATTTTCTTGGCGTTCTCAACGCAGTGCAGTTTTCCAGCCTGGATTTAGACCTAGTACGCGGCGGCCCGGAAGGTCGCCGCAACTGGTTGGATACACTCCTAATTCAACTTGAACCAGTTTATGCTCACATTTTGCAGCAGTATAATCATGTATTACGCCAGCGCAATGCCTTTTTAAAACGCCATGTAGAGACGTTAGATGCAACATCTTTACACTCAGAACTAGCAGTGTGGGATGCACAGTTAGCTACCACAGGAACCAGGGTAATTAGAAGACGCGATCGCGCCATCCAAAGATTAGCTCCTATTGCTAGTGCTTGGCACGCCAGTATTAGTGGCAGTACAGAAGCTCTACAAATCAAGTACCTGCCTAATATTCCTTCAGAAGATAACCATCCAGAAGAAGTGCAGCAAGCTTTTTTAGTAAAAATTCAGCAGCGAGCGATCGCCGAACTGCACCAAGGCACTACCCTTGTTGGTCCTCATCGAGACGAAATAGAATTAACTATTAACCAGACACCCGCTCGTCAATACGGTTCTCAAGGTCAACAACGAACCCTAGTTCTAGCCTTAAAGTTAGCAGAATTACAATTAATTGAAGAAGTCGTTAAAGAGCCACCATTGCTATTACTTGATGATGTTCTTGCCGAACTAGATTTATCCCGCCAAAATCAATTGCTTGATGCTATTCAAGACCGCTTTCAAACCCTAATTACCACCACTCACTTGGGTTCTTTTGATTCCCAGTGGTTAAAGTCCTCCCAAATTCTGTTTGTGAAAGCAGGAGAAATAATCCCAAATTTATAATGATTTAGCACTTAATGAGTTGTTACGGTTCGATCAAAATTCAGATTTTGACAAAAAAACTTATATTTAATATCATTGTAAGTATTTTTACTTGATTTGAGTTGATGTCATATTAAAATTTTGTCTTGGGTATCGTATAATAAAAACGACCAAAAACGAATGTATCCATATAAACAAGTAAGTACAGTATGTCAGATAGCTTACTAAAGTATTTATCTCACAAACTACTCAGCTTATTTTGCCGCACAATCAAGGAGTAAAGATTCTTGAAAGAACCGTTAACATCCCCCGCTGAAAGTAATCCAGAGACCTCGGCTGGTGCAAATGTAAACTCAAAATTCTACATACCATCTCTAGATGGGATGAGAACTGTTGCTTTCCTAATTGTCTTTTTATCCCATGCAAGAGTTAGCGAGCTTTTACCCGGAGGCTTTGGCGTAACAGTATTTTTCTTTCTTAGTGGCTACTTAATAACAACTATTCTTAGGCGAGAGTACGATAGCTATCAAACTATTGACTTTAAATTATTTTATACAAGACGAATATTGCGTATTTGGCCTTCATTTTACCTAGTCTTGTGCTTAGGAGCTGCTTTAACTATCTTAGGATTTATTCAGGGAGAAATTAATTTATCAGCGTTTTTGTCTCAGTGTTTACACTATAACAACTACTATACAATTTTTTCTGCTAATGGAACTACTCCCGGTAGTGGAGTATATTGGTCTCTCGCCGTCGAAGAACACTTTTACTTACTTTTCCCCCTGCTTTATCTAACTCTACGCAAAATGCGTATAACCCCACGCAGACAAATGCTAATTTTTTGGGGATTATGTTTAGTGGCCTTACTCTGGCGGTGTCTTCAGGTTTATGGTTTTGGAGCATCTTCAGAACGCATATTTTATGCAACAGATACTCGGTTAGATAGTATTCTATTCGGTTGTGCATTGGGAGTTAATAATAATCCCATGCTGGATAAGCAGTATTATTCTAACAAAATGTGGAACTATTTCTTGCTGCCTATAGGAATAATGTTGATTATTTTTTCATTTTTTTATCGTTCACCTGAGTTTCAACAAACGTTTCGTTATACTATACAGGGAATTGCTTTATATCCAATCTTTATTACCGCTATTCGCTTTCCCAGTTGGGGATTATTCCCCTTACTAAATTTAAAATGGATGCGTTTTTTGGGTGTACTATCTTACTCTTTGTACCTTGTACATTATACGGTGATTTTCGCTGTTAATATGTATTTACCCCAATTGCATAAATTTATGCAAGCAGGAATTTCTCTATTAATTTCTGTTGGATTAGCATATACGATTTACCAGCTTATAGAGTTACCAGTGGGACAGCTACGCAAAAAGTTTTCACGGACATAACAAGACATATAAATACAGCCTTTGCTGAGAGCATAGCTGTTTAATTACTCAGAAATGGACTGCTTGATAATATTTAGTATTTATGTATTAATTCCTAATTTTTACTATTAATTATTGATGTTTTTCTAACCTTTTAAAAACGTTGAGAATCAGAAAAGTCAGCAGAGTACCAATCAATCCTAACTGCCACAAACCACAACCGGCAGCAATTCCCAATGCAGCCGAAACCCAAATAGCTGCTGCTGATGTGAGTCCGTGGATTTCAAGTCGCTGTGATTCTTGAGAAGATTGGCGCACAATTTCTCCAGCACCGAGAAATCCTACACCAGCTGCAATTCCTTGAATGATGCGGCTAAGTGCATCAGGACTATTTTGCAATCCTCCTGTTTGCATAATTATCAAGGTAAACACAGCTGAACCTAAACTCACCAGCGTATGAGTTCTTAAACCGGCTGGTTTGCGACTAATTTGGCGTTCTAAGCCGATAATCACTCCTATAAATAACGCAAAGCATAATCTGAAGCTGATATTTAACCAATCATTAGTTGCAAGGTAGTAAGTGTTTGGCAATGTTTAGTCCGGTGTAAATAATTTTATATACATAGTACAGCACGGGTAGATCCAGTTATCATCTCAATTAAGAAGACTTGGGAAAAAATACCTTTGTTAAAGGTTGGCAAATTTTCGCCAGAGTGTACTAGGTTAATTATTAATTTTTTACAAAATAGTGCAAAAATATTTTACTCTTTATATTGGTGGAGTTTAATCCAACGGGTGTAATCGAAAGTTTATATTATTTGGTTATCAAAACAGAATTTAGGAGTCAGGAGTCAGAATTCAGTTGGGTATTCTGTACGACAGAACGACCGACGGTAGTTGAGCGTAGCCGAAACTCAGTGCATCGCTGGCGGATAGCGCCGGCGGCAAGCGAGTCCGCAATAGCGTAGCGTCTCGTAGAGAGGAACGAGCGTCGCGTCAAGATTGCTGAATTCTGTATTCTTCTTCAACTGCTTTGTTTTTTGAACTTAATCTTGGCTTAATAGGCAATAAGGCTTTTTGGATTTTGCTGGGTTTTGTAAAAAAATCAAATACAAGTACTATGTTTAGATTATTTCAATTCTGGGATACTTTTTTAGATGTAAATTAACATCTTCCATTGTTAGAATTATTTTCCAATAAGATGTTTTGTTAGCAAAATTAAATAAAGTTTACGTTATTAAATCATGACAGCGATCGCAATCGGGGTAGACGACATGAATTTTAGCCTGATTAAATAGTTATCTCAACTATTTTAAATTAATGAACTATAAAACTTTAATTCTACCTCAAATTGCTAGATTTAACCCATACACTAAATAATTAAATGTGATACCGACATCTACAACTCGATCAAACAACTAAATCCCCGGTTTCAGGGAAGAGAGGCTAAATGAAGGACAATATTTGATTTACAAAGAGTTGAATTTAAGTAAGTTGGCGCGAAAAAACTCAAGTATGTTACGAAACATAAATAGGCTTAAAGCTCTTACTAATGAACAATGACCAATGACCAATGACAGCCTAAGCGAAGTAGCTTTAATTGCGCCGACCTAACTTACAGCAATACATCGTGTGACTAGCAATTAACCACTAATAAGGTCAGCAAATTAAATGTAAATGCTGGAAACTCCTCCTAGTAGATAGAGAGCCAGTGGATTTACAGCTGATAACGTACCAGAAGGAAATGCCTGTGGCTACAAATAGACAACTAACAAATTGAGTGGACAAACTCTACTGGCTAGACCAAATTAAATTACAAGACCGCGCCAAAGTAGGTGACAAAGCGTTTTACTTGAGCAGAATCATGCAGCGTGGCTATCCGGTGGTGCCTGGTTTTGTCGTTTCGGCAGAAATTTTGCGGCAATTTCTTGAAAATCTCAATAGTTCAGAGTCATTAGTGGCTGACTTACCCCATTCTTCGTTACATCTAGATGTTGCTAATTGGCGGCAACTTCAGCAGGTAGCTGGTCGCTTGCGCCAAGAAATTCTCACTGCGACTGTGCCACAGCAGTGGGTGAGTACAATTTTCCAAGCAGCTAGGGAATGGCAAACTAGCTGTTTGATTCTCCGACCTACCTTGGCAGTATCAACTGCTACCCCAAGTATGAAGAATATATCTGGTTTGCTGGAGTCGGTGTTTTGCCAGTGCGAACCTGAAGCGATCGCTTGGGCATTAAAGCGCACTTGGAGCCAGATATTTCGTGCCAGGAGTCTTCTATATTGGCAACGAGCAGGAGGAATTAATCTCCAACAAATAAATCTAGGAGTTTTGGTGCAACCTGTTGAGAATGCGATCGCCAGTGGTTTGCTCAAAGCCAACTCCTCTGGCTGGGAAATTGAGGCTACTTGGGGATTAGGAGTTGCGATAGCTCAAGGTGAAGTCCAGCCAGATATCTACTACATTCAACAGGCAACTGGAGTTGTGCTTGAGCAACAGTTGGGCAATAAAATACTGGCTTATGGTGTGAATGATGCAGCGCCTGAAGCTTTTTCGCAACCCACACCTAACTCAGTGCTAACACCAGATCATACTTCTTTGAGTACCTACGTACTTCCAGAAGCCCAACAAAAACAGTACGCTTTACAAGAAGAATATTTACAACAAATAATTGCTCTGGGAACTCAACTAGTAAGTGAACTAGGTAAAACTTTTACCATTAAATGGACTATTGCTCAACAAACCACATCTAGCAAGCTCTACATCACACAAGTTAGTTCTCCCCAATCTGTAATTCCCCACGGACAATTCATTAGGGGACTAGGAGCAGCAGGGGGTCGTGTTGTGGCCACTGCCTTAGTAATTAATAATTCGCAACAAAAACCCGAACACCTACCCAAGGGTGTGATTTTAGTAGTACCAACAATTACTCCTGATTGGCTACCATTACTACACCAAGTTACTGGTATTATCACAGAACAAGGTGGATTAACCAGCCATGCCGCAATTCTTGCTAGAGAATTAAGGATCGCAGCAGTAGTAAACGCAACATCTGCCACAACCTTAATCCAAACGGGCGAACGACTACTGCTTGATGGCGACAGAGGAGAAGTTTATCGCATCAAAGGAGACTCAAAGGAGGAGATGGAGAAAGAGAGAGAAGAAAAACTTCTTTCCACACATCACCCCAAACCAAAAGCGCCCTATCCTACTTTCACTTCTCATCTACCCATGATTGCTACCCAACTACTGGTTAACTTGAGTCAGTCCAGTTTAATAGAACAAGTGCAAAGCTTCCCTGTGGATGGCGTGGGATTATTGCGCTCAGAATTGATGGTATTAAATATATTGGACGGACAACATCCCAATAGTTGGATTTTAGGCGGTCGTCAGGCAGAATTATTAGAGTTATGGTCTGAGCAGATTATGCAATTTGCTCGTGCTTTTGCACCAAGACCAGTTTTTTATCGTTCCTTAGATTGGCGATCGCAGGATTTACCATCATTAAGCGATAGTTTAGAATCTTCGCCCCAGTCGATGTTGGGTGAACGCGGCACTTTCAGCTATTTACGAAATCCCGCAGTGTTTGAGTTAGAACTGCAAGCTTTAGCGAGGGTACAGCAAGCTGGTTACACCAATGTCAACCTACTATTACCCTTTGTGCGGACTGTAGAAGAATTTGTCTTTTGCCGTCGCAAAGTTGAGCAAGCTCATTTAACCGAGGTGTCGCAGTTTCAATTGTGGATGATGGCGGAAGTGCCAAGCGTACTATTTTTGCTGCCGGAATATGTGAAAGCAGGCACAGCCGGAATTTCCATTGGTACAAACGACCTAACCCAATTATTACTCGGAGTGGATCGAGAACAAGGACAGCTAGCAAAAGTATTTAATGAACGTCATCCCGCAGTTATGGGTGCGATCGCTCAACTGATCCAAATGGCTAAAAGTGCGGGTATACCTTGTTCAATCTGCGGTCAAGCACCAGCCCTCTATCCAGAAATCATCGATAAATTAGTAGAATGGGGCATAACTTCCATTTCCGTTGAACCGGAAGCAGTTGAGCGAACATATCAGGCGATCGCTCGTGCTGAACAACGAATAATTTTAGCAGCAGCACGACGTGAATTAAAACAAGGAAAATAATTTTATCTAAAATAACCAGTTTCGCGCAAAAACTTACGTAAATCAGCGAAGTATTTGGTGCGGTCGCTTTTTTTATAAGCTTGCTGTACACGCTGCCAACCGTCTTCTCCTTGACCTAGCAGATATTTATCCGCTAAATATGCTGCTAAAAAGCCCTTGCCATCATCGCCTTCTTGCTCGATCTGAGTATAAGTTTGCCATAGCTCTGAGGCGTGATTGGAAATTAATTTGGGATAGCGACGGGTGACATCAATCATTTTACCTTGGCGATAATGCCAAATTTGCAGGGGGTAGCCAGAAGCAGCATAAGACGTAAAAGCATAGGCAAAGCGATCGTCTCGGCTATCAAACTCTGGCAGTCCATCTTTGTCTAAATCTTTGAGTTGATAGCCACCATTGCCCCATTCATGGCGAATCTTAATATATTTTTGGGATTTATTATCGTAGCGGTAAATCAATGAATAAATACAACAGTGCGCTCCACCTGTAAAGAAATCGGCAATTATTTCTGGCTCCTTTTTACCATCCAGGTCTTGCACTGGTAAGTTATTTTCTTGTCCAGATAGATTTCCTACAGGTCTGTCATATTCATTTTCTTGTGGCAGCTTTTGATCCAAAATAGTTTTACCCGCTCGGATAATTTTCAGCCGCACATTTTTATACTGGTATTCCTCTGGTTTGTCATAGGATATTTCTGCCCGCACATTGCCCGATTGCCCAATTATTGTTTCTGCTGTTGCAGTCGGGGTAAATACAGCCGTTGTACTGAAAAAAGCTAAACCGATTAGAGATTGACTGATCGAGGAGCGAATTGTCATCATTGTTGGTGTTGTACATAGCACATTCACCTTTATACAACACCGTCAAAATGTTCAGTATCGGTAAATTGCCACAACAGGTGTGCTATATGGAACCTGTTCGGGAGGGACAGCGTAAACCGTGCCACCATTTAATAAAGTATGAGCAGCGACAAAATCCAACAAATCTTCATCACCAGTTTCTTTTTCTGGGTGCAAATAAACCGTTTCTGAGGTTGGATCGAATAAACCCCACTGTTGTTGACCAACTGCAACTAATAATGAATCCACTCGTTGGTAATAAGCTGCTGAGACAATTTCTTTCAGGTTGTTAGATGCCTTACCAGTATCACCGCCAAACAATTCGTGAAATTGCTCCAAAAACCCTTCTTGAGACTTCTGGAAATTAGCCTCGACAATCGGCCAAGCTTGGTCATGTAACTCTTGGGCGCTGAGAATTTCTGGATTACCAGTGATGGCTTCATCCATCAAATGCTGGTAAGTATTCGCCTGTCTATATAAAGGCAAGAGATACTCGACCCCAGACAGTACCAAAGGCGCTTTTTGCGATCGCAGTTTTTCGTGTAATGCGCGATCGACAATTTGAAAGAATTGTAGGATGTCTTCTTGGTGTTTATCTCTGTCAGGGCTTCCCTGTCCGTGAAACGTACCTGGTTGCGAAAAAGGATTGGAAGTTCCCCCTTTTGGTGTTGCAATGCGAAACTGGCCTTCTTTAGCAGTCTCATCTTGTTGCAGAGCTTCATCTAGACTTTTAGGGAGATTTTCTACTTCCACCTCATTAACGCTGTAGCGTGTTCCTTCACAGAACCTGATATCTTGTTGGCTCAAAGCCAGGATATAGAAGCGACCATTGCCATTTAAAATTGGCAGCAGTGGCTTAATGTGAAATCGGTCTGTAACCACGACCAACTCTTGAAAATCAATTGGCAGAGGATAATAGCGAAAAATATTTTCAGAAATAAAAATCGCTAGTCCTTGCTCTCCCATTTGCTCCCAAAACTCTTGGGTATCAATTTCATGGGATTTTTCCAATAATGCGATCGCATCTTTCTCCTCCAAACCCGCATCAACTAAACGAGTCTCCGCTTCCTTGACCAAATTTTTAAACCGAATTGGGTTTTGTCGCACTTCTGGCCCGGCTGGGTGCGTTGGCATATAAATTGAAACACAATTCCCTTTTGGCTGTTCTATTAATGTCTTTATTTCTTCTCTAGAGATTAATTCCATAAGATACCCCTCGTATCAACGCAAAGGAAAACATCAGATCAGACCATCGATATTCAACGATCTGATAGGACGTTATTCTCAGATGGTGGCGGTCAAAGTCGGACCGTTTGCTTCTGAATTTATTTCACCTTAAGGAGGGTTTAATTGCATCTTTCTTTTGATAGGCAATATTCATCAATGGAATTACTAATGAAAACCCTAAATTTAAAATCTAAAATCGCCAGGAACATCAAATGTTTGGCGTGTTAGAGTTAGTGCTTTCTGACTTGATCCCGATTCTACTACCTGGTTTGCTAAGGCCTAAAGTTACTCGTTTCATAATCCAGTACAAACCTGCAAGTACCACAAAGGTGATAGCAATAATTACTAAGGGTTGTTTTCCGAGAATTTCTTCTACCCCTTTGGTAAGTACGGCATCGGGTTGAGTTATAAAATCCCAACTGTTGAAACGTAAAAATCTTCCCCAATAAACACCAACAGCGCAGAGAAAATGTGTAATTAACTCAACGCGCCAAATCCATTGGCTCTTACCGATGCGATGTAAGTAGTAACCCCAATTAATTAACGATATTACGTAAGCTTCAAATCCACCGAGAATTACTAGCAAATACAAAGGTATGAGTACTAAAGTAATCATCCACACAGATTGGATTGTGCGGATATCATCTATCAAGTGGATTACATCGGTCAACAAATATGGTGCATTTGGTAAGAAAGCATAGAAAACTAAGAATCCTAGCCACCAAAGCCAAGTGCCACCGCGCCTCATACGAAATAGCCACACACTCAAAGCCAAAGGTATAAAAGCCAGAAATAAATTCCAAGTCATCCAACTCATATTAATTTGCAATACTTGTATAATTCTGGCTATTAATTCTTCTTTCATAGGTGCTAACTCAGAAGATGTTTGATTGTTCTAGATTGACTCTGTAATGTTAGTGTTAATAACCTCAGTGATTGACTGATGAAATTTTTTTACCTCCAAGGAAATTTATTTACTCTAAGATCAGACAAGGATTTTGTGTCGCTTAAAACGAAATGCACACTTAATATTATGTCTAAAATTTATAGTTTTTATGTCTTTCATACTGGGGGATGAAATTTATCAATCAATCAGCTTAAATCACTAGTATAGCCAGAAAATCATCAGGGTTAAATCTACCACTGAGACGAAGCCTGAGCAACTAAAACGTCACGAATAACTTCTAGTGGACTTTTTTAATTGCAATGTTGCCCCTGTCCTGGTTATCATACTTATTCCATTTTGTCCTGCTAGAGTTCCAGAAGCACCTTAAAACTTTTGCCAAGACTACATTCCCCAAACTCTCTCATTTTACAGGGCTATGCTGTACATACAAGTCTTCTAGAGTCATTTCACAGACTTTTGATTCCCTTAAAAAAAGGGGTGGTTTTATACGAAGAAAAAAAATACATAAGTCTAGATTTCTCATCTTGTGGCACGGCTTTTACCCCTCTCTAAATATCTTCCCGAAGCGGAGAGAGGCTTTGAAACCCAGTTTTAGTTTTTCTCTGCTTGTATAAAACCACCCTACCAACCCCCCCTTAAAAAAACGTGTATACACAAGTCTTTCTGACCCCCTCTAACTCTCCCTTATAAAGGGGGAGAACCGGATATTTCCCCCCTTTGCAAGGGGGGATTAAGGGGGGTAAATTGGGGATTTGTGCTTCATTGCCAAGATGTGTGTACACCGTAGTAAAAAAAGGGGGGCAAAAGAAGCTCTCAAATCACTAACGTACTAGTACTCGACTACGGGGGCCGATCGCTTGTTTGGGTGAAGCTGGTATGGTACAGCTATTGATAGAATCCTGTGAACATGCAGCTTGAGCAAGGGTTGCAGGGTTAACCACTACTTGATTGGCCTCCAGCGAATTACCACTACTGAATTCCATATTAGGTGTAGTAGAAAGGGATGAAGAATTAGAGGCAGATGTGTAGGTTGTAGGTGTCGGGGAAGCGATCGCACTACTATCAGAAACTACTGGTGCAGAAGTAAGTGTGCTACCAACACTAGCTACGGGTTCAGAAGTAGGTGTGTTACTACCAACGACTAATGGAGGAATGGGTGTACTACCACCGCTAATTACTGGCGGGGGAGTAGGTGTACTATCACCACTAACTACGGGTACGGGTGTAGGAGTTGGCGTACTACCACCACCAACTGGTGTGGGAGTTATAAGAGTTGCATTTGCAGGTACTTTGATGGTTATCCTCGCCAAGGGGGAGTTAGTCATTTCCAAAGAAGTCACCTTTGGCGAACCTGGGATATCGGACTTGAAATCAAAGACTGTGGGGGTTGCACCACCATTGCGATCGCTATATCGCACTCCATATCCACTTACTTCAAAGGTTCCTTGATATTGATTTCCGGTGTTTGGATCGGTGACAGTACCAGTGTATAAGGCTTTTGTAAGATTAAATTCATCCTGGACTACTCCTTGAAATGTGGTTCCTGCTAATCTTCCCTGATATTTATAGGGTGTTAACTCACCACCAGAGAGAATTGGCGAATTCAGAAGGCCATTAAAGGAGACAATCGGAATGCCTTTAAAGTCAACAAAGTAATGCAGGCTACCATCAGAGCGTGTTTGTACCTTCACATAGCCTGACTTGTATACAGGAACGTAATTAGGATTGTTTTTAGTACCTAAGTTTCGTGAGTAAGTCCCCGTGTCATCTGTATCAACACGAGTCGTACTGCCATTGAAATTAGGATTAATGCTGGGAAGTTGGATAGTACCTGATAATGTACCAGTGCTTTGAATTGTGATTTGGGCAAAAGCACTTGTTCCAGATGAGGCGATGATGACTGCGGCTAAACTACTGCTGCTAAGAACAACACAACCTAACTTAGTTGATGAATGTAATTTCATAAAAAATTTGCTCCTTTAATTACATATCAAAAAAAATACGCACGGGCGATCCTTGCTCCCATCGGTTGATTAAAGCATTTCGTACTGAATAAACAAGTATGAAATAGCGTATTTTATTACATTTACATCAGTACAAAATTAAAACCGGAAAGTTGCTCTTAATGCTCCAACGACTAAAGTATCGTTAGCAGCATTGTGATCGGGATTGAAAATGACGAATAAGCCTGGAGTCAGGGCGATATTATCACTCAGTTGGGCGCGATAAAAAAGTTCTACGTGAATTGATGTGTCACTACGTCCACCTGCTGTTCCCCCATCAGAAAACTTGGGAAAATTGAAGCCATCGGGTAAAGTACTGGAAGTAATTTTGGGCGGTTGTCCGACGAGAACGCCCCCTAAATTTCCAGGACGCAGCAAATTGGGAAAAGCCGCGAACACCATCCAGTTTGTAGTTTCTACACTTCCAGGAAGGTTGAATGGTTTGGAAGAAGTAAAGCCACCCCAACCGCCCAACTGCAAATTCGGATTGATTCGCCAAGCAACGGTAGCGCCAATGGCTTGGGTATCAAAAGCTGTTGCATCTGCAAAAGGCGAAATCAGTTGAGAATCGCCGATACCACTTCCTAATAAGCCATCTGGGGAGTGAGAATAAAGATAATGTACGCCGATATCGATGTTATTGGTGGGTGCTAAACTTAACTGAGCGCCAGTAGTAAATCTACCGCCAAAGAGTCCGCCCTGGTTGATGTTGCCAGAAAAACTAGGGATTTCTGCACTATAAACGCCTTGCAAACTGATGCGATCGCTAATTTGCCAATCCAAGCCGATACCGCCAGTGCCGTTACCAATACTTAAAATCGGGTTACGCTGACCAAATAGAGAAATTGCACCGTCGCTAGAACCTTCTAAAGGACTAATACCCCGAAAGGTGTTGATGGGGTTAACTCCCGCCGTACCTACGACAATTCCCAAGTTATCCGAGACGACAAATCGATAAGATAAGTCACTAACAACTAGATTGTTGTCTGTATTTGACTCGAAACCCAACCGCCCCATATTGGTAGAGAGCAACGCTGCATTAGAACCCAAATTACCCGCAGACAACCCTGTTAACAGCAAATCTCGCCCTGTAAATGAAGTTGCCAAGGTTAATTGGGCACTACTTGTAAAAGTCAGATTGGTTTTTCCCTGCCGTTCAGGGACTCCATCTCTAGGAAACAAATCCACATCGGGGCTATTGGTTCCCTGAACGCTAAAAATGGCTTGACCAAATAATCTGGTAGTTGTAGAGAACTGATTGCCTTGTAATTCAGTAGTCCGGTTTTCTACAGCCTCAACACGCTGCTGTAATTGCTGCAACTCTGCTTTGAATTCGCTTTGCAACCTTTGCAGCAAGATTAAATCTTCACTATTAACAGTATTAATTTTATTATTAGCAATCGCTTCGTTAATCTTCTCTAAACAAGCATTTAAACCAGCCGCAAATTCATAACGACTGATAGTGCGGTTTCCCAGATAATTCCCACCCTCGTATCCCGCAATACAGCCATAGCGTTCTACTAGAGATTGCAAAGCATCAAAAGCCCAATCGGAAGGTTGCACGTCTTTAAGTTGTGACACCGACGTGACTTGAGACATTTGGTTGTTTGAATCTGGAGGCTGAGGAGATAGAGAGAATTCTTCTGTGTTTTCCTGGTTCTGTGCAACTTCTCTTACAGCTTGAGTATCTTTTAACTCAGGTAAATTAGGGGAATTTATAAATTGAATCTTTTCTCTGCTTTTTTTAAGTATATTTTCGTACTTATGCTTTATAGCTGATGAAGTAGTTATATCTGGCTGCACAAATTCCGGCGGTGGAATTTCAGCAGGCGAGACAACTTGAGCTAAATTTTCTTGTGTTGACTGCTGCACCAGATTATCTGGTGTGATTACAGGCTCTTCTGGTAAATTAAGGGCAGAGATTGGCGCTGTTGCTAGCACACCCGCCATCAGTAGACTAATATCACTCATGGTATTTCATTTGACTTGCACCAATATTTCTTTTGACAGATAAACTTGGTGTATATCAGGAAGATTTATGAAAAAAGAGTGATAAAAATTACTATGACTGGGGCAGGGGGCAGGGGGCAGGGGAGCAGGGGAGCAGGGGAAGGGGAGCAGAGGCAGGGGGAAGAGGGGAAATAGGTAATTTAATTTTTCATTCTCCCCCTTGCTCCCTGCCCCCTGCCCCTCTGCCTCTTGTGCCCAATTCCCCAGATAAATTATTCTGGCTGGCTACAATACTTATTCATCTGATTGACTAACGTATCTGACTGCTTGCCAAGATTTGTAGCTGTTGTCAGTGCTGAGTCAATTTCAGTTCTAGCCTTTTGGATTTTTTCTCTACCCGATTCTGAAGCTTCTGCTGTCTTGGTTGCACCAAGCGCTCTACCCGCTTTGGCGATCGCTTGACTAAGATTCTGAAAAATATTGACAAAACCGCTTTGAAATTGTTTCAGCTTGGGATCTGTTAAATTCAGTTCCTTAATCGATTTAGTCACAAATTCTAAATCTTTAGACAGTTGTATGCTGGTGATGACTTGCGTTCCTTTATTGTTATCAATCAGAGAAGTTCCGGCATTTACAACTCGAATCAGTCGCTGGCACTGAGAAACTTTATTTTCGTTGCAACTGGTAACAAACAAAGCGATGCTCAGGCTAACAGGAGCAATAACAGTATATTTATGTAAAACAGACATTAACACCCCAACAGCAATAAACCCAGAATATAGTATCTAATATTACGGGCAATGGGCAGAGAGAATAGTGGATGAGTCTTTAAACTCCACTTCTGTGCCCATGCCCCAATTTCAAATTACCAATCTATGGGCAAACCTAACTGGTCTAAAGTAGCACCATCTTGCAAAAGTGGTTGAATATTGCCGTCTATTTGAATTCGACCACCAGACAGCACCAAAGCGCGTTGCGTAACTCTACCTAACCAATTTAGGTCATGGGAAGCAATTAACATCACCTGCACTGGTAACTTTAACAAAACTTGCGCTAAATGTCGTCGCCATGCTGGATCGAGACCGTTAGTCGGCTCATCCAAAATTAGAATTGTCGGATCTAAGGCTAAAATTGAGGCTAGGGCAGCAAGGCGTTTTTGTCCACCAGAAAGTTCGTGAGCGGAGCGATTAGCGTAGGCTTCTAGTCCGAAATCAGCTAATAACTGCTGGGCGCGATCGCTAGCCTCTGCTGGTGACATTCCGTAGTTGCGTGGGCCAAAGGTAATATCTTCTAAGATGGTGGGCATAAATAGTTGGTCGTTGGCATCTTGAAAGCTAAAGCCAATTTGACGGCGTATTTGGGGTAGAGTTTTAGGCTCTAAGGGGATGCCATTAATGGTAATTTTCCCCGTCTGGGGTTGTTTTAAGCCGATTAAGTTCTCTAGCAAGGTGCTTTTTCCAGAACCAGTTGCTCCCATCAAAGCGACGCGATCGCCTTTATTCAAAGTAAAAGAAATCTCTTGTAATACTGGCTCCTGGCGAGAATAGGCATAAACCAAGTTCTCAACTTCAACGACAGTTGCGTAGGGGTTATGGGTTGGTGGTTGGGGATTAGATGTTAAAGATTTCAAGATTCACAAACTCAATATTGCGGAGTGAGAATTGGGTTAAATTTTGTAAGAAGTTAGGGTTACAGTAGCAGCGATCGCACAAGCTAGTAATACGGCAAAACGCTCTTTCGGTCTGAGAGGAGAATCGATGGGCAATTGCCCGTTGTAACCGCGAGCTACCATTGCCCCATAGACTCGTTCTGCCCTATCCAGACTGCGGAGATACAAGGCTCCGATCATGGCAGCACTGGCGTAGCGCAACCATCCCGCAGTTCCATGCAGACCACGTAATTGAGCGCTGCGCTGCATCCGGGTTACTTCTGAGAGCAAAATTTCCATATATTGCCCAGCTAACAACAAGTTTTCTTTTAAAGGTGCTGGTACGGGTAAGCCTTTCAGGGCTATACCAAAACTGTGGGGCGGTAAGGTTAACAAAAAACTATTCATAGTAACTAGACAAACCAGCGAACGAAGCAGTAAAAAGCTGGCTCTTTCCCATCCCAAAGGCAAGGCTAGCAATGACAAAAAAATCAATTCTGTACCGAGTAATCCTCCCAAGTGGCGAATTGATACGTGCAACAGCCAAGCCCACAAAAGTGCGATCGCGGCATATACACCTAAGCAATACCAAGCATGATATTTTAGTAACGCTGCTCCCACGACAATCACTAGAGACAGCTGCAAACGCAATGGCAAAGAAAGTTTAAGCATTCTTCGGTTTCACCACCTTGGCAATCCCAAAGGCTACAGCAAAGCAAACTGTAGCTCCCATAAGTCCAGCGATACTAGTACCAATTGGCCCCAAACCCTTAATACTATAGTCAGCTAAGGGAGTCGGCACAATTACCCGGACTTTTGCAGCTAAATCAATGAAACCTGTCTTTTCAGCGACTTTTTCCAAACCATCAGGCCAGGCTGAGGCAAAGAGTGAAAGCACTCCTGCAATCAAGAAAATGGTGACAATAGGCACTGACCACCCGCGAAATTCCTGCTGTTCCCCTGGTAACAAATCTGGTCGGGCTGTAGCTAAATAAGTCAGCACACCCCCAGTAATTATCCCTTCGCCAATGCCAATCAAAATATGTACGCCAGTCATAGCTGGTAAAACTATGGCTACAGGTGCAGTACCAGAGAGGGCTAACTCAATAGCACAAGCTATAGCAGCTACCACTACACTTACACCAGCAGCTATACCAGCAGCTAGGGGTAAACGCCCTTTAAATCCCCCCAACAGCCGTTGCAAGGTTTGGGTTAAAATCCAGCCTACCCAAACACCAACTACTGCCATATTGAAAATGTTTGCTCCCAAGGCTGTAATGCCACCATCAGCAAATAGCACAGCTTGAATAATTAAAACTGTGGCAATACACAACGTCCCTGCCCACGGACTACCCAAAACGATCGCAGCTAAGGTTCCTCCTAATAAGTGACCACTAGTACCTCCAGCTACCGGAAAATTGATCATCTGGGCGGCAAAAATGAAGGCAGTGGTTAATCCCAGTATGGGCGCACGACGGATACCAAAAGCTTCTTGCGATCGCTCGAAGGCAATAAAAAGTGCTGCTACACTGGCTAAACCAGTAGCCCCTGCCACCGGAACAGAAACAAATCCATCAGGAATATGCATGATCTACCCTGTATTTTTTAGATGTTTATTTACTCAATACCAACAATAAATAAAGGCACTAAATTAATAACAAACAAAATTTTCACCTTTTTTGCAATGCCCTGTTGGGGGATTTTATGCTGTTACTTTTGAGAGATTTACAATCCAATGGCTGCTAAATAGTATACTTAATTTACACGAATATTAATTTTTGTTAATTTTATTTTTATATATGTCGATAAATTTTTGGAAAAGTGCAAATCTCTTGACTTTAAGAAGCTAATATGTATCCGATCTGGGCATTCTGAATGCCAAGAAGCTTGCTAGTATTGTGCTTTTTATCTATGAAGCTGCTACATGAACATTTTGGATTTTGAATTGCTTTACGGCTCTTACGATCGCTATTTAAAGCGGTCTTCATTAGATTTTAACTACATTTTTTATGGCAACGCAGCATTGCTGTGCCTTGAAAATATCTAACTGTATAGCTAAATTGTCTTGATAGTTAGCTGAATTCAATAATAACTCAGGATTCAGAATTCAATTAGTTCTTAATTTGTAGCCATTACTTTTTTGTTGACCACCAACTTTAAAATTTGGTAAACTAGTACTTTTTTTAACTTATAGTTATTAACCAACTATGATTTTAGATTAATATATTAGTATAACTAATATAAACAAGTCTTTACATAGTCTCGATCGACTGTATATTTGCTGACTTCGCTGACTTAATGGTACAGTATTGATTAATTTTTTGGATAAAAAATTGTGTAAGCGTTGATACTTAACACAAAATAGTGGTTAAACTTAAAATTCAGTTTAAGAAGGCAAAAGGTTTGATTTAGAAGGGGTTTGAATCCCCTCCTAAATAGTATGAAACTTAGCTAGCGCGTCACTAACGTTAAATAATCACAACGAGGGATTTGAGATTTTGATTTTTGTTCTTAGATTTTAGAACGAACTTAAATTTCAAACGTCAAATCTACAAATCCATTTGTATAAGGTCCGGCAATGAGAGTTATTTTCAAAGGTGCATTTTATTTTTACAAAAAAATTATCTCGTTGCTACCTGCATCTACTGACCCTTGTGTACAGATTGTAGATAGTAATTCTGCCTCACAGCACAAACACTGGTATAGTTACTGGCAAGTTCGCTTCCCACCTTCCTGGCTTCACCCTTTGCTGATGTTGATGTGGTTGCTTATCGGCATTAGCTTACGCCTAACCAACTTGACAGCAAAGTCTCCTTGGACTGATGAGTTTTCCACCTTGGTGTTTAGCTTGGGTAACAATTTTTTATCAGTACCCCTAGATCGGGCGATCGCACCCGATATCTTATTACAACCACTCCAACCAAATCCAGTGGCTAGTATTGGTGATGTGGTTCATAACTTAGCTACACAAGATAGCCATCCACCTCTGTATTTTGTGCTGGCTTACCTGTGGATGAAATTATTCCCTAGCGAGGGAGGATTAGTATCGCTATTTGCAGCGCGATCGCTACCTGCGATATTCGGTGCTGCCTCAATTCCGTGTGTTTACGTATTAGGTAAAGTAGCATTTCGTTCGAGAATAGTAGGACAATTGGCTGCTGCCACGATCGCAGTATCACCCTACGCCGTATTTTTAGCACAAGAAGCACGTCATTATACTTTGGCAATGTTATGGGTGATTGGTTCTCTCACCTGCTTAGTAATTGCCACACGTCATATTCAAAACCGCACACCTTTACCTATATGGGTAGCACTTTCCTGGGTAGTAATTAATGCTTTAGGTATTGCTACTCATTATTTTTTCACCTTCACCCTCTACACAGAAGCCGTAGTTTTGATTTCTCTGGCTTGGCTTCAATTGCAAACTAGCACCAAATTTTCTTTCTTCTTCTCTTCTGTCTGGCGGCGCATTTATGCCGTTGCGGTAGGTACTTTGGTGGCGGGTTTAATTTGGATACCAATCTTGTTAGAGAACAAAAATCGTGGGATTTTGACCGAGTGGATTCGAGGTTCGCGCGTTGGACTAGATTGGTTAAGCCCAATTTTTCAAGCTTTAGGAACATTGATTGCAATGATTTCCCTGTTACCAGTTGAATCTTCTCAAGCTTTGGTGGTGATTCCTTCTGGAATAGTGATGCTGACTTTCTTTATTTGGGCAGTACCAATTTTGCTGCGTGGGATCAAAATTCAACTACAGCATCCAGAAAACCGGATTATGATTCAGGTGTTTATTGGAGTTGCAGTCAGTGCGATCGCTTTATTTTTGATCTTTACTTACTTTTTAGGTATTGACCTGACCAGAGGCGCTAGATATAACTTTGTTTACTATCCTGCGATCGTTGTCTTACTAGGTGCAAGTCTTGCAGTTTGTTGGCATCCTCCCCAAGAATTGATGGAAAGAGAACAAGGGAAAAATGGCATAGAAAGCATAGGTAAATGGGGAATAAACGGTAAAAAAGCCGTGATGTTAATTTGGTTAATGGGATTTTTTAGTGCAGTCACAGTAATCTGCAATCTCGGCTATCAAAAATATTATCGCCCTGACCTGTTTGTGCAACTCATCCAACAAATATCCCCAGTACCAGTTCTGATTGCCACTACTCACAAAAGTTATATACAAACTGGGGAAATGATGGGGGTAGCTAGGGAGTTGAAACTTGCCAATTCGCCCCAAAATTCTTTGTTTCTCCTTGCCCATCAATATCAAGATCCGAATACTTCCACCATTGCTCTAGAAAATACCTTAAAGACGCTACCACGACCTTTTGACTTGTGGCTGGTAAACTTTCACGCACCCGTAGCAGAAGCCGTCAAAACATGCGCCGTATCTAATAATCAATCTTTGCCAGGTGTGGACGGCTACGAATATCAACTTTATCACTGCCAGAAAAGTTAAGCAGTTTTCCTTTTGAGGGCAGGGGGAGCAGGGAAAGCATGGGAAGAAAAAACTATTGCTCAATCCCCAATTCCCAACGTAGATGCATCTTGTGAAAGTTCCTCAAAAATCGATATCCATAGGAGACTAGAGAAAGAAGAACAGAATAAATATATGTGATACGTTTTCAAGCACTGAAGGCTGTAACTACTTTAAGGAGGATTTATGCGTGCAGTACTTATGGCAGGGGGTTCGGGAACGCGGCTTCGCCCGTTAACTTGCGATCTGCCCAAACCGATGGTGCCAATCCTAAATCGACCAATTGCCGAACATATTATCAATCTTCTGAAGAGACATCAAATTACAGAAGTTATTGCGACATTGCATTATTTACCTGATGTCTTGCGAGACTATTTTCAAGATGGCAGCGATTTTGGTGTTCAGATGACTTATGCCGTCGAAGAAGATCAGCCTTTGGGTACAGCAGGCTGTGTGAAAAACATTGCCGAACTTCTGGATGAAACTTTTTTAGTCATTAGCGGTGATAGCATAACAGATTTTGACCTCACGGCTGCGATCGCATTTCACAAACAAAATAAGTCGAAAGCTACTTTGATTTTAACCAGGGTTCCCAACCCAATTGAGTTTGGGGTGGTGATTACCGATGAGGAAAGACGAATTCGACGATTTTTAGAAAAACCCTCTAGTAGTGAAATTTTTTCCGATACTGTCAACACTGGCACTTACATTCTCGAACCAGAAGTTTTAGAATATCTGCCAGCAAACATTGAATGCGACTTTTCCAAAGACCTATTCCCCTTACTATTAGCAAAAGATGAGCCAATGTATGGTTACATCGCTCAAGGCTACTGGTGTGATGTTGGTCACTTAGATGCCTATCGGGAAGCTCAATATGATGCATTAGATCGAAAGGTAAATCTCGATTTTGCCTACAAAGAAGTTTCTCATGAGTTATGGGTAGGTCAAAATACTTACATCGATCATACGGCTGTAATTGAAACCCCAGCAGTGATTGGTGATAATTGTCGTATCGGTGCAAGAGTACAAATTGAGGCCGGGACTGTAATTGGCGATAATGTCACTATTGGCGCTGATGCTAATCTCAAACGCCCCATAGTGTGGAATGGGGCATTTATTGGCGATGAAGCACATCTTTCTGCCTGTGTGATTTCCCGTGGCGCTCGTGTAGACCGCCGCGCCCATGTATTAGAAGCAGCTGTTGTGGGTTCGCTTTCCACGGTGGGAGAAGAAGCCCAAATTAGCCCAGGTGTGCGCGTTTGGCCAAGTAAAAAGATTGAGTCAGGGGCAGTTCTAAACATTAACTTGATTTGGGGCAACACCGCTCAACGAAATTTATTTGGGCAACGTGGTGTGCAAGGATTAGCGAATATCGATATCACCCCAGAATTCGCCGTGAAATTGGGATCTGCTTACGGTTCTACCTTAAAACCTGGTTCTAAGGTAACGGTTTCCCGTGACCAGCGTAATGTCTCTCGGATGGTGACGCGATCGCTCATTGCTGGTTTAATGTCAGTAGGTATTGATATTCAAAACCTCGATGCTACAGCTATCCCCATTGCTCGCACGGTTATACCCACAATGTCGGTAGCTGGTGGTATCCATGTGCGAGTCCACCCCGATCGCCCTGACTACATTCTGATTGAATTCATGGATGCTAAGGGCATTAATATCTCCAAAGCCCTGGAAAAGAAAATCGAAGGTGCTTACTTCAAGGAAGATATGCGGCGGGCGCTAATTCATGAAATTGGTGATGTATCTTATCCTAGCCAAGTCATGGATCGCTACTGTACTGCTTTTGAGAAACTTTTGCATGTTCACACACTCCGCAATAGTCGGGCAAAAGTAGTGATTGATTATGTTTATGCAGTATCCGGGGCAGTTTTACCCCAAATGTTGGATAAATTTGGTGCTGATGCAGTGGTACTGAATGCCAGTGTCAATAAAAGTGCGATGTCAATCACCGATCGCGAAGGACTGCTAACTCAGTTAGGTCATGTAGTGGAAGCATTGAAAGCTAACTTTGGTGTGCAAGTCTCCGCTAATGGAGAACAGCTGATTTTAGTTGATGAATCCGGCTACCCAATTCGTGGAGAAACTTTAACAGCACTGATGGTAGACATGATTCTGACGGCTAACCCCAGAGGAACAGTAGTAGTGCCGGTTCATGCTTCTAGTGCTATTGAACAAGTCGCTCGTCGTCATGATGGCAGGGTAATCCGCACCAAAGCCAACCCTACAGCTTTAATGGAAGCTTGTCAAAAAAATCCAAATGTGGTTTTGGGAGGTAGTGGAGAGACTGGTTTTATTTTCCCGCAACTGCATCCGGGATTTGATTCTATGTTCTGTATTGCAAAGATCATTGAGATGTTGACTATACAGGAGCGATCGCTAGCTGCTGCGCGGTCAGAATTGCCCCGTGTAATTCACAAAACTTATACAGTCCGTTGTCCGTGGACAGCCAAGGGTGCTTTGATGCGTTACTTAGTGGAAACTCACCCAGCCCAAAACTTAGAACTCATTGATGGAGTGAAAATTTGTCAACCTTATGATGATAGTTGGTTGTTAGTTTTACCAGATGCTAGCGAACCACTGGTGCATCTGTATGCAAATAGCAACGATCGCGAATGGGTAGATGAGACTGTCAGAAATTACCGTACCCGTGTTCAGAGTTTTGTGGAAAGACAACAAGAATATCAACCAGCAGAAATGTAATTCGTAATTCGTAATGGGCTTCTCTGCGAGACGCTAAAAGCGAACGCCCCGCTACGCTAACGTAATTCGTAATTCAAGAATTCAATTACGAATTACGTTAGTGAGTCCGCAAGCATGATTACAATAAATAACGAATTATTGCCGAGATGGGTTCAAAATTATCATTGGACATTCTGACATTCGGGTAAATTTTTACCTACATATTTGCAATCAAAATAAATTAAAGCTTCCCTAGTAGAGGTGAATGCTCTAGTTGTAGTGTATGAGTCACTGTTTTGGCTTGCCTTAGATGACCAAACTTTCAAATAGTAATGACTATTATCATCGCTAGACCATAATTCATAACGATAATCACCTCCTGAACCCTGACTAGTTAAATAGTCAGCTAGCGCTTTATTTGATGCAGACAACAAGCTCAATACAGTTAAAACAGGAATTACAGCTATTTTTATTATTTGGATTAATTTCATAAATGCACACAAAATTTACTCTCTCTAGCTTCTTTTAGCAATGTAGCTTTTGAAACCAGTAATTCCCTTGAATATTGTGTAAGGATATCGTAAGGCATTTACAAGAAGTCGGTTTTTAGTCTACTCCTCAATACAGACAGTTTAGGTAAGACCAAAACACTTGTAGAGACGGCGATTTATCGCGTCTCGAAAACCCAAAATTTTTGCCATTAGCCATTAAGTGAACCGTATTGGCATACTCCCGATTGAGTTGGAATGAACCGCCGCCCGCTTTTCCGGTTTATTCCCTGAAATCCTTTACAAAACTTAACTTAAGCTAAATGATAAAAACTATCAATAAATCTGGTACTATATCTCCAAGCTTATTGATATAGATATTCATTAAGCTAAAAATATATTTCAACAAGCAAGGCCAATAAGTATCCTTGCGTAAATTATTGCGTTCCAAATTCATATACCAGGTGGCAATATGTCGAAAAAAATCGGTCTGTTTTATGGTACTCAAACTGGCAACACTGAATCTGATGCTGAAAAAATTCGGGATGAGTTTGGTGGTGATGTTGTAACATTACATCCCATTTATGAGGCGGATACTACCACTTTTGATGAGTATGAATTACTGATTATTGGCTCTCCAACTTGGGATATTGGTCAACTTCAGAGCGATTGGGAAAGCTTTTTCTCCGATCTCGATGAAATAGGTTTTAGCGGTAAGTTAGTTGCCTATTTTGGTGATGGAGATCAATATGGCTATGCTGATAACTTTCAGGATGCAATGGGAATTCTGGAAGAAAAAATTTCCCAGCGCGGCGGTAAAACTGTTGGCTACTGGTCAACAGAGGGTTATGAATTTGAGAATTCTAGAGCCTTGAAAAATGGCAAGTTTGTTGGTTTGGCACTTGATGAAGGTAGTCAATCCGATCTCACAGATGAGCGAATTAAAACTTGGGTTGCTCAGTTGAAAACAGAATTTGGTTTGTAGAAATTAGGGGCACACAGCTAGCTGTGCGCCCCTACTATTGATAGTTTAGAAATTATAGGTAATTTATGTCTGATTCATTTGATGTTTTGTGGTTAAATGCAAGTCCTATTTTGAAGCGTTTTGATAAACCATTACTTGATTACTTATCTGGGTATATGAGAATCGCCCAGTGGGAATACCAGCAAACCAAAGATGAAGCCAGTTCCATAGATCAAGCTGTGGAGTTGCTGCATAACTTTTTAGAATGGCGCGATCGCCCCGTGCATTTAGCGGGCCATGGGATGAGTGGTGCGATCGCTTTAACCTTTGCTCGTCGATTTCCCCAAAAAGTGCGATCGCTAACTCTGCTGTCTGTAGCAGCTCAACCTGCAAACAATTGGCAAGCTCACTATTACTTTCAACGACAACTTTTTAGTATCAGCCGTGAGCTAGTTTTAGCAAGTACCGTTCGCAGTCTTTTTGGAAATCAACCACCTCATACCACTAAGAAGTTAGTAGCTGCCTTAGATAAAGATTTAGAACAATCTCCTTCACAACACTCTTTGTTTAAGTTGGTTTATTTACCCAAGGGTGGAGTTTCTATGCCAATGATGGTATGTGGTAGCAAGAGCGATCCGGTAGTCAACCCAACTGTATTACATGACTGGTTGAATTGGTTGAAGCCAGAAGATAAACTCTGGGAATGCCCACAAGGGTATCATTTTTTTCACTACTTCTATCCTCAACAGGTTGGCGAAGAGATTTTGAGTTTTTGGAAACGCCACCCTTCGCATTTACTAGAAGCATCTGCACTATCTTTTAGTACTTCTACAAATTAAGTTAAGACTAGAGAGATTCTATGTGAGGCTGCGCTTGATTCACGTAGGGGCAATTCATGTAGACGCAGAGCGGCTTCCCGCAGGGTATTGCCCTTACAGCCTGTAGTTTTGGATAACTCTTATAAGCGCATTTTGAAACAGAAATGGTATTAGATCCCCTCTACACAAACTTAAAATCCATTAGCTTACATCCCGATTTTTGGAATTAGCAACTTGGGTTTGGTAATGCCGCCATTTTTCCTGTTGACGCGCTCTTTTCTCCTCGGTGAGGCTATCAAAACAATAGGCACAGGAGATACCCTGCTCATATTTTGGAGATATTTTATCTTCTTCAGAAATCGGATACCCACAACAGAAGCACAACTCATAACTTCCTTCCTCCAACCCATGACTGACAGCTACCCGCTCGTCAAAGACAAAACATTCACCTTGCCATAAACTTTCTTGTGCCGGAACTTCTTCCAGATACTTGAGAATGCCGCCTTTGAGATGATAAACTTCTGCAAAACCTTGGGCAAGCATGAAAGATGAAGCCTTTTCACAGCGAATGCCACCTGTACAAAACAAGGCAACCTTTTTGTGTTTAGTTGGGTCGAGGTTGTGTACCACATAATCGGGAAATTCTCGGAATGAGCCAGTTTGGGGATTTTCTGCTCCTTGAAAAGTACCGATATTCACCTCATAATCATTGCGAGTGTCAATCACAGTTACTTCTGGATCGCAAATCAAATCATTCCATTCTTGGGGACTGACATAAGTGCCAACTTTCTCAGTTGGGTCAATTTCAGGCAACCCCAAAGTGACAATCTCTGACTTCAACCGCACCTTCATCCGCTCAAAAGGTGGAGTTTCAGTATAGGACTCTTTGTATTCTAGGTCTGCTAAACGGGGGTCACTACGCAGAAACCAGAGAACAGAATCAATCGCCTGACGCGAACCCGCAATTGTACCGTTAATGCCTTCTTGTGCCAACAAAATTGTCCCTTTGACACCTTGCGCTTGGCAGTAAGACAACAGAGGATCTCGTTTCTGGGCAAAATCTGGCAGCTTGACAAATTTATACAATGCTGCAACAATTTGAGTGTTTTCTGAATTCATCCCTTTAGTAACAGAATAATATAAGTTACAATAGCAACCTCAAACGAAGTTGCCTGCTATTTTAATTTTATGGGGGTTTAGCTCAGTTGGTAGAGCGCCTGCTTTGCAAGCAGGATGTCAGCGGTTCGAGTCCGCTAACCTCCATTGGATATAATTTATCTCAAGTGCGATCGCTAGTAATACCCAAATAAAACACACCTCAATCAAAATACCTTTATCTAGTACGGAATGGGGTTTTGGTGATTTTTAAGTAAAAAGTTAAGGGATAGGTAAGTTAGTATTACATTCAATTGCCTTATTTTCAAAGCCGTACTTAGTTAGAAAAATCTCTAGATAATGAAGTTAACTGTTACCTGACAGAACTTAGGTAATTTTGAGGTTCAAAAATAGCGGTTGAATTTGTTAGCAATGACAGCAGCCTTAACTAAATCTTCCGCAACAATATTTCTGTTTTGGAGTTATAACCCACATCCCACACTTCAATCGGTAGTATTAACACTTGATTTACTGGTTACAAAAAGTGGAAAGATGAGGCGATAAAGTGTTGCGACAATAAACGTCTTAGTTGGTATCATCCAGAGGCAGTTAATCAAAGTTTGGCTTATATATATTTTTAGGGGGTTGTTTGAAAAAGCGTCCATTGGGGTTAGTGGCAATTGTTGCCTACAAATCATTTGCTGCCTTGCTACTTATGGTTACTTCCATTGCTTTATTATTGACATTAAAAAATTATCAGACTCTAGAGGCTTTCTCAGAAAATTATGTTTTAGAAGGTAAATCGATAATTATTGATTGGATTTTAAAGAAAGTTATCAACTTAAATCCTAGAACTTTGGCATTTAGCGGCATCGGAGCAGGAGTTTATGCTATTATCACCAGTATTGAAGCCGTTGGTTTATGGTACGAAAAGCGTTGGGCCCATGTATTAGTATTGGGACTTGTTGGTATCAGTATTCCACCAGAAGTTTATGAATTAATTCGGGGAATATCTCTGATAAAAATATTCATCTTTTTGTTAAATCTAGCTGTATTTGGATATTTACTCCGAAATTTTCCTAAACATCCAAAGTGATTTTTTATTCGATATTTAGGATCTATCTTCGAAAAGTTTCTTATTGCTGAGTCTTGATTAAAAAGTGGTACTTATGAATCTTTTCACTCAGTACGTTGTACAACCGCTAGAAACAAAATCTGGAGAGCGACTTGCCTAGATCGATTCAGTCTACTCAACCACCACTGAAATTTATTACTCAACGGTTTAACCCGTTGGTACTCCAGATTGTTCGGTGGTTACTGCCGATCGCACTACGGTTTCGCACTCGCCCTTGGCTAACGGCTGGGATTGTCGGTATTGAAGCCAAGAATGTTGAGGTATTAGCTGAACTTTATCAACAATTCCAGGCTGGGAAAATTCGCTTTTTGTTAGCATTCCGTCACCCAGAGGTGGAAGATCCTCTGTGTATGCTGTATTTGCTTTCCCGTATTGTGCCACGAGTTGCCCGTCAGGAAGGTATTTCACTGCAATCCCTTGTTCACAGTTATTTTCTCTACGATCGGGGTATGACGGTTTGGGCTGGAAATTGGCTAGGTTGGTTATTTTCACGGGTGGGAGGTGTGCCGGTTCATCGCGGTAGGCGACTAGATCGGCAAGCAATCCAAACAGCACGGGAGTTATTTACTAATGGCGAACTACCGATCGCAGTAGCACCAGAAGGCGGTACTAATGGTCATAGTGGTATTGTTAGCCCACTGGAACCAGGCGTTGCTCAAATGGGGTTCTGGTGTGTAGAAGATTTACAAAAAGCCAATCGCACTGAAACTGTGATTATTGTGCCGATCGCTATTCAGTATCGCTACGTCGAGCCACCTTGGTCTAAACTGGATTGGCTATTGAGTAAGTTGGAAGCTGATAGCGGCTTGGCAGTTAAGGAAATTGATCGGGGCACTCAAGAAGAGATTTACTATCAACGCCTCTGTAGGTTAGCTGAATATCTCATTACTGAGATGGAAGAATTTTATCGTCGCTTCTATCATCAAGACATCCCGAAAACCAGCTCAACTGATGAATCTGCTAGCCCAAATCAAGTATTAATTGCCAGACTTCATCGCTTGCTGGATAAGGCTTTACAAGTTACTGAGCAATATTTTGGAGTTCAGGCACAGGGTAATTTTATTGACCGTTGTCGCCGCTTGGAAGAGGCTGGTTGGAATTACATTTACCGGAAAGATTTGCCAGATATCAATGCTTTACCACCCTTTAAACGCGGTTTGGCTGACTGGATTGCTGAAGAAGCAGACTTGCGGATGAGACACATGCGGATAGTGGAAAGTTTTGTTGCAGTCACAGCTACTTATATTCAAGAAAAACCGACAGCAGAACGGTTTGCAGAAACAGCGCTACTTGTATTCGATATGCTTTCTCGAATTCAAGATACAACACTTCCAGGGCGACCTCGCTTAGGTTTGCGCCAGGCACATATCACTGTGGGAGAGCCAATTTCAGTTACTGAACGCTTCCGCAATTCTCAGGGCGATCGCTATGCAGCTAGACAAGGTGTAAGCGATTTGACAAAAGATTTGCAAATTGCTTTAGAGAAGATGATTAGTTAGACGTAAATTCAGCAGATTTCAATAATCATTTTTTAGAGGGAAATAGACCTGCGCGGTAGGGGCAATTAATGTGACGCAAAGCGGCTACTCTTACGAGAACGCTTTCAGCGTTAGCACAGCGGTAGCGACGAAGGAGCGTCACCCGCAGGGTATTTCCCCTACCTGATAATCAGAATTTTGGCTATTGTTTGCGTAAGTCCTAATAGAAAGACACCTTACGCAAAGAAACAATGATGCAACTTGATTGATGGTTAGCTTAGTATTCAGAAGAGGATTGAAATTCCTCCTGAACATGAGCCAATACTTTTCGGTTAAACCCAATAATCTCTCTTTTGGTCTGGGAAAAGGTTACTGGGCTTTGGGGAAAGGGAAATTCAAACCCTTTTCCCCAAAACCCGAAAAGTATTGGAACATGAGCAACTCAATTAAGAAATTCAATCTAGTCCTTAAACCTTTACCTCAACTTCACTCAGCACGGGTTAAACGCCGCGCTATTCATGTACAGCAATTGTGAAGTGATTAGTTCTTGGATAACTGGTTCACCCGATTGGGTGAATGCGATCGCTGCATCCAGAACTACTCTGAAAGTAGAGGAACTTTTTATGCTGTTAGTGATAACGCCAACAGCCAAAAAAGTCTCATAATGGCTATGATTGCCTTGAATATTATGCCAATTGCTTATATATCAAAGGGTCAAAGAGTGGATGAAATTGTCAAATCACCGCATCAAATAGATTTCCAACCAGAGAATATGACTCTGTTGGAAACAATTGCTGCCAATTTACCAGGGATGATTTTCCAAATTCTGCAACGGCAGGATGGCTCTGTGTTTATCCCTTATGTTAGTTCTGGTTGTGAATATTTGTATGAATTAAAACCAGAAGCTGTGCAGGCAGACTTTCAGGTGCTATACAAACTGATTCATCCACAGGATATAAAAGCTTTTACAGAATCTATTACTGTTTGTAGTACCACTTTTAAACCTTGGCATTGGGAAGGTCGCATCATTACGCCTAGTGGCAAACTGAAGTGGATTCAAGGTACTTCGCAACCCGAACTACAAGAAGCAGGCGATTTTCTGTGGAATGGCTTAGTCATGGATATTACAGACCGAAAACAAGCCCAAGAAAAATTGCAAGAGAGCGAGGCTCGTTATAAAGCAATTTTGGATGCTATTCCCGACTTGATGTTTCGCATTAGCCGCGATGCTGAGTATCTAGATTTGAAAAGTGAGGGAGCAAATATCACTCTTTCGAGAGAAGAAATAGTTGGGAAACGCGTACAAGAATTATTGCCTAGTGATGTTGCAGCAATTAGCCTGGAAGCGATCGCTAAAACTTTAGATTCTGGAACTTTGCAAACTTGCGAATATCAACTAGCAACGCCTTTGGGAGTCAGAGATTATGAGGCGCGGTTGGTAGTGAGTGGTGAAGATGAAGTACTAGCAATTGTCCGAGATATTACAGAACGCAAACAAGCAGAAGTAACCTTACAAAATCTTGCTCAAAAATTTGCTAAAGCTTTTAGTTGCAGTCCTGATTCCATTACCATTAGTACGCTGCAAGAAGGGCGGTTTATCGAAGTTAACGACAGTTTTGTCGAACTCTCAGGTTATGAGCGAGATGAGGTGATTGGTAAAACTTCTTTTGAATTAAATTTTTGGGTAGACGATCGCGATCGCCTAAATTTATTACATCAGTTGCAAAGCACAGGAGTTGTTCGCAACTTGGAATTTGAATTTCGGCAAAAGTCTGGCAAGATAATTACAACGGTGCTTTCAGCCGAAATCATTGATTTAGATAATATCTCTTCGATCCTAGCAGTCCATCACGACATTACAGAACGCAAGCAAGTAGAAGCGCAATTTCGCCTATCAGCACAACGCGATCGCTTGTTGGCAGAAACTCTAGTGCGAATTCGGTCTTCCCTTAATTTAGAGGAAATTCTGCAAACCACCGTAACGGAAGTTAGACAATTTCTGCAAGCAGATAGAGTTTTTATTGGTTTAAATAATGCCAAGTTAGGAGTCAGAACCCTTGCCGAATCAGTAGATCCCAAGTATCCATCAGTCTTAGGTTGGTCTACTAATGATGAAGCTTATTTACAAGAATTGAGAAACTTACTAAAAGATAATCTTGTGCGTGTTGTTGAAGACATTACACAAATAGCAGTATCTCCCAAAGTTAAAGCACACTATCAAAAATTCCAAACAAAGGCTAGCTTGGCAGTACCACTGATGCTAGGTAATGAATTATTTGGTGCGTTAATTGCCAATCAATGCTCAGGTTCGCGTCATTGGCAGCCAATAGAAGTTGATTTGCTACAACAGATGTCAGAACAAGTAGCGATCGCCATTCAGCAAAGCCAGATATACCAAAAACTTGCAGAACTTAACACTAATTTAGAACAACAAGTCGAAGAACGAACAGCACAGTTGCAGCAGAAAATGCAAGAATTTGAAAAACTGGATCGGATAAAAGATGTTGTTTTGCATACAGTTGCCCACGATTTACGAACTTCGGTGATGGGTAACTTAATGGTGTTAAAGAATTTGTTAAATCAAAAAGTGGGGACTGGGGACTGGGGACTAGGGGCTGAGAATCAAGGACAAGGGGGAATTATTGAAAAAGTCTCTTCCCAATCCCCAATCCCCAATCCCCAATCTCCAATCCCAGTATCTCGCTCAATAATAGAGCGAATGATTCAAGGCAACGATCGCCAACTAGCGATGATTAACTCATTGCTAGAAATTAATTCCTGCGAACAACAGGGTATTGACATCAAACATGAACCTGTGCAACTTAGTACCGTGCTGGGAGGAACAGTCACCCACTTGGAACAGATGTTGACACAAAATCAAGCGACTCTGAAAAACTTGGTTCCCACAGATTTACCGTTAGTAATGGCAGATGGGACTCTGTTGCAGAAAGTTTTGGTAACTTTAATCACGCATAGCTTGCAAAATAATCCACCAGGATTAAATTTTATTCTTAGTGCCAGCATTGAGGGGGGAATGATTCGCACTCAGATTCAAGATGATGGTGTAGTAATGAGTAAACTAGAGTGCGATCGCCTTTTCGATCTCCATGTCCGCGATCCTCAAGATTGTTGTTCCACCAGCATTGGTTTAAAAATGTATCTTTGTCGGAAAGTTATTAAAGCACATGGCGGCAAAATCGGTGTTATTAGTAACCGCAAGCGCGGGTTAACTTTCTGGTTTACATTACCTCTAGCAACTTCATTCGCAACAAATCGCCCATAAATCACCAAAAAATGAGAGGGTGTTATTTATAGCAATGTTGAGTAAAGGAAACACCCTCGACAGTATGGGCAAAGTTGCTTGGATGCTAATAGCTACTCCATTTACAACAGTGCAAAGCTGGTGGAGAAAAACCTTTTCTGCACCCACAACAGATGAAACCACTACTCTTTACAGAGCTTGGCGTAACCGTTTTTTGTGGCAGAGATTGCGTTTATGGTTATGGCTGGCGCTGATTTGTTTGTTGTCTTTTACTTTGCGAGACATTCACGGCTTTTTCTTCTCTTTAAAAGAGTTGGAAAGTCTGCCAGAAATACTTCGAACTCAACGCCTTGTAATCAATATTGCAATGCTCCTGAGTATACTGATCTGCTTTGCCTTGCATAAAACTAAATTAGGTCGTAATCGTCCAGATTTATTATTTTTGGGGTCTTCTTGGGCAATTAGTCTCGCATCACAGTTATTTGCCACCCTGAGAGGTTTCGCACTACCCGATGCTATCGGTTGGTCACTGCTCTTCTTGAGCCAAGCTATATTAATGCCAGTCTGCTGGATTGTTCACTTGCTGTCTCAAGTGGGTGTGCTAGTTTACTATTTTGGTGTAAATACGGTGCTTGGGCTAAAGACACCAGTCCCCGAACACCCAGAAATATATAGTGTGACATTTCTTTTATACATTTTTTGGTTCTGTGCTATATGTGACATTGGTGTTTATCTATACGATCGCCTGCAACGCTCTGAATTTTACGCTCGTCAAGAACTGGAATCTGCCTACCAAAAACTCAAGGTTGCAGAAACTAAATATCGTAGTATTTTTGAAAACGCCGTTGAAGGGATTTTTCAAAGCAGTCCCGATGGACATTACATTACAGCAAATCCGGCTTTAGCACGCATTTATGGCTACTCCTTAGCGGAGGAAGTGACAGCAAATTCTACTGTTATTCAACAATTGTACGTCGATCCAAACCGCCGCGCCGAATTTGTGCGTCTGATGGAAAAGTATGGCAGCGTTTCCGAGTTTGAGTCTCAAATTTATCGCCGAGACGGGAGTATTGTCTGGATTTCAGAAAAAGCCTACGCAGTGCGTGACGAACAGGGAAAACTGCTTTACTACGAAGGTTTGATTGAAGACATTACCCAGCGCAAACAAACCGAAGAAGAACTACGAGTATTTTTCCATGCAGTTTCCCACGACTTACGTAACCCAGTACTGGGTACTTTAATGGTGCTGAAAAATTTGCTCGCACGTCCAGAGGAAAATATTTCGATTTCCCGCTCAATTTTAGAGCGGATGATTCAAAGTAGCGATCGCCAACTGAACTTAATTAATTCGTTGATGGAAGCTCATGTCAGTGAAGTGCAAGGTGTTGTTGTGCAACGTCAGCCTGTACAATTACTGACAGTTGTCGAAGCTGCGATCGCCGATTTGGAACCATTGCTAGAGCAAAATCAAGCCAAGCTGACAAACCTGGTATCCGCAGATTTGCCATTAGTGAATGCAGATCCCACCCAACTATGGCGAGTTTTTTCTAACTTAATTGTCAATGCTCTCAAACACAATCCTCCTGGATTGCTATTGACAATTAACGCTACCCGTGAAGGTGAGATGATTTATTGTACTGTTAGTGATAAGGGTGTAGGCATTAGTCAACAACAAAGCGATCGGCTTTTTGACCTTTACTTTCGGGGTGCAAATATCCGCAATTCTGTAAGTTTGGGATTGGGCTTATATTTATGTAAGCAAATCATCAATGCTCACGGCGGCGAAATTGGGGTGAACAGTGTATTGGATGCAGGGGCAACCTTCTGGTTTACATTACCTATTAGCTGAGAAGTTTGAAAGGAAAAGGAACGAACCACGGAGGCGCAGAGGTAACAGAGTAAGAGAGAAAAGAGATGTTTAAGAAGTGTTTCATATATTTGATAGATTATTAGGAAGCAGCGCCTAATGCTTGCAAAGTTGCCAATTGAGCTTCTGTTAACCCTTGAATTTCTTCCAGCTTCATCCCTTCATAAGGGCGAGGCGCTCTCCAAGTTTGCTCATATTTACCAGTTTGCAAATCCCAGACTTTGATGGTTTCGTCTAAGCTACCACTGAAAGCAGTCAATCTGGCAGAAGTTGCGTCTCCAAGGGAGATAGAAGCTACCACTAGACTATAAACAAGCTCTGAGTGACCCACCAAAGTTTGATAACATTCTCCTGTAGAAATATGCCAAAGTTTCAGATTGCGATCTACACTACCGCTAACAATAAACTGAGCATCTGGACTAAACTGCGCCACCATAACGGGGTCTTGATGTCCTACAAAAGTTTGGAGACATTTCCCTGTGGAAACTAACCACAGTTTCAAAGTTCGGTCAAAACTTGTACTTAATAACCACTGACCGTTAGGGCTAAAGGTAACTGACCACACGCTGTTAGTGTGTCCTGTTAAAGTTTGGCGGCATTCTCCAGTGTCAATGTTCCACAACTTAATCATCCCATCAAATTCACTACTTGCAAGCAGTTGACCATCTGGACTAAAGGCGACTGACACAACTGGACTATTATGTCCTTTGAAGGTTTTCAGACATTCACCTGTGTTAATATCCCAAAGTTTCACGGTTTGGTCATAGCTGCTACTGGCTAATTGTCTGCCATCTGGACTAAAAACGACTGTCCAAACCCAACTAGTATGACCGTGTAAGGTTTGTAGACAAGTTCCTAACTTCCAGTCCCATAATTTGATACTGTAGTCTGCACTGCCACTGGCAAGTAAAGGATGCTGGCTAGCGGGTTGAAATGCCACTGACCACACGCGGTTAGTATGTTCCCGTAATGTTTGGACTAGAGTACCGTTTTTAATATCCCAGAGCTTAATTGTTTGGTCTTCGTGTCCACTTGCCAGATAGTTGCTGTCTGGACTTGGAGCCAGGGATAATACGCTATTGGTATGTCCTTTGAGTGTTTTCGTGCAGCGTCCTATTTGAAGATTCCATAGTTTAGTGGCGTGGTCATCACCACCACTGACCAATTGTTGCTCGTTGGGATGATAAGCAACCGACCAAAGGCGGCTGCTATGACCAAGAAAGGTTTTTAGGCAATTTCCGCTGACATCCCATAATTTAACTGTGCGGTCAAAACTGCTGCTAGCTAACTGCTGACCGTTGGGACTAAATGCGATCGCAGTTACTGTCTGTCGATGTCCGCGTAGAGTTTGCAGACATTTTTGGCTTTTAACATCCCAGAGTTTGATAGTGTTGTCATAGCTGCCACTGGCGAGTAACTTACCATCTGGACTAAATGTTATTGAGCGTAACCAGCGATCGTGTCCTTGCCAAACACAAAAGCAATTTCCGGTAGCAACATCCCACAAGCGAATTGTATAATCTTCGCTACAACTGGCGAGAATTTTACCATTAGGGTGAAAAGCGATCGCCCAGACTCGACCTTCATGACCAACTAAAGTCTGAACTTCTGGGTTAAGCTTTTCTGGTGCAACCTCCCACAAACGAATACTTAAATCTTGACCACAACTTGCAACGATATTACCTTTAGGACTAAATGCAACGGCGTTAACTGAGTAAGTATGTCCTTGATATGTGTGCAGACATTGCCCAGTTTCTACATCCCATAACTTTACTAGATAATCATCACTAGCGCTGGCCAGATACCGTCCATCTGGACTAAAAGCTACACTCCACGCCCAATGTTGATGTCCTCGACAACGCACTAGTTGTTTAACTGTGCTAACATCCCAAATTTGAATGTCGCCTTTGGTGTCGCTAGTAGCTAAATACTGTCCATCTGAACTAAAAGCAACACTGAGTACACCACCAAAGGTTTCAGCAAAGACAGTTTCTCTAATTTTGACATTAGTAAAATTAGTGTTATGTAATGTGGTGTTGGCTAAGTAAGCTTGGCGAATAGCCAAATGAGAAAAGTCAAAGCTACTCAGGTCGGTTTGCAAGTAAGAGAATAGATTCAGCAGATTGCCCCCTGCATAGCCTGTTTGCACTACTGTTTGGTGTCGCAATTGGGCTAAAATTTTGCAAAGTTGCTCCTCAAGTTGGGCTTGTGTGTCGAAGTGGGTGAAAAGCCGCTCGACTAATGGATGCAGAATAAATTGAATTTGGGCTTCGCGCACGTAGTCTTGAGTTTGAGCTTCAATTAAGGCGTGGTTTTTGAATAAGTTGAGTTCGCCTCTAATCATCTCCCGCTCAATAGTCTGGATAAATTGTTCTGTAACATATTCCATAATTACGGGTTGTTGCGTTAACCCTGTCGCTGCTGTTTCTACAAGTGAGCGTCCCTTGAGTGACTCCAAAGCTTCTAAGAGTTCTCGCCAAGGTACTTGCGGCAATATTTCTGTTTGTAACTTCGTTGGTGTTACTCCTTCTCGGTTAATCGCTAGCCAGTACATAATCTGCTGTTGCAGAGGCGATAAACGCTCGAATTGTTGCCTTAATAAGTCCCACAAATCGCTAAAAAGTGTATTACCTTGTGCCAAAAATGCTTGTGTGTCACCACAAAATATATCTTGAATAGCGGTGGCGGCAATTTTGAGGGCGAGTGGATTACCACCAAAGTAATTAACCAAGGTTTGATGCTGAGGTGTTGTATCTAGCCCTTTGTCCATCAGTATTTGCTGACCATCTATTGCTGAGAGTCCTGATAGAGAGAGCGATCGCACAGGTAACTTTTTTCCTGACCGCACCGCAATTCCGCCCGGTTTTTCCCGTCCGGTGACAATCAAACAACTTTGGTGCAGTTCATCGCAGATCCGCTCAAATAGCTGTTGGTATCCTTCAAACCCTTGTTGGTACTGTCCACCCCGGTTTCCACTTTGTAAAATTGACTCGACATTATCAAAAACCAATAAACAACGCTTCTGCCGCAACTGTTGCATCAAAATACTAATTGAACTATTGATTGTTGCCTCTGAACCCATCAAAATCGGCAAAATCTCGGCCAATAAAGTATTTAGTGGCAATGCTTGCCGTAAACTACGCCAAATCACATATTCAAACTGAGACTGAATTTGCCCTGCAAGTTTCACTGAGAGAGTAGTTTTGCCAATTCCACCGAGTCCAAAAATCCCGACGAAACGACAATGTTCATTCCCAATCCATGTTGCTAAAGTTTGTAATTCTGCTTGACGACCGTAAAATCGAGAAACATCTATGGCTTCTCCCCAATCTTGTGTAGTGCTTTGGGATTGCTGATAGCGATGCAGAACAGCTTGGATATTTTTTTTAGTGACATCTTCACCAGTGGCTTGGGAGAGCGATCGCCACAATTGCGAACCGACCTGTTTAATATAGTCGTTTTGATAACCTAGTTTCTCCGCAATAACCTCATAGGTTTGTCCTTTCCAAGTTTCCAGAAAGACCACAGATTTAACATCATTGAGCCTTTGCCCAAAGGTAGAGTGTAAAAGAGCATTGACTATTTTGAGTGCCTCTTCTGCCGTCATCGCTCAATAAGATCCACGCATCGTTTAAGTATTATTTAACTTGTCTGTTGTTGCTGGGAAGATTATGGCAAAGTTTACAATTGTTTACACTAACTAGTCAACTTTTCTCACCGACAGGGCGATCGGGCTTGGATTTTAATTAGGAAATACAAGAAGTTCAATAATTCATCTTCCTCAATTAAATAGGAAAAAGTTGATAGAAATACTGCGATTGAAAAACATCAGTAACTTTCTATTCGTTTTAATTAAATGAATTTTGGCAACTTGTGACAGAGCAATAGCGGTAGCTAGATAATTAATCACCTAGCTAGCATTGTGAACTTATTATTTAAATATTTTGAGGATATAACAATGAAATCTCAACTAATTTCTGCATTAACCATTTTTACCATATTAGGATTATCCCAGCCAGCAAAAGCATATAATCTTGAAGCTTGTGCAAAAGACCCAATGAACGCCAAACCTGAAACGATCAACTTACTTCAGCCTCTTGACAAAAAAATGGTGAATTGTATTCCTAAATTGGATTCAATCGCTAGTCAATGGCAATCAAAAGCAAATAGTATTTCATCTGCCATAAATGTAGTAAAGATAGGTAATCAAGGTGAAAGTAATATTGAAAAGCTTGAATACAATGTAACAGGCAATACAGTTGCTCTGATTGCAAAGGTTCAGGCTAAACACACTTGGAAAGAAACAATTCCGGCGGTAAAAACAAAAGTTCCTGTTGATAAATGGCGCTGGGTAGATATTCCTTATCCTGATGTCAGATGGCACAAAAAATGTAAATTGGGTGTTTGTGTAAAAGTGCCAGAGAATTTTACTAATTACCGAAAAGAGAAAGTACCTTATACAGTAATGGAAATAAGAACAATCACACCAGAAAAGGTTGTATCTACTACTGCTTCAGCTACCTGTAAGTATAATTACACTTTCAATTTATCAACTCTTGAACAAAAACCTGTCTTTAACTGTGGTCAAGGTTGGACAGGTAATATCAAGCTAGATGCAAGTGCAATTACCAAAATCCTCAATGGAGAAATGCCTACCTTGGGTAGTTTAATAACTAGTATAAATCTTACACCACCTCTATTTAAGGATGCTAATCGTGATACTTACAATGACGTTAAAAACGAAATAATTGCTAGTCATGCAGGTTCAATAGTATACTTTTCTTCAGAATCCTTTGTTAATTGGGCATCCGTAGAAAACCAAGGAGCTAATGGAATTGCGGCTGTTATTTCTGGGGGAGCATACGGCGCAGAGCTTACTCGCCAAATTGCAGAAAGATTAACAATAGAACTTACCTTTATGAGTGCTTTTGCTTCTCAAACTGCAATCAATTTAGGTGTTGATCAGATAATATCGATGATGACAGGAAATAGCGCATTAAATCTTGGCGGTTATAAAGTTTCCGTAAAAGTGGTAAACACCCCTAACGTGATTCAAAAATGTGTAGTTAACGGTGATTGTCTTCCTGAAATAAAGTCACCACGTTTAGGCTTTGCTATCATTGCAACACCAATTAATTCATAACTTGACTAAGGATGAGGGTGCAGTGAGGCGATCGCACTTTACCAAATTTATCAAAAAAAAGATAATCGCCCTCATTCTTTCTTGATAAACTACTACAGCACTCGTTTTCATTAAAAATTTAGCTATAGGAATCAGATTGATATGGAAATGATTCTCAAAGTTCTCATTGGATTTATTGCCTTGATTCATGTACTTTTTCTAATCGTACAGATGTTTTTCTGGAATACAGACTTTGTTCAAAAAAGAATAGTCGGAGATTTCACTCCGGAGCAAATCTCTGCAATACTTGCTCAAAACCAAGGCTTATATAATGGATTTATTGCTGCTGGCTTAATCTGGGGATTATTTATCTCACAGTTTCCACAAGTTGAGCCTTCTTGGATTTGGATTTTCTTTTTAATTTGTGTAGCGATCGCAGGTATTTTTGGTAGCATTACTTTGAAACGCCCAACAGCATTTTTAATCCAATCAATACCTGCAATATTGGCTTTATTCTTGCTGTGGTATCCTCATTTTTAAAATTTTATTACTAATATAACTATTTTGTGTATGGTATGAGTTTAAATAATTATTTTAACTTCCTCAATCAAGAAAATAGATAGAAACTTCAAAATGGAACCATCATCCTCACTAAATGAAGCAATATTGCAACTTCTTGCTCGTGAAAACGACACATCTCCAACTGCTGGCGCATTCTCGTCGGTTTCAGGTGTCTTGGGTGGCTTCAGCATAACGCTTGTAGTACTAGCATTAACTCCTGGTACAATTGCAAGTAATAGTGGCAAAGACTGGATTGTTGCTTTGGTTCTTTTATCAGCAGGACTTTACATCTACTCATCCGGTATTTTCGCTAACTCGATTAGTTATAAAGATGAGAAGGTCAAACAGAAAGTTTTTAAATCTGCACTTGTGTTATTTCACTTATCCAATCTGCTTTTATCAGTAGGATTATTGCTTCTGACCTTTCAGTTTCCTCTTTTATATGCAGCAAGAATCGCTGCTATGATTATTGTATTTTTTGCATTTGTCGTTGCAGCTATCAACTTTTTCTGTAAACTTTCAGGTTCAATATCATCAATTTTGGAATCAATATTGGCATCTGTATCTAGCGGTTAGGTTTCCATAAATATTATCGAATTTGCTATTATTCAGGAAAAAATAAACTGATAGAACAACAAAATTTCGGTAAAAGTGGCGATGTGATTTCATCATCGCCTAACAAAGTAGCAACTAAAACAAACTGTACTTTTTCCCGCCGATAAACTTCAACTTGTTTAGTAAAGCGATCGAGAATCCAATACTCACGCACGCCTTGAACTGAATAAAGTTTCAGTTTTGCTTCTTTGCTTTGACACAAACTTGTTGATGACGGCGGTGAGGAGTGCGAGTCACAAAGAGCTCTCCATTAATAATTTCATAGCGTGTCCACTCATTTTCGGGTAGAAGCTCTAAATCGTGAATTGTTCAGCGTACTCCCTCAACGGCTTGGTTCATGATTGTCCCTGTTTGACTCGTTGCCTTTGTCTGTTTAATTTTATCTTTTCTTCGGGCAAGGCAACTATGGGGTTTAAATTAGAACCATAATGAAAAGCAAAAGTTCAGGCAAAACTCTATATGCTGACATTTACCCAACTTAAACCACCTAATGGCGATGCCACAGTCACTTTTACTCTGGCGCTAACAGCAGAAGAACGCACTCGCAGTCGTCATCGCTTTGAAACGGAAGATGGTAAGGTTGTGTTTTTACATTTACCCAGAGGAACTGTTTTACACGATGGCGATATTCTGCTAGAAGAAACCCATAACAGTTTAATTAGAATTATTGCCAAACCAGAACTAGTAGTAACTGCTTTTGCCCAAACACCACTTTTATTATTACGGGCAGCATATCATCTAGGAAATCGTCATGTACCTGTAGAAATTACCCCAACTTATTTACGCTTCTCCTCAGATTCAGTTTTACGTGCGATGTTGGAACAACTGGGGTTAGAAGTTAAAGAAGAAATTTTACCGTTTCAGCCAGAATTAGGAGCTTATGGACAACACCATCATGCTCACTGATAATCATCTTTTGAGTATTTTACAGTTGGCTAGCCCCGCTTTACCTGTGGGAGCATATAGTTATTCTGAAGGCTTAGAAATGTTGGTAGAAAATGGTACGATCGCTAACCACACACATCTCAAAGATTGGTTAAAAGCAGAGTTACTCTATGGGGCAATTCGGTTAGAGGCGGCGGTGATGGTACGATCGCAGCAAGCTGTAAAAATAGGTGATGTAGAGTCGGTATGCCGTTGGAATCTGTGGTTATCGGCTGCTAGAGAAACAGAAGAATTACGTGCCTCTAGTTGGCAGATGGGGCGATCGCTCATCCAATTACTTGGTAAACTAGAACCGCAGATTATACCTATTGCCAATGCTGTAGGTAATCCTTGCAATTATGCGATCGCTTTTGGCATTGCCGTTGCCCATTGGCAAATCAGTATCCAAGCCGCATTACTCGGATATCTGCATAGTTGGGCAAGTAATTTGATTACTGCGGGCGTGAAACTTATCCCCCTTGGACAAACAGCAGGACAGCAGTTATTGCTAGATTTACAACCATTATTTAGCGTTGCGGCGTTAGAAATTCTAGCCTTAGAGGATGATGAACTCGCTTGTTGTAGTTGGGGTTTGTCGCTAGCGAGTATGCAGCATGAAACACAGTATACAAGGTTGTTTAGGAGTTAGTCATTGGTCAAAAACTAAGTCTCGATAACCATGTACCAAGGACAAATGACAAATGACAAAGGACAAATAAAAATGAATGCATTTCGAGTGGGGGTTGCTGGGCCAGTGGGTTCGGGAAAAACGGCTTTGGTAGATGCTTTGTGTAAGGGGTTGCGTGAGCAGTATCAGATTGCGGTGGTGACGAATGATATTTATACTCAGGAGGATGCTCAGTTTTTAGTGCGTTCTCAGGCATTGGCAAGCGATCGCATTTTGGGTGTAGAGACTGGTGGTTGTCCCCATACTGCCATTCGCGAAGATGCTTCGATGAATTTGGCGGCAATTGAACAGTTAGAAGAACGTTTTATCGATTTAGATTTGGTATTTTTGGAAAGTGGTGGTGATAATTTAGCTGCTACCTTTAGTCCCGAATTGGTGGATTTAACAATTTATGTCATTGATGTTGCAGCTGGGGATAAAATTCCTCGCAAGGGTGGACCGGGCATTACCAAGTCTGATTTGTTGGTGATTAATAAAACTGATTTAGCACCTTATGTTGGTGCAGATTTAAGTGTGATGGAACGAGATGCTAAAAAAATGCGCGGCGATAAACCTTTTATTTTTACTAATTTAAAAACTCAGTCTGGACTTGCAGATGTAATTAAATTTGTTTGCACTAATATCTGTTGAAAACAAAATGGGAAGCCCTATGTTCAGGTAGGGGCAATTCATGAATTGCCCCTACAATTTTAACTACAAAGCCCGTAGATGACGACTTCGAACCCGTTCAGCACTACCAGTAGGAATTGCAGCAATTAATTTTTGTGTGTATTCCTCTTTGGGTTCTAGATAAATGCTTTCGGCTGTGCCTTCTTCAACAATTTGACCACGATTCATGACTAAAATGCGATCGCTCATAAATTTCACCACACTTAAATCGTGAGAAATAAAGATATAAGTAAGCTGAAAATCTGACTGTAATTCTTTGAGAAGATTTAATACCTGCGCCTGTACTGAAACATCCAACGCAGAAACTGATTCATCACAGATGATAAACTTAGGATTCAATGCCAAAGAACGGGCTATGCAAATCCGTTGACGTTGACCACCAGAAAACTGATGAGGATAGCGGTTCATCGCATCTGCACTCAACCCCACCCGTTCTAGGAGTTCAGCTACCCGTTGCCGTCGTTGTTGCTTTGTCTTACCAACGGCGTGAATTAACAACGGTTCCATCACCGCATTCCCAACCTTCATCCGTGGATCGAGCGAACTAAAAGGGTTTTGGAAGACTATTTGCATTTCCCGCCGCAGTTTTTGCAACGGTTCTCCTTTGAGGCTAGTAATATCTTGTTTCTCAAAGATAATCTGACCACTCATCGGTTCAATTAATCGCAGCAAAGTTCTGCCAAGGGTGGTTTTACCGCAACCAGATTCTCCCACCAAACCTAGTGTTTCTCCTGGCTTGACATCAAAGGAAACGCCATTAACTGCCATATTGTAGCGTTTTGTCCCACCAAATACCCCACGCACTGGAAAACCAACTTTCAGGTTGCGGATTTGCAGCAGGGGTTCCTTTTTATTGAAGTTTGCCAATCTTGCAGCAATCTCTTCGGTGGTCACTTCTGTGGGTTGTGCGGGTTCTTTTGGCTGAATTACTACCTGTCCCGTTGCTGTCTCTTCTGCACTCATATAGTCAGAAACGGTAAGTAATTTTTGAGGACGGCGGTTAAGTGTAGGGCGACAAGCTATCAAACCTTTAGTATATGGATGCTGGGGAGTGCTGAAAATTTGCTCAGAAGTACCAGATTCAACAACTTTACCTTTATACATCACTGCTACTTGGTCAGCAATTTCTGAAATTAGCCCCAAATCGTGGGTGATGAAAATCATTGCCATGTCACGGCTTTGCTGCAATTCTCGCAACAAGTCCAAAATAGTCGCTTGCACCGTCACATCTAAAGCTGTGGTTGGTTCATCGGCAATTAAAATTAATGGGTTGCAAGAAATTGCCATTGCAATCATTACCCGTTGCAACTGACCCCCAGAAAGTTCATGAGGGTAGCGTTCTAGCATGGCTTCTTTGTGTTCTTTAACCAACTGTGCCAACTTTGGCCCATCTGGTTTAGATAAATTGGCGTTGGTTTGATGCCAAGTTTCAATATACTGCTGCTGGATCTCCTCATCGCTAGGTAGAAGTTTAACCTCTTGTAGACCTGCGATCGCAATTTGCCGTGCTTGGGCTACTGAGACATTTTGATGCCGCATAATCGCTTCTGTTAGCTGAAACCCGATGTTATAAACCGGATTAAGCGAACTCATCGGTTCTTGAAAAATCATGGCGATGTCGCCACCCCGGTGTAACTGCATTTGCTCAGGAGGCAGTTTTACTAAATCGATGGGGTTGGCATTTTCCTGCGGACGAAACCAAATTTCACCGCCAGTAACTATACCGGGAGTTTGCAACAAACCCATTGCAGCTAGGGCTGTCACTGATTTACCACTCCCCGATTCTCCTACTATTCCTAGAGTTTCACCTCGATGCAGCTCAAAGGAAATACCATCCAAAGCTCTGACAGTGTTGCCATCACCGGGAAATTCAACTTGGAGATTGCGAACCTCTAGGACAGTTTCTCTCATAGGAGTTGGGTAAAAATATTAACTTAAAATTATTTGGATTTTAACAAGAGTTTTGATGTATATGTGAGTAAATTGGTTTTATTAAGCAAAACCTGTCCCTCTCCAAGTCGGAGAGGGATAGACTATAACTAAAGTTCAAGACAGAAAAAGGTTCGTTGAATTCACGTTTCGTCAAAAAGGTGAGAGCATCAAGGAACCCACCTACGACTATTGGCTAACCTCCAAAGCCAGGAATTAAACGCTTGAGGGCACGATCGGTAACATCGCTATAGCGCAGTTCTCCACACATAATCTGACCCATGATTTTGGCAGCAGAGGGATGCTTAACACCAACTTTGTAGCCAATACCAGGAAAGCGATAGAATGCTCCAGCTAGTTTTTGTGCCCAAGCCATCTCAGTCCCCCATTCTTCATTAATAGCTTCACTATATTTTTCTAAAGCATTGATGTCACCAGAAAGGGCCTCATTAATGGCTCCTGCTGCAATCAAGCCACTAAAAATTGAAGGACGAATGCCTTCTGCTGTCATAGGATAAACTACACAAGCAGCTTCGCCAGCCAAAACAGCATTTTGGGTATGCAACTTTTGCTTTCCATCCCACAAGCAAAGAGGATAACCATACTTCTTGCTGGTTGTGATATCTAGATTAAACGATCGCGCGTATTCATCTAAAATCTTCTTAAAATCCTGGGGTTCGCCACCGCCAAACGTACCGACACCAATGGAATAACCATCCGCTTTCGGGAAGTTCCAAATGTAGCCATTTTTCACCAAGCCCAACTCAATGTGAATTGTGGATTTGTCTTTTACAGTGGTGGAAACCTCTGCTTCCAAAGCTGCTGCTAAACGGCGTTTACGTTCTTTGAAGCCTAGCCATTTTGCCATTAGCCCTTTAGCACCATCAGCCGCGATTAAGTAGCGACCTGTAATTGGCCCATTGGCTGTGTTAACTTGCCAATGGTCAGCTTTAAATTCAATACCCGTTACTTCAGTATTATCTCGTACTTCAGCCCCTTGCTTCTGCGCTTGCTGCACTAGGAAATGGTCAAAAATATCTCGTCGCACCATCCAGACTGGTTCTTCTGTGGCTATTTTTGCTTCCACTGGGTCGCCTAATTTCAGGTAAAGCGAAAGGAGTCAGCTTTTACAGAAATTGCTGGGCTAAAATCAAAGTCAAACCATTGAGCGATCGCTGGAGATACACCACCACCACAAGGTTTATATCTTGGTAGGGATTCTTTTTCTAAGACTAATACTGAGCGACCCTGTTTGGCTAAATGATATGCAGCTGTCCCACCAGCTGGCCCAGCGCCGACGATGATGCAGTCGTACATAAGGCTGAATTTTGGCTCCTGAATTAGTTGATTTTCTCTTGAGTAGGGGCACAATCCATTAATTGCCCCTACTTTAATTATTTACGTCTACTTACTTGTTTAATTTTTGTGAGATACCTAAACAATGATAAAGGCTGAAGAATTTTACCATCATCCTTCAGCCTTTATGCTTCAAACTTTAGACTTTAAACAGTCGTAATGTCTTTTTCTTTTTCTGCCAATAGTGCGTCTATTCTGCTTGTATACTCGTTTGTGAGTTTTTGCAAGTTGTCTTGTTGGTCTTTTGATTCATCTTTGGAGATTTCAGAGGCTTTCTCCTGCTTGCGAATCGAGTCTATGGCATCGCGGCGGATGTTACGAATAGCAACACGACCCTCTTCAGCGTACTTAGTAGCCATTTTGACGAATTCTTTTCGGCGATCGCTTGTCAAAGGCGGAATATTCAGCCGAATTACAGAACCATCGTTGCTGGGGGTTAAACCAACATCTGAAAGAGAAATCGCCTTCTCAATAATGTTTAGGGTGTTGCGTTCGTAAGGTTGAATTAGAATTGTCGAGGCATCTGGCGTGCTAATATTTGCCAGTGATTTTAAGGGTGTAGGTGAACCGTAATAGTCCACTAATACCTTATCTAATAGACTCGCATTGGCGCGACCAGTGCGGATCGTGTTAAAAGCTCGTTGAGTTGACTCAACAGAACTTTGCATTTTGCTTTTCGCGTCAGCTAATATCACAAGAACCTCCCACAAGGGTACCGATGGATTCTCCCAAGACTGCTCGGTGGATGTTACCTCGCACCGTTAGGTCAAATACCAGAATTGGGATATTATTTTCTTTACACAAGGCGATCGCAGTACTATCCATCACCCGCAGATCTTTGGCTAGAACGTGCGCGTAGGTAAGGCTATTGTAACGCTTGGCGTTAGGATAAATCTCAGGGTCAGCATCATACACCCCGTCTACTTTGGTGGCTTTAAAAATCACTTCCGCATCAATTTCTGCTGCTCTAAGTGCCGCAGTAGTATCTGTAGTAAAGAAGGGATTTCCAGAACCAGCCCCAAAAATTACCACCCGCCCTTTTTCAAGATGACGGATGGCACGACGACGGATATATGGTTCTGCTAATTCTTGCATAGCGATCGCAGTTTGCACCCGCGTCTGTACCCCTATGTGTTCTAGCGAATCTTGCAACGTCATGGCGTTCATTACCGTGGCAATCATCCCTATGTAGTCAGCGGTTGCCCTGTCCATCCCCGCCGACGCTGCTTTCACGCCACGAAAAATATTGCCGCCGCCAACAACGATGGCCATTTGAACGCCAGTGGCTATCACCTCTGCTACCTCTTGAGCTATTCCTTTGACCACTTCTGGATCAATGCCATAGCCCATGTTGCCCATTAAGGCTTCACCGCTCAGTTTGAGTAAAACCCGTCGGTAATTCGTTCCCATGAAGTTACGCTTTATCAAAAAAGTTGCAATTGCCTCCAATTTAAGATAGCAGTTACAGGGACTATCTATGTCTAGTTACGCCAAATCAATGTAGTACCTACTGGTTCTGTTTGTGGTACATCTATTGGTTGGCCAAGAAATAGAGAGGCGATCGCAGTTCTTAAATATTCTTCTCCCACTGCTGATGCATCTTGGGGATGATTGTCAATTTTGCCTTTGTAGCGGACTATACCATTGGCATCTATTAAAAAGGCCATTGGTGTTTTCGTAGCACCAAAACTTTGGGTTACATCTTGCGTCGAGTCCCACAGGTAAGGAAAGTTCAAATTGTGACGCTCGGCAAAAGCTTTCATATTTTCAAAGCTTGTCCTAGTTTCATGATTACCATCACTACCATTCATCCCAATTAGTGTGAAGCCTTTGGGGGCAAATTTGGCTTGAATCTTTTTTAACCTGTCTATATACCACTCTACATAAGGACAGTGGTTACACATAGAAATAACGCCCACTGCTCGGAACTTCTCAAGATAACGCCTGAGATGGTGTACTTGACCGTCAATTCCTGGCAGTTCAAAATCGGGTGCATAGCTCCCGATGGGAGTATCGATTGTTTCTAGTATATTCATATTGTCTGGCTCGCAGAACTAGGAACAAGAAAAATGTTGTTAAATTCAGCGTCAGTTTCCAGTTGCAAACCACCCCTTAGCCGATGCCTCATATTCTGACAATGTTATAGATCAAAATAGCGATCGTAAATTGTGAATCTACTGAATCTAGCACTGATGCTAATTCACTCACATCTAAAAAAATGGCAAAAATATTAGAGTTGTCGGGAAATAAAAGATAAGTGAGGCAATGCTGGTCTTGTAATTGGGATTCTCTTAAGCAGCCATCAAGTAGAAGTTCCATAATCCTGCTGCGGTCAGCATCAAATGGTCATCAAAGTTTTCAATCCGATTACGATAAATGACACTGGCGGCGTTGTAGCGCTTCACACCAGCAAAGGCATTTTCGCAAACTACACGGGATTGACTCAATTGACGATTCTCCGTTTTTTGAAGGTCACTTAACTTGCCCCCTTTGGGCTTTTTGTGAGGAAGATGGAGATTGTCATACTGCTTCTGTAATCCCTGAAAGCCCGAGTCTACTTCAATCGGAATTTCATCAGGCACACTACCTGCAATGTCATCTTCGTCATGAAAACGTTTGTCATGCAGTTTGCCTTCTCGTGCTTTGCTTAAGATCAAGACCCGTTTGGTTTCATCAACTGCCGCCAAGTGTTTACGCGTATGACGTTTCTTTTTACCGGAGTAATTCTGTTGTTGTTGTTCTCTTTCTTGAGGTCGCGCAATTGGGCGTTCTGTCCCATCAATCATCACTCGTTGCACTCCTGGAAAGCGTGACAAAAATGCTTCAATGCTTTCGAGATGGCGTTCCGGCAGCGCCATCTTCTGTCCCAAAGCCGCTTCTAATATTGGCTGCAATCGATGCATCCACTCATGTGCCTGGGAGCGATGCATATCAAAGAGCAGTCCCGCCACATCGAAGGTCGGATAACATTTGAAATAGAAAAGGATGAAAAACAATTTGTCTTGGGCTGTAAGTAAGCGGGCTTTGCGTCCTCCACCCAGGCCACGTTGACGAGGCTTGGCCTGTTGAGTATCTAGGTACATCGTGGTAAACGTGGGCAAAAGGGCATCAAATGCTTTCCGGTTCAACCCAGTTAATGCCCTCAACAGTCGGTCTTGCTTCAGCGCACCTTCAATATTCAGCATCATTCTTCCCTACCACTGCTGTCTATTCTCTCTTATTTCCCGACAAGTCTATTACTCATATTATAGAAGCGATGATTCCTAATGCTGACATAATCTAAGTTGTGAGGAAATTACCTCTATCAACAAGATGAAAACTCTTTACCTGGATAAAACTATCAACCTAGAAGCTTTTCTAGTGTATGTCTAAGTTATCACTAGACCAAAGGATTTTATTTGAAAATCTGATAAATTTTATTCAAATTCAAAAGAATTTTACTTACGCCTTGCTGCTGACGGGCTTTTACTCTTGTATTCCTAAAATTTCCCATGACAACCTCAAGTTCAAAAACAGCATTTACCTCTACAGAAACCTGGATTTGGCAAGATTTCCCTATCTGCTATCAAACCCAAGGAACCACTGGACCTGCTGTTGTCCTCGTGCATGGATTTGGCGCTTCTTGGTGGCATTGGCGGAAAAATATTCCCGTGTTAGCACAAAATTGCCGAGTTTATGCTATTGATTTGATTGGTTTTGGCGGTTCCGCAAAACCTAAACCTGGTGAAAAAATTACCTACACTCTAGAAACATGGGGACAACAAATAGCAGATTTTTGCCGTGAAGTTGTCGGCGAACCTGCTTTTTTAGTTGGAAATTCTATTGGCTGTATTGTAGCTATGCAAGCAGCTGTTAGCAACCCAGATATTGCCTTGGGAGTTGCATTGCTCAACTGTTCTTTACGGCTGTTGCACGATCGCAAACGGGTAACTTTACCTTGGACTCGTCGTGTCGGAGCGCCCTTACTGCAACGCTTGCTTTCTATCAAACCAGTTGGTGATTTCTTTTTCAATCAACTTGCCAAACCGAAAACAGTACGGAAGATTTTACTAAAAGCTTATGCGAATCCTGAGATGGTAACAGATGAGTTGGTGGATATTCTCACTTCACCAGCAAGCGATCCGGGGGCTGTAGCTGTTTTCCTTGCCTTCACTTCTTATTCTACAGGGCCTCTACCAGAAGACCTTTTACCGCTGCTACCTTGTCCGGCAATTATCTTGTGGGGAACGGCCGATCCCTGGGAACCAATTAAGTTAGGTAGAGAATTGGCTAATTTCCCACAGGTACAAAAGTTTATTCCTTTAGAAGGAGTTGGGCATTGTCCCCAAGATGAAGCACCAGAGTTAGTCAATCCGATTTTACTTGATTGGATTTGGGAGCGATCGGCAGTGTGAGATTCAGTTGAAAGCTTTTATTGCTTGCCACAGACACAAACTATGTAGAGAATACATCTGGTAGCGGTAAAAGAGTAATTATTAAGTGCAAGTTTACAGAGAATTAATATAAGATAAAAGCCCGTTTTAACGGGCTTTTTCGTCTTTCAAGCTTAGTCTAAAACGCGGAATACAGAGATACGCACTTGTTCTGCCCTGACTTGCAAACTTCGGCATATTTCTTATCATCTGTTGGTTTTTTAGCATTGGGAGTGGAAAGCCTTGTTGCAAGTATTCCAGACGGCAAAAAGTGCAAGTTAAATAGGCTTAGTACCAGGATCTGGGACTGCCCCATCCACGACGCCAACCGCCGCCCCATTTAGGACGCAAACCGCCGCGCCATCTAGGACGCAAACCGCCGCCCCACCTGCGGACGTAACCTCCACCTAAAAGCTCCTGTTGCTCTATGGATAGCTCGACAAGCAAATCGGATTGGATGGATTGAGATGACATAATTGTTTGCCTCACTTTTGTACAGTGCAAAAGAATGGCTAGTGCCTTGAGGGAGACAGCTTTTGCTGTACTTTTCTCTGAAGTAAACGGAGTTTACCTATATTTAACAAGGGGCTTAAGCCCCTTGTCTGGTTATAGGAGACTGCTCAAATCCTTTCTCAAAATTGAATTTATCTTGAGAGAATTATTATGAGCTTTTCTTTTCCCCACTAATTCCAAAGTTTAGGACCACCTTGGGATTTTACGGAGACTCACGATACCACTAATAAAGAATCGTTTACGACGGGAAGTGCCTGGAGATGGGCCTCCACCAACGGAAGAAGGCTCTTCATCAACCGCTCCTTCATCACCTGATTCTTGATCGCCTGAGTCTCCTTCTTCACCATTTTGTCCACCAGCTAGAAGCTGTTGTTGCTCTGTAGATAAGTCCACAAGCAAATCAGACATGGTAATTTGATTTGACATAATTTTTTACCTCACTTACTAACATAGGTGTTATTCACCTATATTTTTAATAGTAATTATTTTTTGACAGTTTAAATTATTCTCAGGTTAGAAATAATAATAACAAACTTATTCCTTTTGACTCATGAAAAATAAAATAAAAATCAAAATAATTTTGCATTTTAATATTGGTAAAACCGCACCAAATATTGATAAATACCTCAAGTTTTATCTTGACTTAGGAACCTAAGATTTGAGATATCTATATCTTATTAACAAATGTAGAGGCACGAGTAATTGTGCCTCTACGTCTAGAAGATTTATTTTCCAAAAAATAACTTTTATGAGAAGATACTATTTAATAGATTGGCAATTAAATTTTTCCATTTATTCTCTCCTAAACTAGAGCTTGGTAAACCAAACGTTATGGAAGATCCAATAGTAAATTGTGACAAACTATATCTAGTTTTTTGTGAAGAAACATCACCACTTACAAGCTTTAATGTATTGTCTGCCGCACTTTGGATATTAGTTTGCTGGAGAAAAAAATTACTTCCGCCAGGTATATTTGTGATTTGCCCAGCAGCTAAGTTTTCCTGTTCTTTTTCCGACAAATCACTGAGCCATTCAGGATGATGGGATTTGGTATTTTCAGACATAGTTTTATTTGCTCATACAAAGACTATTTTTTACAGTGATAAAAACTTTAAATGCTCTCCTTGCTGAGAGAGAAAAGTCTCAAGATCGCCTTGTATTTGTACCTGACCTTTATCTAGTAGTACAATCCAATCGGCTCGATTAATTACGCTGGGACGATGGGTAATCAAAATAGTAGTTTTGCCTTCTCGGTATTCCAAAAGCCTGTCTAGTACGTGAGATTCACTGACTGGATCGAGTCCAGCTGTTGCTTCGTCTAAAATCAGTACAGGTGGATTGGTAAGAATGCCTCTAGCGATCGCTAATCGTTGTCTTTGTCCACCAGAGATATTTGCCCCAAATTCCCCTAAAACTGTTTGATACTGATTCGGAAGTTGGCTGATAAACTCATCTGCATCAGCTATCTGGCAAGCTTTGACAATTTCCTCAAAGGAAATATAAGGTGTTCCTAAGCGGAAGTTTTCTAAAATTGAGCGACTCCAGAAATGAGGTTCTTGGGGTACATAGACTACTTGTTGTCGCAAACAATCCAGGGAAAGGTCGTTGATGTTATAGAAACCAATGCGGATATTGCCAGAGTTAGGCTGATATAAGCCTGCAATCACTTTCGCTAAAGTACTTTTACCACAACCTGACTTACCAATCAAAGCGATCGCTTTCCCTCCAGGAAGTTTGAGAGAAAAATCCTCTAATAAGTCAACTCTGCCAGGGTGGTGAAATTGGACATGGGAACAGCGAATGTCTGCATCACTAGAAATTTGGACAACCGGCTTTTGGCTACCTCCGACTACTTCCGGTGTCGCATCGATAACTTCTAGAAGGCGAGAAATTGCTGTTTGAGAGCGAAAATATTCATCTACTAAGCCAACCAGTGAGTTAATTAAAGCCAGAACATTGAACTGTAAGGCGTTAAAAGCCAACATTTGACCAATGCTTAATTCCCCATTAATCACCAAGATACTTCCTAAACCAAGTAAAATCACACCACCAAGGCTAGCTATAAGCTTGCTAATAGTACCGTTGATAATACCGATTTGGATGGTGCTAAAAGTCAAGTTAGCAAGGCAGCCAAAGCGGCTTTGAAATTCATCCCAAAACTGCGGAGCGGCATTTGTAGTTTTGATTACTTGTGCGCCCTTAAATGTTTCCACCAAAACACCTTGATTTTCCGTCCCTAAAACTAAGAGACTGCGGGTTTTTTGTTGGAGGATGGGTAAAAAGGGTAGCGTAGAGAGGGTAATTAACCCAGCAAAAACTACGACTGCCATTGTCAGTTTCCAGCTGTAAAACAGCATCAGGCCAAAAGAAACCACGGCAACAAAAAATTGGCTAGGTAAAAGAACTACAATTTGCGATACCAACTGGTTGATGTCGTTGATATCTCGCAGACGGCTAGTGATTTCACCACTACGACGAGCTTCGTAGTAATTTAAAGGCAATTGGAGAATTTTTCGCCCAAATTCCAAGACTAATCCTAATTGCAGTCGCTGCCCAAAATGAGCAATCATAATCGCCTGCAATAGTTGCAAAGTACTGCCGAATAAGCTCATAACTACAACGGCTGAGATCACAACAGTGAGTAACTGGGTATCTCCACGCACAAGTACATCATCTGTAAGCAGTTGGATCAAGACGGGAGTACCTAGAGCCAACAGACCTAAGACAATATTGATCGTTAAAACTTGAGTTAGCAGTCCACGATAAGGCAAGATGCGTACTAAAAAGCGACTTAAGCCACCTTTTGCTTCTTCTGCGGGCTGCTCAAAAAAGCGGACTGGATCTGGCTCTAGTAAGAGCATCACCCCATTCCAAGCTTCTGTTAACTCTTCTTGGTTAATATAACGGATACCCACAGCTGGATCGGCAATAACGTACTTATTGCCGCGCTTGGTGTATAAAACAACCCAATGATAACCCCGCCAATGAATAATTGCTGGTAGATTGATTTCTGTGATTCTATCCACGATCGCAGGTGAAGCTTTCACTGCCCTGGCATTAAAACCCAGATTCTCAGATCCACGCTTTAAACCCAGCAAAGTTGTTCCTAGCTGTCCAGTTCCAACGGCATCTCGACTGCGATTTATGCTTAAAAAACGTCCGTAATGTTTGCAAATTGAAGCAAGGCTGGCGGCTCCACAGTCTTCTTCACTCAACTGCAAAACACACTGGTAATTTTTATGGGGTTTGAATAGATCGAACATGGTTACAGACCTATTAAATGAGTGATTAACGGGATGTGCAACTTATCTTTAGAACCCCGCTTCCATTCCTCTCCCTCACAGGGAGAGAGGCTTTGATTCTTGCTCCCCAACGCTAGTAGGGAAGGGGTTGGGGGTTAGGTCTGAGAGAAAGTTGCACCCGACACGGCGTTGATTAAAAATTTGTGATGAATCTGGCTTTGCGGAGAATGAACTGAAGCACTGTTTCTCGGCGGGAAATTATATCAGCCCTACCTTCCATACCCGCTTTCAGATGACACTGGCGATCGCCTCTACTCAAATATGAAGTTTGTGGCTCAATAGTTACTTCATAAGCAACTATCTGGGCTACACCTGAATTTCCATTATTTTTTACAGGTAAAGCATCTGGTGCAACTGTTTTGACAGTTCCTTTGAGAGTGCCGTAGTCTGGATAGGGACAAGCAGAAACTTGCATTTGAACTTTTTGTCCTGCTTTTACCTTGTCAATATCTTGAGCCGGCACACGAGCTTTAAGTAGTAAAGAAGCGTTGAGAGGAGCAATCTGAGCGATCGCTTCACTTGGCTGCACTACTTGTCCTGGGTTGCGAAGATTCAATTGCAACAGTGTTCCGGCGATTGGCGATCGAATCACACTCAAATTCAAGTCGGTTTGAACCTGTTGCAAATCTTTGCTGCTGCTAGCGAGTTGTTTTTGGAGTTCAAGGCGTTGCTGGAGTAAGGTTTCTCGTTCTTTTTTCAAAGCGGCTAAAGTAGCCTCACCTCTAGCCCGTTCCTGCTTAATCCGTTCAGATGCCACTATTACTGTAGCATTACTGGCATTAATTGCGGTTTTAGCTTTTTCTAAATTCGTTTGCGCGATATTTAGGGCTTGTTCTTTGTCCTCCAAAAGATTTTTAGCAGTAACTTTAGCTTCTTCTAGCTTCGCCTGAGCAGATATAACTGCTTGTTCTTTTTCCTCAAACAGATTGCGAGAAACCGATCCCGATGCGACTATCGGCTGCAATCGGTCACGTTGCACCTTGGCTACTTGCAAAGCTGCTTCTGCTTCTTGTACAGTTGCCCTTAAAACTTTTTCCCTTAGTAAGCGATCGCGTTGTACCTTGGCTAAGATTAAAGCTGCTTGTGCTTGTGTCATATCAGCCGCAGCTTTAATTTGCTGATCTTGATAGTTGCGTTGTGTCCCATCTAATTCAGCTTGTGCAGCAATAAGCGTGCGGTTGGTTAAGTTTGTCTGCGCTGCAATCTGGGTATCGATTTCACCCAGTTGAGCATTAATTTGACTTTGTTGTAATTTACCTTGCTGAATACTATTTTCTAGTTGACTCTTTTGAGTCTGAAGGCGAGAATTATCAATTTGAGCGATCGCTTGTCCTTGAGCCACCACCTGATTTTCTTGAATATCAATGTTTTGAACGGTTCCAGCCATAGCAGACTGAACAACCCGTAGTTCTCCTACAGGTCGAATACTTGCAGGAACTTTGACCGTGACATTGTAACTGAGAATAGATGTAAGAGCGATCGCAGCCACAAAGGTAGTAAGTAAAATTCCTCCGCCAATGTTAGTCCATTTGCTGAGATGGGGGAGAAACTCGTTAACATCAACTACATGGAGTTGTTCTGGATTGGGTTCATTAAACCTATTTCCAAAATAGTTTTCCTCGCGGACTAAATAGTTCGCCATGTTAGATCATTTTTTGAAAATGTATACGTCAAAAGCTCAGATTTATATAATATCAACCCCAATTCTTTTGCTGCAAAGCTGATTATCTTACATACATTGATTGCAAATCAGATGCTACAAAAAAATATATATCTTTGGTCATACGCCACAGGGCATATTAAAGAATTAAAGTCTATGTTAATCTTGCCAAGATTAATCAGATAGCTAATCACAATGTGAAATGGGCTATCATCAGGAGTGTTTGCCAAATTCAAGAATGAGAAAGTATATACTGCTAAAAATTCCCAGCATAATGTTTTATGATTGTCTATAATTAGTAAAAGGGGAAGAGAAAGATGTGCGCGACAAGATAAGCGAATTTATCTTTCTCAAGATTCAAACGCGGGCAACGCGGTAAGAATACAGAGGAGAACGCTCAAACTCCCTCAAAGTCCTCACTTACGTTGAGCGAGTTACAATAAACTCCTCTGCCCCCTTTTTTATTTATAAACAAAACAATCTTAACTACAAACCTACACCCTGAATCTGGATGGTTGGTTTCTATGCAGAGTCAAATAACAGACAAGTATTGAAATTACTTATTTGGATTTCTGGTCAGGTAAAAAAGATAGATAGTAAAAAACAAGTCTTACAAAAAATAGATTCGCTCTTGGATGGTTGAAAACCTTAACTCACAACTTTCTCGTTGATACTCTTTTCGCCGATGATTTTGATAGATGATGAAGATGTAGAATATCTATCGGCTAAGAAGCGGAAACTTAGAATTTCCAGATTATCCAGCAGCACCACAATGATAAAATTGGTGGTGCTGTGTGGTGAAAGTAGACAGGTAGTCTCTATAGTAATCAGCTACTCGATTCAAAGTTGCAAATTTAAACTAAGAAAAGTCATAAAAGCCAACAAGTACAAAAAATACTTTTGGCATTTTATTTTTTACTTTCTCTTCTTTCTCTGCCTAAATTTGCTAAATGCTCTGATGATGTAATAGCTGATTTTTTCAAATTACCTGTGGAAATAATCAATCTAAGCGGTAAACAGACCTGGTAATAAAGGAGGTAAGGCAAGTGCAGGTAGAACAGCAGCACCACCTAATTGTAAGGCCTGTGATGCTGATGTCTGAGTACCGTCATTTGAGCCTTGACTGTTAGCTTCGCTGCCTTGAGGTCCAGATCTGCTCCTTCCGTCTAACTTTGTAAGTCTTCTAGCGAAATTGGTCTGATTTCTCTGAGAGTCTACACCACCAGCGATTAGCTCTTGTTGTTCGTCAAATAACTCGACAAACAACTTAGATCTGTTGATTTGATATGACATGATTGTTAGCCTCACTTACGAAATTAGGTATGTGACTACCTAAGACCCAACTATAGGCATTGTTTGTCATGATTTCATAAACCTGAAGACATAAAACCAAATTGTATTTTTGTTTCTTAAGGTAGATATAAGATCAAGATTTTTTTTTAGATATACCAATGCGCTAGAGCAAGAATGGTCAATATTTGCTATTTTCAAACTGATTTAAACTATTTGAACATATATTGATAAATTTGGCATATCTAAAACCACTACTTTCAATACTTCTCGGTTAAGGGGTAAAGGGGAAAGGGAAAGAAAAAACCTTTAACCCTTACCCTTTACCCTTTACCCCAAACCCGATTCCGAATTAGAAATCCACAAAGCGAGAAGTATTGCCACTACTTTGACATGATGAGTGGGGAATCATTAATCAGTTTTACTTAAGTCTTTGCAACTAATACATAACCATTTGCGACAAATAGACAACCTGTCGTAAGTTCTAGAGCAGTAAAGCAAGAAAGAACGCCGCAATGGCCAAACCGTCGTTAACCGCTCAAAACTATGACAAATCACTCAAAAAGTTGGGGTATTGTTTTAAACTCTAAGTTACTATAGTGAACTTTAAAACTATGCTGACCCAAGATAAAAAACAACACAACTGGAAACCTATTATCAAAGCATTCGAGGTTGTCCTTGGCAAAAATGGCGTAGTGCAACGCCGTGAAGAACTTATTACTTATGAATGTGATGGTTTAACTGGCTATCGCCAACGTCCGGCTGTAGTAGTATTACCTAGAACAACAGAACAAGTTGCCCAAGTGGTAAAAATATGCAATCAGTATTCTATCCCCTTCATCGCACGCGGTTCTGGTACTGGTCTATCTGGCGGTGCTTTACCAGTAGAAGACTCTGTTTTGATTGTCACTTCCTTAATGCGGCAAATCCTCAGCATTGATTTGGAAAATCAGCGCACAATTGTTCAACCGGGCGTGATTAATAGTTGGGTAACACAAGCCGTTAGTGGTGCTGGTTTTTACTACGCTCCTGACCCATCTAGCCAAATTATCTGCTCTATTGGGGGCAACATTGCTGAAAACTCTGGTGGCGTACATTGTCTTAAATATGGTGTCACCACTAACCACGTTTTAGGATTAAAAATTGTCACGCCAGAAGGGGAAATTGTAGATTTAGGCGGACAAATACCCGAAATGCCTGGTTATGATTTAACAGGTGTGTTTGTTGGTTCTGAAGGCACTTTAGGAATTGCCACAGAAATTACTTTGCGAATTCTCAAAAGTGCAGAATCAATTTGCGTACTGTTGGCGGATTTTACCAGTATTGAAGCTGCTGGAGCAACTGTTTCTGATATCATCAGCGCTGGAATTATTCCTGGCGGTATGGAAATGATGGATAACTTCAGCATCAATGCAGTTGAAGATGTTGTCGCCACAAATTGTTATCCCCGCGATGCTACTGCTATTTTGCTAATCGAAATTGACGGGCTAGAAGTGGAAGTTGCAGGAAATAAGCAGCGAGTGACTGAAATTTGTAAAAAGAATGGGGCACGAAATGTCACTTCTGCTAGCGATCCAGAAACCAGATTGAAATTATGGAAAGGACGTAAAGCTGCTTTTGCTGCGGCTGGGCATTTAAGTCCAGATTATTATGTGCAAGATGGTGTAATTCCCCGGACTCAGTTGCCTTTTGTTCTGCATGAAATTGAGGCATTAAGCGAACAATATGGTTATCGTGTTGCTAATGTATTTCATGCTGGTGATGGCAATCTTCATCCATTAATTCTTTATGATAATTCTGTGCCTGGAGCATTGGAACAAGTAGAGGAAATGGGTGGAAAAATTCTCAAACTTTGTGTCCAAGTTGGTGGGAGTATTTCTGGTGAGCATGGCATTGGTGCAGAGAAAAAGTGCTATATGCCACAGATGTTTAGCCCAGTTGATTTAGAAACTATGCAATGGGTACGACAAGTTTTTAATCCCAAAGGGTTAGCAAATCCTGAAAAGATATTCCCCACACCACGAACTTGTGGTGAAGCAGCAAATGCATCAGCTATCAAGCAATTTGAAGGTGTGGAAAGATTTTAATAAGGAATGATGAAGAAGATGATAAGTTTATGAAGTTTTGACTTTTTACAGGATGGAGAAAGTTAGATCAAAAGCTTGGTGTAGCGTTGCGATCGCCAGAAAAAGTACCTTGGTTTGTTGCTGTATTAAATAGACAGCTACAGTATTGTATTTTCCCGGGTAAATTGGTAAAATTCTGCGTATTAAGCTTCACATTTGAGCTTAACAAAAGAATAAAAACCCTCTTCCTCAGACAGGATATTGGAAATTTTTTGCTTTTCTAGCGGCTTACCATAGATTATTTCGGCTCCTGCAAACTGAAAGCTGTAAGTGTTTTACAAGCTGACGAAGGCTGAGTCTGGGTCATCTTGATAGGCTCGAATTTTTATGAAAAGGCAGGGTAAAGGTTCTATCCGTGATGCGGAGTTGCTGAGTCAGTCTGACTGACTTAGTAACTCCGTACCAAAGAATATAGAACCAAGGGATAAGAGAATGCGTCTGAGAAAGTTAGTCAAATATGGGATTTTTGTGCTGATACTCGTCATCGGGTTCTGTTTCACGGCAATTGCCCGTGGTTATGAAATTCCACCCCTAAATCAGCAGGTTGCGATCGCTCAACAGACGAGCGATCTCATGCTCAACACGTTGTTCGCTGCACTGACGCAGGAGTTCGACGAAACTACTGCACAGAACGTAGAGCAGGGCAAGCAGTCCATCTCGCTGATATTTAACGATCGGAACAAGGATATGCGGCTGGTTGGCACTGTTGACCCGCTCCGGGAAAACGATCGCCCCCGCGACAACTTCGAGTTTCAGGCAAACGCGCTGGCAATGGCGGGGCAGGCATACACGTCCGTTCAGAAGGTAGACAATCAATGGTACTATCGACGCTCGATCCCTCTCAGCAACTTAAGGGCGGAGTGTGCCCTCTGCCACGTCAATTTCCCGGTCGGTCCCACGCCAGACCAGGTGGGTGCGCTTATGCTCAGGGTGCCGATCCAGAACTAAGGCACTTCCAAAAAATAAAATAATTATTGTATGAAGTTAGGAGTCAGTGCTGTCGTTGGCATCACTGACTTTCTATTTTGTAGTAAATTCAAATGAGTTTTTAGGTGTTTCTTTATTTTGTAGATACCGCGAAATCTCAGTATTAGGTTTTGGTATCGTTACAGCACTTTTCATGTATTTGAACCACATCTGTTATCTGTTGTAGGGGCAATTCATGAATTGCCCCTACTTGCATGGTCTATTTACCTGAAAATAGCTGTAAGTATATTTATGAACAAAATTGACTTTATATTCTTTAACTGTTCTGACTCCTGAATTGTTATTTAATCATCATTTATTCACATACTCCGGAGAATTACAATTTTATTTTGTAGTTATATATAATATTCCGATCGCACTAGGTCACGCTTACAAATGAATCGGTTTGCTCGCCGTTGTGTTTCTTACTTAATGTGTTTGGGATTAGTGGTCACTTTAACAGTTTTTTCATTTTCTTCAGTTTCTTCATTCCCAATTTATTCCCAAAAGATAATTCCTTTACCTACAGAAATTCGCGGCGTTTGGCTCACTAATGTTGCTAGTGGTGTACTATTTGTCCCTTGGGGCATTAACCGGGCTATAAACCAATTATCGTCCCTCAATTTTAATACAATTTATCCTGTGGTTTGGAACCGAGGACATACTTTTTATAAAAGTGCTGTAGCTGAAATGACTACAGGCTCAGATACTCAACCTTTCCTCAATTTCATGCACGGTGGACAGGATGTTTTAACAAAGATAGTGACACTTGCCAAAAAGAAAGATTTGAGAGTCATTCCCTGGTTTGAATATGGGTTTATGACACCGCATTATTCACAATTAGCAAGGCGTTATCCCGACTGGTTAACAATTGGGCAAGAAGGTATAAAGTCTATCCAAGATGCACCACCAGAAGAAATTGATAATAGTTTAGTAAGTAAACTGGCTTGGTTGAATCCCTTACATCCGCAAGTGCAAGAGTTTATCCGAGGGCTAATTTTGGAAGTAGTCAGAGATTATGATGTGGACGGTATTCAGATTGACGACCATTTTGGGATGCCAGTACAGTTTGGCTACGATCGCTTCACGATTGAACTTTACCAGCAAGAACATCAAGGCAAAAGTCCTCCCATCGACCCTTTTAACTCAGAATGGATGCGTTGGCGGGCAGACAAAATTACTGATTTCATGGCAGAACTCTATCAAGCTGTGAAGGCGGTGAAACCCAAAATCAAAATATCCCTATCTCCAAACTATCAAGCTTTTGCCTACAAATACTATTTGCAAGATTGGGAAAATTGGATAAAAAAAGGTTTAGTTAATGAGTTAATTTTGCAGGTTTATCGAAATGATAAAAGCTCTTTTATTGCTCAATTAGAACAACCATCTGTGAAATTGGCTCAAAGTCTAATTCCTGTAGAAATTGGTATATCAACGGGAACGGTGCGTAATCCTGTGAAAATGGCACAAGTTAGAGAACAGGTTCAAGCAGTACGCGATCGCAATTTTAATGGTATATCGTTTTTCTACTGGGAGAGTCTCTGGGGTTACATTGTACCGGAATCGCCCCAACAGCGACGCAAAGCTTTTTTTGAGATGTTTAATGCTAGAACTGTCAGACAATTCAAACCAAAAAAACTTTGATGCCATTCGCGCCGGAAAATACTAGATTTAGCTTTACACTGCTGTGGACTATCGCTACTTGTGGCGGTTTTTTATTGAGTTTACTTTTTATTGAAGTTGGCGATCAGCCAGATGTTGGGGTGGTAGAAGCAGCTATCGGCGGATTTGCGATCGCACTTCCTCAAGGTTGTCTTCTCAAAGAACCTGTGTTTTGCATCAGGTGGATTTTGTCAAGTCTTTTGGGTTGGAGTATCATCACTGCGATCGGTATTGGTGCAGTAGGTTGGATTGTACCCAGCATTCAGATTCTTCCTTTGAGAATCCTGTCGGGAGCGATTTATGGCGCACTTGGTGGCTTGGGAATTGGATTGACACAATGGTTAGCAATTCCCCAGCCTGTGGCGTGGCGATGGATATTTGTCTCTTCGATCAGTTGGGCTGTTGCTGTCCCCGTGGGTTCTGCTGTGGGGATGATTTTACACCACTTAACGCAACTATTCTTAGGCGAAGTTATGGGGTTAGCTATCACTTGGCTGCTAGTTGGTATCCTCACCGGAATGAATGCTCATAAATTGCGGTCGTGAGTTCCTATTACCCTGCCTCACCCAATAAGTTTATTAAGAATTGTAAAATTAATTGATATAATATGATAATTGTACTTAAGTATATGCAAAAATCTTGGAAAACTGTTCAAAAAATCATTAAATTTGCCCTAAACTGCAAATGTATTTTCGCCTTCAAAAAGCAGGATTTGTTAAGCTGACTTCTATTAGCTTTCCTAGATTTCTGACCAGAAGTAGAGAAAGATTTAAATTTCGATGAGCAACAGCTGACAATACTTTGCTATAGGCGCTAAAGTGCATCTACTACAAGCATAACGATAAGAGAGCGCCTAGAAGAGTCAGTAATACCAGAAAGGGACTCTCGCATGAATAAAAATCCAGCAGAATCAACTATGGAGTTGACAAAATTATCGCCCCCTCAAATTATCTTTGGCACAGAAGTAGATGAGAAAAATAGTAGCGAGCAATTTCTACTGAGCATGTACGATTCTGTGCAGGCATCAATCTTTGTAGTAGATGTTCTAGAGGATGGAGATTTTCAGTATGTGGCACTTAATCCCACTCATGAGCGGTGGATAGGCATTCGCTCAGACGATCTCCGAGGCAAAAAACCAGAGGATATTCTCTCCCCCATCGATGCTGCGAGGGTGCGTCAGCACTATGCTGACTGTGTGCTATTTGGTAAAACTATTTCTTACGAACAATGTTTGCAATTCCAGGGGGTTACTACTTGGTGGAGTACGACTCTCACGCCACTAAGAGATGCTAACTCCCGGATTTATCGACTGATTGGTACTAGTAGCAATATCACCCCTGTGAAGCAAGCCCAAGAAGCAGTCGGACTCCAGTTTGAACGGGAGCAGTTGTTAGAAGCGATCGCCGGACGGATTCACCAATCTATAGAATTAGAGACAATTCTGCATCAGACAACAATTGAACTGCGACAATTTTTGAATTGCGATCGCATTCTAATTTATCGCTTCCAGCCTGATGGCAGTGGGGTAATTGTTGCCGCAAGCGTCGCTGCAAGCGATTCACTATTGGGAAAAAACATCATCGATCCCTGCTTTAGTGGCAAACATCCAGAACACTACGGGCAAGGTTGCATTCAAGTTGTTGAGGATATTTATGCAGCAGGTTTGCATCCCTACCATATAGATTTCCTGGCATCTTTGCAGATTAAAGCCAATGTAGTCGTGCCGATTTTCCAAGAGCAAGATATGTGGGGGCTATTGATTGCCCATCATTGCCAGGAATCGCGTCAATGGCAGCAAGCAGAAACTAGCTTACTCAAACAACTGGCAACTCAAATCGGCATTGCTGTGCAACAAGCAGAACTTCGTCAGCAGCTTAAGGATCTCAAAGCCGAAATAGAGTTGCAAAAACAGAAGCACAAAAATCAGTTGCAGCAGGTACGAAACTTTGAAGCCTTGGTGCGACGGATGACAGAACAAATCCGCGATCGTCTGGATGAAACTCAGGTGTTGCAGACTGTCACTCAGGAATTAACAGAGTTACTGACCCTTGAACGTTGCCAAATTGAACTCTATAGCCCCTGTCAAACCCTGGTAACTATTGCCTACGAGTACAGCAGCATCAACAACCTACCACAGTGTCAAGAACTGACTAGACAGATTGCAGACCGTCTGGAAGTTTATCAACCCTTGTTGCAAAAACAACCTCTGCAATTTTTAGAAATTGCCCCTGGATGGCAACCAAACCTATTGGTTATGTCCCAGATGGCTTGTCCAATTTTCGATACTCAAGGGATTTTGGGAAATCTTTGGTTGACAAGACCATCACAAGAGGCATTTGATGAATTTGAAATTGAGTTAGTGCAGCAGGTTGCCAATGAATGTGCGATCGCAATTCGGCAAGCCCAACTTTACCAACAAACCCAGACACAAGTTAAAGAATTAGAAAATTGCGATCGGCTCAAAAACCAATTTCTCCGAAATCTCTCTCAAGAACTGCGAACCCCAATAACTAGCATCAGCCTTGCAGTCCAAACCCTCGAAAGTGTCTTAACACCAGCAGAAATATTAGAGATAGAAATAGTTCCACAACTCTTGCAGATTCTGCATAACGAGTGTGCGCGAGAAAGCAAGTTAATTAACGATCTACTCAAACTCACATATCTTGAAGCAGAACCCGAACCCCCAACTTTGATTGCCATTGACTTACAAAGCTGGCTTCAGCCCATTGTCGAGTCTTTTCGAGACCTCACCAACTGTCAGCGACAGCAGTTAAAACTGAGTATCGATCGCGCACTCCCGCCTTTAGAGACAGATATCACGGATATGGAGAGGATTATCACCGAACTACTCAACCATGTCTGCAAATATACCCCAGCAGGTGAATCAGTCACAGTCTCTACCCACTTAAGAGGGGATGCAGTAGAGCTTAATATTAGCAATTCTGGACTAGAGCTTACCAGCAATGAACTGTCACGGATTTTTGAGCCTTTTTATCACCTTTCCAAACACGATCCTTGGAAACACAGCGGCACTGGACTGGAATTAGCATTAGTGCAGAAAATGGTCAGACATTTAGGCGGCTCAATTTATGTAGAGAGTGGAGTCGGTCAAACCACTTTCATCATCAAATTCCCCCTTTAATCCGTTTTTTGGGCGTGTCACTAGCTAAATTCTCAGAAGTTGTGCTATGATGGTTATTCGTGTGGGTGACTAGCTCAACGGTAGAGCAGTAGACTCTTAATCTATTGGTTGCGGGTTCAAATCCCTCGTCACCCACTATCCCAGCTATCCTAGTTTTCTCTCACGGGATAAAACTAATCTACCCTATGAGACAGAATTGCAAAGGATAGCTGGAATACAGAAAAATTATATGTCAGACTTATTAATATAATTTTTGGTTATAACTCATTTATAAAACCTGTCTCCGATAATTCCTAAGAACTTGTTAGAAAGTTTTTAATATAATTTATATCAAACTTGACTTTTTTAATATTTTGTGTATCAAGTTGATTTCATAATGGTACTGTCTCTGCGGTAGAGTACTATCACCTATATTTATATGTATGCACTTTGGTATGCAAAAAGTTGCATACCTTACATACTTCAGTATATTTTCATCCAACTTTTTATGCTTGCTAGGGAATCTAAAGGAAACGGGACTCTTAATTAATAAAAATAGTGTTAGAAAATATCTAATTTCTACTTTCCATACGTTATTTAACTACTCCGACTGGGAAACATTAAGATGTAAGGCAAATCTGCTATAGCCTTGTAGCAGCTATCCTGTGGTAAATAACTCCTCTCAGATTGAGCTACACAGCCTTTATTTTTTGTTTCAGGTTCATAGTCATTTCCATAAGTTAGAACCTATAATAACCATTTTTAGATGGAGTAGTGCTGTAAGCGTAAATGGTATGGAAGTTAAAAACCAAGGAATAATCACGGTCACACTGTCCAGACCTTTAACCTTGCTACTATTGGCAAGCTTCTATTTTGCCAAGTTTTAATAAGTAATTCTGTTTAAAAGCGCTATGTTTGATAGATTGCAGAATGCTTTTTCTCTATAGCTTTGGTAAAGCCCAGTTTTCATAACTTACTCAATCAAACAAAAATAAATTAGAGTTTTTAATTTAGAGACGGGAATACTAGATTGATATTGCTAAGGAGAATCACCATGTCTGAAGAAACTCAAAAACTTACTCCTACTGAAGAAAATTTACCACCTTGGATTAAACTAAGACTTAGACAAGACGAATTTTACTATGGTCTACTTACTACAAGTGGTACTGTTATTGGGATTAGTAGAATAAATGAAGTTACTTTAATGCCTGACGGTTCCTACTGGAGAGAAGTAAATTTATTAGTTGGCACCCCACCTCTAAGCATCTCAAATATGCCTTTTTTAATCGCACCTTCAACTTACCCGACTGCAACAATAAACAGTAGTCACATCATTGCTGCTTTTGATTTAGGACATTATCACGAAAACTAAAATTAGCTATTCAACTAAAGTTGCAATTTATACTAGCCTCGTTTAAATTAAATAGACGGGGTTTTATTTTGCTACCTTTCCAAGTTAGTTGTTAGAATTTTGTTAACTAGAATCCAAGTTCTTATAAGTAGTACTACTTAGTAAACCTATATTTCCATAATTTATTAAAATAATTTAAAGTGTTTATACGGTTAACTTTTTATTAGTACATCTATACCATCTTAGAACTATAGTTTGGAAATAAAAGATGGTTGCTGGAAAATGTTCAAAATGTGATTCCATGATTACTTCAATAAATATTGAAAATATTGCAGGAAAGGTAAATGGCAAAGATGCATGGAATTGTATTTCTTATAACTGCCCAAGTTGCAACACAATACTGAGCATTCAAATTGACCCAGTAGCATTAAAAACAGACACAATTGACGGAGTTGTACAAAGGTTAAATCGTTAAACCACAGCTATTCATACTTTGATTAATACTTTGATTAATACTTCTGTACTAACCTCGTTTAAATCAAATAGACGAGGTTTGTGCTATTTAATTATGAGTACATGGTTTCTGGCAACTTATTTCAAAATGGTTTGCTTGGTGGAAATATTTGCTTAGTGATTAGATTTATTTTGAAAAAATTCGTGTTCTCTCCCCTATAGGAGAACACAACCTTTGGCATCTGTTACTAACTCTAAATATCCTAAGCAATAACTAAACTATTGAGTAATAAGAACATTTTCAAAAACCACTGTATATCCATATCCACTAGTCGAAACTTTCAATCGATTTGCTTGCGTAATAGAAGAGGATAATTTTTGATATTCAACACTAAGTTTAGTCGTTCCACCTTTCACCATTTTAAACTGAAGAGGACTACTTGCACTACCACTTTTAGTTGGTATGGTAGCTTGGACTCCAAAATGCTCAATATTTGAATCATCTATTATTTCGGTTTCATTGTTCAATGCCACTACAAAATTTATCTCTGGAAGACTTGTACTAAGTACAAAATTGCAAATAATATTCTTTTTTAAAGTACAGGAAGTTAACACCCAAGTTACATTATCCTGCACAACAGTTAAAGGTAGATTGCTAATCGTTGGTGTAACTGTTGGTGTAACTGTTGGTGTAACTGTTGGTGTAACTGTTGGTGTAACTGTTGGTGTAACCGAAGGATTAGGAGACTGAGAAATAATAGTTGACTTTCCACTTTGGTCAAGTCGAATATTTTGAATAATACTCTGAGGTGTATCTAAATCTAGATAAGATGTTTCTACAGGATAACCTTTCGCAGTCATACGAATTAAAATATTTCCTTGATTTTTAATTTGAGCCTCTACCAAACCACTTTTGTCAGTGTAATAAGTATGTGAATCAATACCTATAAATTCAACCTCTACATCTGACAAATGCTCACCTCTTTCATTTAATATAAATAATTTTACTGTGGATATATTTTTATTATCTGAACAAAAACTAGATGGTATACCAAGTAAATGATAAATAGAACAGAAGAAGGCTGGATTAAGTACTACAATAGAATATATACTTAAAGTAGTCAGTACAATTGTCAGAACTGAAATTAAAGTCCACTTTTTTCCACTAGGGTTAGTCATAGTCTAGTTAACTATTAAAACTACTTAGTAATGGTATCGCATTTTAAAACACATCTATACAATGAGCATTAAAAAATACCCCTGCGGTGCTTTATATAGGGGATAGCACAGCAAATAAGAGATGCTGCATTAGAAATTCTAAAGAAAGTATCAAACTAATATATAATCCCCAGAATAGATACTGCCTATCACTGATTTAAGCGGCTAATGACTTTAACATTCTGATTTGTAATTGTTCACCTAACGTCAGCAACTCCCATATCAGTTTCTCAGCTTCTTTACCTACCTCATCAAAGTACTCTATGACCATATCCCAGGTTAAAGTACCGTCGGCTAGAAACTCTCTTAGAAGTTCTACACTACTATCTATCAAGCTAGAATCATGCTCGGTAACATCCGCGTCAGCAACATTTATCTCTGGCAATGTTGGTCACTGTGGAAGTCGATAGCCCAAACATCTGTCTAAAATAGTACTGTGTCAGGTATCTAAAATACTTAAAATTTGCTGTGTCAGGTGTCTGTTTGCCCAAAATCCGCTAAGTGAGCTAAATCGCTGTAACCTATTCTGAGTAAGAATCCTAGCCTCTGTGTCAGGTGTCCTCTATAGAATAAAATACTCCCCACTATAGAGCGCACCTGACACAGTTCACTCTCTACGTATCCTTGAACAATTCAAAACCCTAGCCAATAACGACTAGGGTCTAAATCTGAATAAATCAGATTTATAGAGTTATGATTTTTGTTGATATACTGATTCTAAAAAATCGTTATCCAAATACTGTAGGCAATAATAAGTTATTTGGTCATAAGTCTCATTACCTGTTACAGCTTTATTACTACATCCTTCTAAGGTTATTGTTTTAGTTTTGTATTCTTTATTTTTTAATTCTTCTTTTTTAAAATCCATAAAAGTAGTTATGACTTTTTTTAATTCTTCTATATTTAAGTCATAACCTTGACTTTGAGCTATCTTAATAATTTCTGTTAACCCTAATCTAGGCTCGTTTTTATATTTAACGCTTAATTCCTTGATATCTTGTAAAATTATCGTAATAGATGTGAAGAAAAGTTGAATATTCTCTGACATTTTAAACATTTCAGTAAATTAACTTTTCAAAGTTAACCTATTTTTACGTTATTTTCATTAAGTGAAAATGCTGAACCTAAAAATGTTTAATTATACGTTACTAAAATATAAAACCCTAGCCAATTTTAACAATGGTCAGGTTGTAGAAAAATACAACAATCTCATAAAAGGCTTTTAAAGCCTATTTAAAAGGTGGTCAAGTCCTCGGTTTTTGCGATGACTTTATAATACGGGATAATTCCGTATTTAAAAGATGGTAGGCGACCACCTTATAGAGCTTCATTCACTGCCACTGGACGGTAGGGATTTTTTGTACCTACTTATCAGAATTCTGCTTATGAGAACAGTATTTTAACAACTAATATTTTCAAATTGTAACTACACTTTATTTAAGTTCTACTGTCTAGACATACACAAAAAATAGTATCAACGTGTTATGTAAGCAAATAGATAGCTAGATAGAACATTTACTATAAAACTAATCACAATAGACAATATAAACTCTTTCCATTTTTTATCTATTTTTTTCAGAGTAGATTCTTTATCTTGAATTGCTTTATCTGTTAATAGAATAAAACTTCTCTTTTCATTATTTGCTTTATCAAAAACTATTGCAAATATTATAAAAGATGCTATTAAGGAAAGCAATATATAAATAGCTGCTAACAAGTAATATCTTGGTGTTTCTCCATTTACTATGTATTGTGCAATTATATTTATTTTGTCTGGTAATGTTTGTATTCTGTTTAAATCATAATTTACTTTATTTAATCTATTTTTTATAAATGCATTACTAGCTAAATATGTTCCTATAATAGAACCTAGAAAAAAGCTTGTACCAGAAATGGCTCCGATTAATGTACTATGTTTATTAACAAATCTTTTTTGACTATTTTCTATTTTTATTAGAGAATTTATTTGAGAAGCTAGTAGAGATTGCATATCCATTCCCCATGTTCTAGCTGTATACTTTATTGATAATTGAATAAAATTTTTATTTATATTATAATTTTCTAACATTATTTCATTCCTTTTATTTCTACCTATACCAACTAATTCATGATAAGCCGTCTGTATGTGTATATCTATAGTTTGTTTCTCTGGATGTTGTTTATTATTAAAATGAATTAAATAATCCCAACTCATATCCAAAGCTGTTGGAATAATTGGTCTTATTTCCCGATAAGTAATCAATTCTTGAAAAGAGTTTAATAGTATAGATGAATCATCATTAAAATAAATTTTAGATTGAAAACTAATAAGAACAGCTTGATTTTTTTGAGTTAACCTTTGGTCTATTAAATCATTAAAATTTTGTATATCGTTCCAATTTAACTCAAAACTTCCAGCAATTATTTTCTCAATAGTTTGTGGTCTTCCTAAAAGAGCTACAATAAATTCTTGAAATTGGTCTGAAGCTATAGGTAAAGTTACATATCCACCTGTATTAGAATTAGTGTTAGAAATGCTTATAAGTTGATTGTTTGGATTACTTTGATTTCCTTGAGAATTATTGTTCATAGTAGATATGCGATTTACTAGTAAATAGTAACACTTAGTTTTTGAAGCTACAAGGAAAAATCGCACCTATTTAGCAATAATTACTCTGGAGTAGTTTTCTTCATAACCTTTGGGCGTGTAAATGTCTGTGGTCAAGAGGGTACAACACTCACGTATACGGCAAGCACTGAACAGGCACACGCCAAATAAAGTTCTATCTCGGTCATTGTCTAAGCCATGACTGAAAATAAGCTGTATCTCTAACTGAGTCAGAACTTTCGGCGCGTCCGTGCCGATTGATTTTCATTCTCAGACTGTAGACCTTGTAAACCTTATACCAATTCTTTATGAAGCTGCGCTAAATAAGGCTTCAAGGATAAAGTCGTAAGAAGTAAGAGAAGCAATCATCTCAGGTGTAATTGCTTTAAGGGCATCAGTTAACTTCTGCTGTAGTTGCGCGAGGGTTTTACAATTTTCCCATTGGAGTTTAGATTTGAGAAATTCCCAAAACCGCTCAATTGGGTTAAGTTCGGGAGAGTGAGGAGGTTGAAAAATCGGGATAATGTTATCTGGATAATCGAGAGCTTTCGCTTTGTGAAAAGCCCCTTGGTCGAACTGGATAACCGCAATATCATCGCCAAGGTCAGCAGAGAGTAACTCCAAAAAGTGTTGGAAACAATCACCATTGAGGTAGGGAAACTCATAGAAAAAGCTGTATCCACTTAGGGGTTCCACAACTCCGTATAAATAAAAATTTTCACGTTGCCATTGAATTAAGCCCACGGGTTTAACCCCTTTAGCAGTGATTAAACGTCCTGCAATTGTCTTTAATCCCAAACGTGTTTCATCTTGACACAAGTACCTCAATCGTTTCCCTTCTCCAAATTCCTCCTGTAAGAATTTGAATGCTAAAGGAAGTTTTTTTTAAAGTGAGATAGACTTTCTGGGTGTTGTTTGGTGCTTTGAGGACGAGGCACTTTTAACTTTGCACCCAAACGGTTGTGAACAACTTCATAGACCGTTTTGTAGGCAAGTGAAAGTCCTAATTCGCTCTTAAGCCATTGTTGAATTTGGCCATAGCTTTGAAACCCAGATGATTCTTGTAACTGCTGTTTCAAGCTTTCTAAGTCTGAACCACTGATACTCGGAACTTTTCCGGGTGCATGTTTGACTTCAAGCAAGCCCTTTCGTCCTTCGTCTTTATACTTCCTCACCCAACGAGTTATGGTTGCTTCATCACGGCCTAAACGTTCTGCTAGCGATTGCCTGCTGCTTACTTGCCCACTCTTGAGCCAATAAAGCATTTGCAATCTTTCTTTGCTGCTTGCTTGTGTGGCATGTCTGAGAGCTTTCTCCAATTCTTCAAGGCTTTCTGAAATCTCGATTTGGAATGGACGACTCATAACAAAATTACTAAATGCACCCATCTATAAGTTTGACGTAGTTTGGCGCATCTTCATACAGAATTGGTATTACAATACGTAGCCTTCATCCATTCGGAACGTCTCATTAATAGCTGCATTCACCCGTAAGTCGTAGCGTCGCGGGGTTAGCGGTTCCCATTAAAAATCCAGAGCAAAGTGCCCTGGATATCCCAAAAACAATCGGCAAATAAATCACGTTGGAAAGAGTGGACAGGATGAATGTAACAGAACTCATCTCCGTAAAACGTCACCCAAAAACGCTAAAAGCCAGTTAACACAAACCATTGAGCCACAGAATCAGCCCATTTATTGAGCGACTATTAACGCACTTGTGAGGCACACGTCACCCACTATCGAGGTACATATCACCCACTATTAAGGCATTCGTCACCGACTATGACCGACCAACAAACAACAGATAGAGCCATTACTAACGGCAGAACGACCACGAACAAGAGCGATCGCAAAGGCAAACCACGAGAGTGGAAAGAGATGGCAGACGATCCACTCTCAGAGGGATTTGATTCTCACCAAGCTGAATATGTAGTAGGCAGAACGCAGGTAGGCTTTGGAACTTTAGAACCCGGTCAATTGTTTTCTCGGTCAAAAACCGGGAAAAGCCTTTACGTCAAACTAAATGACGGACGGGCAGTTTGCCTTGATACTCGTCAACCAATCGAAGTTAGCGCAACAAGGCGAAAAACTTGGCAGATATGGCTTGTAACCCTTTTTAACAGCACTACTGCCACCAAATCCGATTTTTAAAGGCGATCGCCATCCGCACAGATACGCGATCGCCAGATGCGGCACATCAATGAAACCACACTCCAAAAATTATATGACTCAAAAGCCAAATCCCAGTAACGAAATTCACCGCGCAGGGTTCCCCGAAGCACAGCTACTCGGCAATGGTGCAAGTGCTGAGGAATGCGCCGAAATCTCAGCCGCTTACATTGAGGGAAAGCCGCTACCTGTAAGCGAAAACCCAGTAATTAACTGCATCTCGGAAAGACTTACTCATACAAGCGGCTACGGGCAGTACAGCGATCGGGGTAACAGTAATGACTAACAAAAAACTTAGCGAATTGGTTATCGAAGTTTCGCTGCAAATTTCCGAAATATACAATCATCCTGAGTACCAAGAGATAGATTCTAAAGGGTATGAGCCAGAGAGAACACTCGGCGACGCATACCAGGCAATGGTTGACCTGAACATGGAGATCGTAAAGAAGGAGCAGGAGTGAATCAAGCAATCATTCTTATTTGCACCATAGCCGCTCTGGTAATTGCGATCGTCGCCCTGTGCAAACAGGAGAGCAATCGACCTTTCTACCTCAAAATCGAGGTGCAGTATGGCAGATGAGCAAAAAATAGTCGTAGAGGTTCCCAGCGACCGGGGTCACTATTCCCCAGTCCCGATTCCCCATTCCAACAGGTTGGAGGAATTTAAGAAAGGGTGGGTGAACGCGATCACACTGCCAGATAATCTGGCGGACTTGGCTTTTGACCTCACAGCATCTCTAACGATTCCGGCGCTTTTTAGCAGCTTCGGCTGGAGGTGGTCAAAGTAATGTCTACAGCTTGCCTACAGTCCGTCTACAGCCTGTAGGCAAGGTTTCACAGGTGGATTGAGGAGTGATAGCAAGGGATTTTAAATACTATTGCGATCGCTCTTGAGTTCACCTCTTGAGGTTATAGAGTTCGTTTACAGCGTCTACAATTTTTTGGTTGCAAAAACTCGGCTGTAGACGGCTATAAATCTTGCCAGAAAAGGATTTTAGGGGTTGTAGACAATTTTTCTGAAATTCAAAAAACTTAAAAATTCCAAATAATTTTTAACTCTGCAATTGATATGAATTATCTCACTTATCACGATTTGGAAAAGGAAAACAAGCACGGGTTTACGGCTGGAGAAGAATCGCTCACTGAAGAATCATTAGTAGTTCGTGAGATGGTTATTCCTGGGATGCTTGGTTATCCAGATATGCACATTAGGCACATTCATTTGACCTTTAGAGAACAGCAATACCTGATCATCAGCATGACTGACTATGAGTTGGACGAAACCAAAAGATTAGAAATATGCGCTGGTGCGGTGAAATTTCTAAAGGAAAGAAGCGAAATAAATTGAAGTCAACAGAATCTATTTAACTTTTGAAGATATTCATACAAACTCTGACGAATTATGACTGAAGATAAGTGGATTAGCTCCGATCCACGGTCAGACAAACTCTTGCTGCGGTTTCGGGTTAAAGGTTTTCCTAAGCAATTTCAAATATCTACGGGTTTAAAAAACCTTAAACGTAATCGCGATATTGTGCGTTTACGTCGGGATGCCATAGTAACCGATATTTCATTAGGGCGCTTTGACCCCACTCTGGAGAGATACCAGTTTAGACCTAGTGCGATCGCAACTCCCCCAAGTCGCCTTCACTTTTTGGGGGAAGGCAACTTGGGGGAGTTATGGAAGATGTTTACAGAATTTCAGTCCAGGCAGATAGAAGCAACCACAATTTACTCTACTTACAGAGTGGTAAGCAGAACTATCGACCGGCTACCATCGCGCTCACTTTTAGACGCGCCAAAAATCAGAAATTGGCTGATGGAGAACACCAGCCAGTTTATGGCTTCAAAATATTTACTCCGATTTGACCAATGTTGTCGTTGGGCTTTAGAGGAAGGAATCATCAAAGCTAATCCGTTTGAGAGCCTCAAAAAAATTAAGAGAATTAAGAATAACACCGATGATTGCAGAGCTTTCACCAGAGAAGAGCGAGATACGATCATCGGAGCTTTTGAGTCTGACGAGCGATGTAGTCATTACAGCAATCTCATAAAGTTTCTTTTCTGGACTGGTTGCCGACACGGTGAAGCCTTTGCTCTTACCTGGAAAGATATTTCGAGAGATTGCTTACAGATCAGCATCTCTAGATCAAAAAACCTTTTGGGGATAGAGAAAGGCACAAAGAACGGTAAAAGCAGAATATTTCAGTGCAGCGCCGGAGCTAAATTACATGAACTACTGCTATCGATGAAGCCAACAGCATCAGGCGATTCGCGTCTCTTCTCAACAAAAAGAGGCTGTTCAATGACTAGTTTCGGCGTTAAGCCATGCTTGGAACCGAGACGGGAAAAACCAGACCGGAGTAGTGAGAAAGTTGTCAAATCAGGAAAAAATTCCTTACTTGAACCCTTACGCTACCAGGCACACTTTTGCAACTTGGGCGATCGCTTCTGGTAACTCCCCTGACAGAGTTGCCTACTGGATCGGAGACGATGTAAATACAGTACTTCACTATTACGTTCACCCAGAAGCTACCAAGGGCGAATGCCCAGATTTTTGATGATGCCTGAATTAAACCGCGACTCATCCGCTACTCAAAAATATTTAAAAGCACTCAAAACACTGACTGTTAATGCCATCCCTGCATTTCTACCAATTCCATACACAACTTATTAATTTCCTCTAAATCAGGTTTGTGAGGGAGGGTAGATTGTTCGTAGACAACCTCCATCTCAGCGACTAAATCTTCTGCCATTTTCATCACTTGCTCATAAGAATACTCACCCTTCAAAATAGCTCTTAAATCTTCAACATCACCAGCTATTCTTCTATCTACAATCACTTCACCTTGACGCAATATTTCTACTCCACTGCGTAATAATCTAATGCAGTGCATCCCATGTTTGAGGTCAAAACCCGACTTTCTTTCCATTTCTGCTCTAGCCGGATTCCTATTTTCCTGCCAAGATAAATAAGCCTTCCATTCTCTTAAAGCTATTTGATAATTTTGGCTTTTTTGAAGCAGACGGATAAAATCTTTACGGCTATTGGTTAAATTTTGAGTATATTCTAAAGTTTCATCGGGTAAAGTATATTGTTTTAACACTCCTTTAAAATCAATATCTGCCGTCAGCAATTTGTATAACTGTTCCGCTTCTTCCAAAAACTCAATTCGTCCTCTGATTAAGTTATAAAGATACTCCAGAAAAGCATTTAACTCATCTTTGCTGAGGGGGGCTTCGTCTTCTATGGCGAAGTCAGATGGTATTGGTTTTTTTTGCGGTGGCTTTAACAACCATTTACGATGAGTTTCCATCTTTTTGATTTGAGCAAAGGCATAACCAGTGTAAGTATGTTTTACCTTCTTACTCAAAAATAGCTGCTTATGATTAATTAAATGCTGTCCGACTGCGCTTACAAAAGGATAGTTATTTAACCAGAGCAATTCTAAAACATTGGGGTTTGCACCCGCTAATAACAGGAGGATTTTTCTTAATTCATATATAACTGTGTCTTTGTTACCATTCAAAAATGAAAATATTCCTGGTTCATCCCAACCAGTATCTTTTTGTTCTATACGATCAAATCCCAAGTAGTACCTTTTGGGCGCGATAAATACTCCCCGATAATCAAAGTCTGAATCAGGACGATTTAAACCATAGCCGTGGCTACCTGCCAAACCAATTAAAATAGTTCTTTGCTCAACTTCTATTCTTTCCATATCACCTGATTAAAATATAGCCATCCTAACTCATGAGTTAGGCAGGTGGGGAGACAATACTTTTCGGTTAAGGGGGAAGGGGGAAAGGGGAAACGGAAAGGGTTTGAATTTCCCTTTCCCCAGACCAAAAGAGAGATTATTGGGTTTAACCGAAAAGTATTGGGTGGGGAGATGGGAAGCAGAGTTGCTTAATTTCACAGAAATGCCCCTAAAAGAGATGATGCAACGGTATCCCCTTGAGGAGCAAAACTTGTCAATTCAGTTGTTCCTATATTTTCAGTTTCCTAGAATAGGAATTATCTAGGAAGAATGTGCCGTCTAGTTCCCCATCCTGGATTGACAATGGCGGCTAAATCTTCTTCTGATAACTTGTTGATTTCATTTTCCAGTTCATCAGTTGTGAAGTCATAACCACGCTCTTTAGCAATCTTGATGAAAGCTTCTGGATCAGCTGTTGCTTTAAGCTTTTGCTGCAATGCTTGATCTTTTTTTACGGCTTGAAAAAGTCGGGTAGCATTTTGCTGTGTCATGACAAATCCATCTCCTGTTTTCAATATCAGGTTTGAATGTAGTAATTTGATTTTTTTCGATTCACTAAATTCTGTAAAGAACTATTAGATTAAGCTGTGTAATTTTAATTTTAAAATAAGTAAGAGAAATGTGGAGATTTTGATAAGAAACTATAAGTTTGAATCTAAAATATTTCTAGTAGTTTGTAAAAATCACTCTTAAGATAGAAGCTGTATTTCAATAAAAAGTATCAATTCTGATTTTTGGGTAAGCGATCGCCATCACGAATTTTGGCAAATGGAAGCTTGACTTAGCACCTGTGGATAAAATAATATGTTAGATTGTCTGTCTAATTCCTGCTCGGATCAGGTAGACATATTACAAAAGCTGGCAAAAACCTCTCTAAACGAGATAAAAACCAGCTACCTGTACGGCAACCTCAAGGACAATTCCATGACTTACGCGATTATTGAAACTGGCGGCAAACAAATACGAGTAGAGCCAGGGCGGTTTTATGACATTGAACTGCTTCCCACCGAACCAGATGAAAAAGTTACAATAGACTCCGTATTACTCGTGCAGCACGATGGCGCAGTCAGCATTGGACAGCCACTAGTGACAGGTGCAACTGTAGAAGGGACTGTAATGCGACATTACAGAGGTCGTAAAGTCTTGGTATACAAGATGAAGCCGAAAAAGAAAACCCGCAAAAAACGGGGGCATCGTCAGGAAATTACCAGACTTATGATTGACTCCATCACCCTTAACGGTGAAGTATTTGTTGCCCAAGGAGAAGCGGAGAAGGAAACCCCCGTTTTAGATGAGACTCCTGCCGAAGAAGTTGAAACCGCTGCTGAATAATAAAAAAAGTAGATACATTAAGAGGAAATCATGGCTCATAAGAAAGGAACAGGTAGTACACGCAACGGTCGTGATTCTAATGCCCAACGTCTGGGTGTCAAGCGTTATGGCGGTCAAGTTGTGCGTGCAGGAAACATTCTCGTGCGTCAGCGCGGTACCAAATTTCATCCTGGTAACAACGTCGGTATTGGTAGCGATGACACTCTATTCGCCTTAATCGACGGTGTTGTAATGTTTGAGAGAAAGGGCAAAACCCGTAAAAAAGTTAGTGTTTATTTACCTTTAACTGCTGTTGAGACAGCCCCTGCTGAAGCAGTAGCAAGTTAAAGTCTTAGGGTGGGTAATACTGCCCGCCCTAATCGCTAGTTAGCGCTGGTATGATGGTCAGATTTGCATAAATATTCTAAAAGTCGCTTTGTTCCTCTGTTGTCCATAGGTTAGTATCAGGATCATCAAAGCGCAGATATTCTTCACTAACAAAATATTACACAAGAAAATTGGGTTGCGTAGCTTGCTGCCGTAGGCATCGCATATCAAGTCTTAAGCACCAATTTTTTGGATGTTCCAAAGTTCAGGATAGCCAGCCAGAGATAGGTTTGTTCTGAAACTCTTAGGATTAAACATCTCCAAAAATTAGATGTGTGTTATCGACAACCCTTGTAGAGACGTAGCAGCTACATCTCTACATTCTTCAGTATGAGATTTTGCTGAAATAATACCTAAATTAGATTTTGGCTTTGAGCTACCATGAATACCTGAGAAAATGCTGAGAATTAACTAAATTTTCTCAAGGGATAAATTTATGAAAATTATGGCTTAGTTTCAATAAGCTCTCAGCCATTATAGAGATACTTTAGATGTTCGGGATAAATCAAACATCAGTAGTAAATGTCTGATGAAATCCTCTACAAGAAGGCATCTTCTTTATCTCAATAGCCTTTATGAATCTGCTTTTAGCTTAATTTCCTCTGAGTCAATCAATACAAAAAGAACTATCCAAAGGACGAAAGAAGACTATGAACTGGAAAATACTTTGTTTAATTGCTGGTTTAAGCTTAACCGCCAGTCTCACTGCTTGCTCTAGCAGTCCTGCAAGCAACAATCAAATTGCCCCTGAAGCCTCTCCTGCAATGAGTAAAGATAAAGCTGGCGATGCTATGGGCAAAGATAAAGCTGGCGATGCTATGGGCAAAGATGTGATGGGTAAAGACAAAGCTGGCGGTGCAATGGGCAAAGATGCGATGGGTAAAGACAAAGCTGGCGATGCAATGGGCAAAGATGCGATGGGCAAAGACAAAGCTGGCGATGCGATGAGTAAAGATAAAGCTGGCGGTGCTATGGGCAAAGATGCGATGGGTAAAGATAAGGCTGGCGATGCTATGAAGCAATCCCCGGCTTCCACCAAGCCCTAGCCACAGCCTTGCATCTCACTTTTTTTGTACTAAGATTAGGGGCTGCTTATCAGGAAAATTTTGAGCCAATCCCTATACTTTGGTGCTTTTACCTCAACAGGAGAAATTCTGATGAATCACAACCTACTTTACCGCCGTCAGTTACTTTTTTATCTTGGCTTAGGGGTTGTCGGAATCGGTGCAGCTACAACATTTTCCAACTTTAGAAAAGTGAATGCCCCTTCTATTTCTCCTGCAAAAAGTAACAATACGCAAGACTTAGAAACTACTGTGAAAACTCCGGCAGGTAAGAGTTTACCAGAGTTTCAGGGTATCAGTCAGTGGCTTAATTCTAGCCCTTTAGCGATCGCTGACCTCAAAGGCAGTGTTATCTTAATACAGTTTTGGACTTTTGCTTGTATTAACTGTCAGCGTACTCTGCCCTACATCACTAAATGGCATCAGCAGTATGAGTCGCAGGGACTCAAGGTGATTGGTATCCATACACCAGAGTTTGCTTTTGAGCGAGATCCAAACAATATAAAAAAGGCGTTACAACAACACAAAATTACTTATCCGGTTCCGGTTGATAACGAATATAAAACTTGGAACGCTTACGAAAATCAGTATTGGCCACATATATTTTTAGCCGATCGCCAGGGCTTACTACAATATGACCATATTGGTGAAGGGGCATACGAAAAAATAGAGCAAACTATCCGCCAGCTATTGGGGTAGAAGGAATTATGACGACTTCTACTTTATCAATTAGTCTGGCTTTATTGGGGGGAGTTTTGAACGTCCTTTCACCCTGTGTTTTACCGATTTTGCCTGTGCTATTAGGCCGATCGCTCCAATCGCATACTTACGGGCCAGTAGCACTGGTAGGGGGATTAATTGCTAGTTTTGCCCTGGCAGGTAGCTTACTTGGTGTAACATCAGCCTGGTTTACGGGTTTGGCTAATTTATTAAGGAGTGGCGCGATCGCACTTATTTTATTTTTGGGATTAATTGCAATTTTTCCTACCTGGAGTTACCGAATATTTACTTATATTCCAGTCGGCAATTTGGCTAAGAAACCCACACGAATCGGACTCATGGGTGAGTTTTGGCTAGGAACTCAGTTGGGGCTTTTGTGGACTCCCTGTGCTGGGCCGGTTTTGGGAGGAATTTTAGTTCTAGCGGCAGTTAATCATCAAGTCGCAGGTGCATTTTGGCTATTGGTTGTTTATGGAATCGGAGCAGGTTTACCTTTATTAGCGATCGCCTACGGTGGACGAGTATTCAGCCAACGAATCCTCAATCTTCGCCCCCATAGTGCAGTGTTGCAGCGCGTTGGTGGCGTAGCGATCGCAGCAACAGCAATTGCTATTCTTCTCGGTTGGGATGTCCAGATACAACTTTGGCTGGCTCCGTTTTTTCCTACTCAACCTCTATGAGACAGCCATAAGCGTGCCAATTTTAGATTTTGGATTAGAAGACCCAATCCAAAAGTCTGACTGGGAACAATCTAAAAATCTAAGATCCAAAATTCAAAATCCAAAATTGGTATGATCTCATCTAAACGCAAAGTCCGCTCAACACCAAGTCAGACTTTTCTATCAAAGACCTTTCACTGGATTAATATCATCAGTCTCATGTTGATGATTACTAGCGGATTGCAAATATATAATGCTAATCCAGTATTTGGCGGGCGTGAAGGTTGGCATTTTCCTGACTTTATCTTGCTGGGAGGTTGGCTAGGCGGTGGCAGACACTGGCATTTTGCTGCTATGTGGCTGTTTTCACTAAATTTACTTTGGTATGGGCTTTATATCTTTGTAACTCGGCGTTGGCAGCGTCGCTTTGCCGATGGCGGTGACTTAAAAGCATTGCAAGTCAGCCAGAACCCAAAGCGTAAGAACTACGCATGGCATCGGCTAGTTTATACTGCTATCATTCCAGTGCTACTGCTGGCAATCTTGAGTGGTCTGGCGATGTACAAACCTGCCCAACTGCATTGGCTTTCAGGGCTGTTTGGTAGTTGGCAAACTCTACGCACTGTTCACTTTATCACTGTTCCCACAGTCATACTGTTTACAATTGCTCATTCCTTACTTGCCCTGAAGGTAGGAAGTATCCGTCTAGTTAAGTCTATGTTCCTGTAGAGGTCTTATGAGTCTGATTCTTCCCAAACGCACCTTATCCCGTCGCCAATTACTGCAACTATCTGGACTTTCAGGGGTAGGCTTTCTTTTAGGTGGCTGTGGGACAAATTTGTTCTCAGATAATCTGCGGCAAATATCTGAACCACTAAACCAACGTCTAGAAGCACTCCTGTTAAGTCAGAAATCAGTTCCAGAATTTCCTGTTAGTGCCATAGAAGCAGACAAATTGCTCATCAATTCCTTTGATTTCACACCGCAAATTGATCCGGCGCAGTTTCGCCTGAAGATTGATGGCGAGGTTAGTAACCCGATGCAATTGAGTATGGGGGATATTGAAAAACTTCCCTTGACTTCAATGGTAATCCGCCATGTCTGTGTTGAAGGTTGGGCTGCGATCGTTCAATGGGGAGGTGTGCGATTGCGAGACTTAGTAGCGCTGGTACAGCCGAAGTCAAACGTTCGTTATGTCTACTTTAAATCTGCTGATGGCTATTATGAAAGCTGGGATCTTGCCTCTGCTGTACATCCCCAAACCCTGATGGCTTATCAAAAGAATGGACAACCATTATCAGTTAATAATGGTGCGCCCATACGTCTAGCATCCCCAATTAAACTGGGCTACAAGCAAAGTAAGTGGGTGACTCAAATTACATTTGTCAGCAGTTTGTTACCTCTTAAAGGCTATTGGGAAGATCAGGGCTATGAGTGGTTTGCAGGGCTATAGTCAGCGAAACAGTTCTGAGTAAAGAAGTGGGAAGGGTTTGAGATTGCTACGGTGTGATAATCGTTTTCATCCTCACTTTCCGAATTTGATAGTGAGTTTTCCCTGTAGTAAGTAGCATCATTGATTATGTGCTTTCAAAATAGCACCAAGACAAATCGGCTCAATCCCAATAAAAAACCCCCTCAGCTTGCGTCATAGTAAAGTGATTACAAGCAAGAGGGGTTTCATTGTTTATTTTTGTATAGGCAGATTTTAAAGATAATGCTGGCAAAAAACCAGTTTCTCTGATGTTGTGTTTATTTTCACCTGCCTACTCAGTTCAGCCTATTTCCAATCGGGAATTTCGGCATCTTCTCCACCAATCCCAATTCCAGTGTTAAATATTTCGGCATCAGTGAGATTTAGATCGTTCATTGATGCTTTATAGACATTAGAATCGTGAATTGTCGCGCCGGTAAAATTTACTCTGTTAAGATTGGTTTGCTTCAAATTAACATTGCTTACATAAGCTGATGTTAGGTTAGCACCTGCCAAGTTAGCACCTGTTAAGTCAGCACCTTCGAGGTTAGCTCCTACAAGGTTTGCTCCTTCAAGCTTCGAGCCTCTCAAGTCAGCACCAATTAAATGAGCGCCACTGAGGTTAGCCCCCGACAAATTACACTGGATACATTCCCCAGTTGAAAGCAGCTTTTGTAAATCCTGCGGATTTTCGGCTCTCACCGAGCTAGCGAAAAATAGGGGAGTTGCTAAGGCCATGGCCGCTAATAGCTGAAGTTTCATATATTTTCCCCCTTAATAATCAAGTTGCGTCCGTTCTGTCCCTCACAACTCTATTATCTCACTAAACTTCGTGAGGTCAATGTATCCTATGCGTTAACAAGTTGGTTATGATATGAACTTGCTATAATATCGAGATAAAAAATTCCATATATCCTGTTTCTGGTCGATTTTTACCCGATAAACCCTAAAAAGCTGCCAGTGTTAAATCTCTGTTAAATCTTTTTAAAGGCTTGCACTACTTGCCATAATTTGGCCTTTTGATAAGTATTTATACTTTATTAATTGATTTGCTCGCAAATTCACAAATTAGGTTAAGTCTATTAGAAATTCTCGCATATACTGATTAACCAATTCCGGCTGTTCTTGCTGCACCCAATGACCACAATCAGGAATATACTTGATTTGAAAGTTTCGGACATAAGCTGCGGTGTCATAGGTTAGTTCCTTGCCGAGTGCGGTGTCATTTTCTCCCCAAATCATCAGTGTTGGTACTTCCAGAACGCCCCAGTTTGGATTTAGCATTCTCTGCTGAAAAATATTGCGGTAATAGTTCAACATTGCTGTGAGGGCACCGCGTTTTGCAGCAGCATTTTTATATGCATCAATATCGGCTTGTGTGAAAGCACTCTTGTTAACTGCTGTACCTTTAAAAGCTGTTTCAATAGCTTGGTAGTCGGAAGATTGTAAAATTAATTCTGGTACCCACGGTAGTTGAAAGAGGAATATATAGTTGCTGCGTAGCAACTGTTGGGGAGTGCGTAACCCTTGGGCAAATTTGGCAGGATGAGGCAGGTTAAGAATAATTAATTGTTCTAACATTTCAGGGTGACTGTATGCAAAATTCCAAGCGATCGCACCTCCCCAATCATGTCCAACTAAAACACACTTTTGGTATCCTAATCCTTTAATTACTCCCTCAACATCTTTGATAAACTCATCCATGACATAAGCTGATTGCTCATTTGGTTTATCACTATCGTTGTAACCACGCAAGTCAAGGGCGACGACTTTAAAATTTTGGGCAAATTCTGGTATTTGATGTCGCCAAGAGTACCAAAATTCAGGAAACCCATGCAACATCAACATTAATGGCCCTTCCCCTTGAGTAACGTAGTGTAGTTTTACCCCATTGGTAGTTATATATTCATGTTTCCAAGAAGTTTCTATTAGAGACATAATTAATCAAAATTCAGGATTAAAAAGTACTAAATAATAATACTGTACTTAATAAATGTAATATTCTTTTGAGAAGTCTCACATCTATTAAAAGATAGTATTACAATAATAATTTTTTGCAAAAATATTAGACAATTTGCCCTGGGATAGATGCGAATGTTGGGTAAATTTTGGTAAAGGATAGATATAATAATTCTTCCCAAATACCATGACACAACAGTTGACAAACCATGCTTCATTGTGGGTTGAGCGACTGGGACGATTTGGCTATGTTTCCAAGGGAGTAGTTTACGGTATAGTTGGACTACTGGCAGCACAGACAGCTTTTGGCAGGGGTGGTAAAACAACTGATACCCAAGGCGCTCTCCAAACAATCGTCAACCAGCCATTTGGTAAATTTTTGCTGGCTTTAGTTGCAATTGGCTTGATCGGATATGTAATCTGGCGTTTTATACAGGCAATTAAAGACCCAGAAAATAAAGGTAATGATGCCAAAGGTTTGGCAGTGCAAATTGGTTACGCAGTTAATGGCTTGATTTATGCAAGTTTAGCCTTAAGTGCTGTGAAAATCGTTACGGGTACAGGCGGTGGTAAAAATAGTAGTGATTCTACTGAAGATTCGACAGCACGTTTGCTTTCTCAACCCTTTGGTGAATGGTTAGTTGCAACTGTGGGGGTGTTTGTAATTGCTCTAGGTTTCTATCAGTTTTATCAAGCTTGTAGTGGCAAATTTCGTAAAGAACTCAATTTAACTGAGTTAAGCAACATACAAGCCCAATGGATAATGAGGATTTCCAGATTTGGTTTAGCGGCACGGGGTATAGTATTTTGTATTATCGGTTGGTTTTTAATTGAAGCTGCAAGGCAATCAAACGCCGCGACCGCAGAAGGTTTGGATGAAGTATTACAGACTTTAGCGCAACAGCCCTATGGAGCATGGCTTTTGGGTATTGTGGCACTAGGTTTGGTTGCCTATGGAATTTACACAATAATACAGGCACGGTATCGTCGGCTAGTCAATGTTTAGATGGTGCGGTGCTGAGAATTTCAATTTATAGAAATGGCAATAATAGAAACCCGTGGTATCTGGCTGACCACTACTGATAGTAAGGTTCTCAGGTCAAAGCAACGCATTGCTGAGGCGATGGATTTGCTTGCCGAGACAGGATTTAATGTGGTGTTTCCCGTTGTTTGGAATAAGGCGGTAACTCTGTATCCCAGTCAAACAATGCAGGAGACATTTGGAGTCGAAATTGACCCTATGTCTGTAGGCCGTGACCCTTTAGAAGAGGTGGTAGTTGAGGCGCGGCGAGTTGGGTTAAAAGTTATTCCTTGGTTTGAATATGGTTTTGCCAGTTCCTACAATTTGAATGGTGGTGTACTTTTACAGAAAAAACCGGAATGGGCTGCGCGTGATTTTAACGGCAACTTACTAAATAAAAATGGCTTTGAGTGGTTGAATGCCCTCGACTCACAGGTGCAGGAATTCTTCTTGAACTTGGTGCTGGAAGTTGTAAAGAATTATGATGTGGATGGTGTTCAAGGAGACGATCGCTTGCCAGCATTCCCCTGTGAAGGTGGCTATGATGAGGGAACTGTCAGCCGCTATCGCCAGGAATACGATCGCAATCCGCCACAGAACCCCAAGGATAGGCAATGGTTACAGTGGCGTGCAGATATTCTCACTGATTTTTTAGCGCGTCTCTACGGGGAGGTAAAAGCAGTTAATCCTAATTTGCTAGTAGCGATCGCACCTAATATCCATGATTGGGCATTCCAGGAATATCTGCAAGACTCCCCCACATGGCTGAAGCGGGGAATAGTTGATATGATTCAGCCGCAGATTTATCGCCGTGACTTTGGGAGTTATTGTGCGATCGCTGATAAACTAGTAAGCCAGCAGTTTACAGATGCGACGTTGCCCCGGTTAGCACCGGGAATACTTATGAAGCTTGGTAGTTATTGTATTAGTCCAGAATATCTGGTGCAGGCAATTGAATACAATCGCCAACTTGGTATTCAAGGAGAAGTATTCTTTTTTTACGAAGGTTTGCGCGAAAATAACAATACCCTAGCTAAAGTTTTACGAAATGGCCCCTATGCTAAGTCTGCATCATTTCCCACTCTGTCAGATTTGAGTGTGAGTGGTGTGAGTAACAAGAAGACATCTTCTACTTGGCAAAGGTTGTTAAAAAAGATTTTTTAAGGAAAAATGCGTGTGGAATCTCAATTATCGGTGAAACAGGTAATTAAAACTTTAAAAGAGGATTTACCAACACTTTTTGAAAAAGATATTTCTTATGACATTTATACAGACGATATCTACTTTAAAGATCCGGTGAATACATTCAAATACAAATTTAACTATCGGATTATATTTTGGACATTGCGATTTCATGCTCGGCTATTTTTTACCCAAATTTACTTTGATGTACATGAAGTATCTCAGTCAGCCGAAGAGACTATTTTAGCAAAGTGGACGGTGCGGGGAGTGTTGCGCGTTCCCTGGAAAGCAGGGTTGCTTTTTAATGGCTATTCAACGTATAAACTAAATCAAGATAATTTGATATACGAGCATATTGACACTTGGGATCGTAAACCTGGCGAGATTTTAAAACAGTTTTGGCAAAGGGGAGAGATGGCTAATTAGCTATTGTAAAAATGACCCTAACTTTTAACTCAGACATTTACAGCCAATTGCTATCTCAACATCAACCTTGGATTATTAAAACAGAAGAGGAAAACGAGAAGTTTTTAGAAACTGTTGAAGAACTGCTTTCCCGTTCACATCTGACTCCTGAAGAAGATGCTTTGTTATAATTATTGGTAAAAAAATGGGATAGTAACCTTTATACTCCCCTTAACTCCTCAAAATCAAGAATGAAGTTTAAATAGTGATTGTGGGACGCTATTCGGGTGTTGTTTTTATTTAGTGCGCGATAGCCTTCTTTAACTTTTCCCAATACCACCAAATCTCGACAAAACCCTAAAAGACTAAGCACTCTGAGGGTTTTTGTTATGTGAAAAATACTAACTTAAAAGTTAAGCTGTTGCGCTCCCTTATAAATGGATGTGTTGTGGGTGTTGAGCCGATCTCAAAAGTATTGTAGGGAGGGAAGTTAAACCAATAATGTTTTCTCACCAATTGGTTGATGATATAAAGTCATTAGCTGGCTAGCATTTAAAGTTTCTATGGCATAAGCTTTTCCTGTTAAGTCGCTGAATTCTACTTCAAAAACTCCAGGTTCATAAGCTTCTACAATCGTTCCTACTTGACCGCGATGCAATCCCGATTCTGGTAAGTCTTCGGTTAGAGCAACTACATCTAATAATTTCATTGGTATTACCTCATTGTTTAGATTACATAACAGGTGACTAGGCGTGGAAAGCCTTCATTATTAAGCACTATCCAAACGCTTTGAATAATTGCTTGTTTATCTGAACGATTTAGGGGAAAATCAATGATATATTTTTGACCGTATGGATTTCTTTTTCCAGGGATAGCATCATAATTTACTACTGCTTGTAAAAGGATCGCTTGCAATTCTTCTGCATCATCTAAATCTAAGTCTAGTGCAGATTTAAATACACGAGCTTTGTGTTTTCCCTCTGGATGTTCTGGGTTGAGACAGTAACCCGCGATTTTATCTATTTCAACGATCGCGCATTCAGGGTTAGGAAGTTTCATGATAGGTTTGCTACAACCTTCTTTGCTTTTTTGCCTGGATATGAACCTCTACTTGGAAAAGACTAAGATTTCCTAGCTGGATACTGTTTCAACACCTGCTTTAAATATTGCCCAGTATAAGACCTAGGATTTTTTGCAACTTCCTCTGGTGTCCCCACAGCAATTAATTCTCCACCTTTGTCGCCACCTTCTGGCCCCAAATCTATCACCCAATCAGAACAGCGAATTACATCTAAGTTATGTTCAATTACTAATATGGAATTACCTTTATCTACCAATCTTTGCAATACATCTAACAATTTGTGGACATCGTAAAAAGATAACCCTGTGGTCGGTTCATCTATTAAATACAGTGTCTTCCCTGTGGCGCGTCGAGATAATTCGGTTGCTAATTTTACCCGTTGCGCTTCACCACCAGATAAGGTAGTTGCAGGTTGTCCTAGCTGGACATAACCCAACCCGACATCAAATAAAGTTTGCAAACGCGCGATCGCTTTGGGTATATTCTGGAAAAAGTCTAAACTCTCTTCAACTGTCATTCTCAGTACATCAGAGATAGACTTATCTTTGTACTTCACCTGCAAAGTCTCGCGGTTGTATCTAGCACCTTTACAAATTTCGCATTGCACGTAAACATCCGGGAGAAAGTTCATTTCAATCACATTCACACCCTGTCCGCTACAAGCTTCGCAACGTCCACCTTTAACGTTGAAGGAAAATTGTCCGGGTTTGTAACCCCTAGCTTTGGCTTCTACTGTTTGGGAAAATACATCTCGAATGGCATCGAAAATTCCTGTGTAAGTTGCAGGGTTGGAACGTGGTGTTCGTCCAATGGGAGATTGATCGATAACGATCGCTTTATCAATCGCGTTTAATCCCTGGATTTTATCCAAATGTCTCGGTAAGGGAACTTTCTTAGTTAAATGGTGTTGCAGAGATGGATATAGTAATTCGTTAATCAGTGTAGATTTGCCAGAACCAGACACACCAGTAATGGAGACGAGTTTACCTAGCGGAATGTCTACATCTATATTTTGTAGATTATTGCGATGGGCATTTTTAATTCCCAAACTACGCCCATTTCCTTCTCGGCGTTCTGCTGGTGTGGTAATTACCCGTCTTCCTGATAAATACGCACCTGTCAAGGAATCTTCTGCTGCTAATAACGTCTCAAAATCACCTTGGGCGATAATATTTCCGCCGTGAATTCCTGCACCAGGCCCAATATCAACTATATGGTTAGCTGCGCGAATTGTTTCTTCATCATGTTCAACGACAATTAATGTATTACCCAAATCGCGCAATTTCGTTAAGGTTTTGAGCAATCTGCCATTATCTCGTTGATGCAAACCAATACTCGGTTCATCTAAAACGTAGAGAACTCCTGTTAAGCCAGAACCAATTTGCGTTGCTAGACGAATTCGTTGGGCTTCGCCACCGGAAAGAGTCATGGCGGGACGGTCAAGAGTGAGATAATCTAAACCGACATCCAACAAAAATTGTAATCTAGCTTTGATTTCTCTCAGAACTAAATCAGCAATTTGTAATTGGCGATCGCTCAACTTAAATTGCTCAATTCTCTCTCGACAATCCCGAATTGATACGGTAGTTAATTCTAAAATTCCATATTGTCCCAACTTCACCGCCAAGGCTTCTGGTTTTAACCGTTTTCCCTGACAAACTTCACACGGTTGATCGATTAAATACTGCTCTAATTTTTGTTTAATTAATTCAGAACCACCCTCATACTGCCGTTGCAAAATTGGAATAGCACCTTTAAAACTCTGCTTTTTTTGTGCCTCTGCGGCTCGTTCATCTTTCTCTCCAAATAAAATAATTTGCTGCTGTTCTTCTGTCAGCTTGCTCCAATTTGTCTGTAACTCAAACCCATAAATCTGTCCGACGCTATAGAGTAATTCCAAGTAATAAGAATTATCTTTTTCTGACCAAGGCGCGATCGCAGCATAAACTGGCGCTTCCCAGTCAGGTACAATCAAGTCTGGCGCAAATCTTCTTAAAGTCCCGATTCCATGACAGTGCGGACAAGCGCCATAAGGCGAGTTAAAGGAGAACAATCGCGGTGATAGTTCCTCCATTACTGCGCCATGTTCTGGACAGGCAAAGTTTTCCGAAAATACTAACTCTTCTTCTTTTTCTTGTCCGTCGTCACCAAGCAAACTTACCAAAATGGCTGCAATCCCACCGGATTGCTTGAGACACGTAGACAGGGAATCAACCAAACGCTCCTGAATATCAGCCTTTTTTACCAAGCGGTCAATTACCACTTCGATGGTGTGGGTAAAGTTTTTATCCAATTCAATGGAATCTGACAGTTCGCGGATCTCGCCATTGATCCGCACGCGGACAAAACCTTGAGAAGCAAGACTTGACAAAAGCTTCCGGTGTGTGCCTTTTTTCCCCCTGACAACGGGTGCAAGAATTTGGAAGCGGGTGCGATCTGGTAATTCCATGATGCGATCGCACATCTCATCGATTGTCTGGGGTGCAATACAGCGATCGCATATCGGACAATGGGGTTCGCCAGCGCGACCAAACAACAGCCGCAAATAGTCGTAAATCTCCGTCACCGTACCCACAGTGGAACGGGGGTTATGAGACGTTGACTTTTGGTCAATAGAAATTGCTGGACTTAAGCCTTCAATGGCTTCTACATCCGGCTTATCCAGTTGTCCTAAAAATTGCCGTGCGTAGGCGCTGAGGGATTCCACATAGCGACGTTGCCCTTCAGCGAAAATGGTATCAAATGCTAGGGAAGACTTACCAGAACCAGAAACGCCAGTGAATACGATTAGGCGATCGCGTGGCAATTCCAAGTCAATATTTTTCAGATTATGCTGCCTAGCACCCCGAATCCGAATGGTATTCTGGCTGTTGTGGCTGGGGTACGGAAGATGTCCATTCAAGGATGCTGCTAGCTGTTTGTCTGACATATTGGGCGGCGAAGAAGGAGTTTCTTATGAAACAGTCCTTAATAATACTATCTTTAATTTGTTTATAGTAGAACAATCGTACTGTTTTAGTTAGTTATCGTTTCAGATTCATGGTGCAGACATCCTTAAGAGTCGGCTAGTTTGGAAGCATCCCGATTAAATATCCTTCTAAGGGTGAATATGGTATCGCAAATCCAACCGCCGACCCAGCCAGAGGCTATCTACTTAGATAGTGACGGACGACTAGTTGCTAATAATACCATACAGTTTGGCTGGATTGTAGAAATTAAGCAGAATATAGAGTGGCTATTTGCTGACTTAACTGGGAACTTCAAGCTTTGAACTCGGAAGTTCGACCTTTTTACTCGGTCATTGGTGTTCGGAACTCGGAAGTTCGACCTTTTTGCTCGGTCATTGGTGTTCGGAACTCGGAACTTTGACCTTTTTGCTCGGACATTGGTGTTCGGAACTCGGAACTTTGACCTTTTTACTCGGTCATTGGTGTTCGGAACTCGGAAGTTCGACCTTTTTGCTCGGTCATTGGTGTTTGGAACTTGAAACACCGAGTTCTAAAGTGCGATCGCATTTCTTTTTTAGCGAGCGATCGCTCCACCTCTATATTTAAACTCCGCGAGGTGGTTAAAGTACAATGACTTAGAAGCTTACTGTGTAATCTCTTCAGCTTTATTCGTCAGGACTTACGCATTGAAAACCTGAAACCTCGTTCCCCTTTGGCGCAATCAAGTAAAAATTAAAAATTAAAAATTATGAAATACAAATTTGGTAGGGTATGCTAGCACGGAGACTACGAATTATGGACTAAAGAAGCTAGACGTTTTAACACTTTTACCACAGTATCTAGGTCATCTCCACGATTGAGCGACAGTGTGTAAGATAATGCATATCTTGGTGTATCCTCTTTCGTCAACTTAATAAATTGAAATTCTCGACCATTGGTTACAAAACCAAACGTAGGTTTATCATTACCAAGATTAGCCAACATATAAGCTAATGCTTGAGAAATTGCTACCTCTAAAGAATATTCTGCTCGTTTGGCTTCAATAACGAGAACCCAAAATGGGGGATGAAAAACCAAGATATCAATACATCCTCTAATAATTGTGCCTTCATCTTCAGAAGAAATCCTGACCTCTTCTTCTGACGCAATATAAAAAGGCGGTTGATAAAAACCTGCTAGACGCAATAGTGGAGATAGCACCACCATTTTGACTACAGGTTCTAAAATTTGGTAGCGTGATAAATGCAAGTATTCTGCCTTGACTTCGTTGAGAGATTGCTTTTCTAAATCACTCAACTCAGGTAAATCTTGCTGCCACTCTGAAAAAAACTGTTCGTTGTCTGCACGTTGTAGCCCAAATTGATCGATGAGTTGGGCTAAGGTTATATCTCTTCCTTGAATAAATTGAACCATTGTTAATCCTTTTTGTTAAATGGTAATTGCAGATAAAAGTCCTATTGCACTCCTAATGTACTTTTTTAATTTTTAATTCCCAAGCGATGCCTGCGGCGGGCTACGCCTATGCAAAAATATGACGATATAATTTACACGGTGGCACTACTTAATTGACTTGAAACTGAACTAACCCCATACTGCGGAGTTTAAACGCTTCAGTTATGCCTACATCCACAGCGCGATTTGCCATCATCTGACGAGTATTTGAACTGGATTCATCTACCTTTGAACTCCGTTGACAAGTCTTTAATACTCGTGAAAATGACAGCAATTTTCACAAGGGTGGAATACATATAATTTTAGGGGCACAATATATTGCGCCCCTACTCGTGTAGTCTATTCAATTGGAAACGACTGTAATCCTTAGCCAGATGCAACCTAATTAATCTTAATTCCCGGTTTTTTGTTGACAACTTGCTTTGAAATCCAAGCTTTGACATTCTCTTGCTTCCAGCAATTGCCTAACCGCACTACCAGGCTGACAACTCATCAAAGTTGCCCCCATAGCAGCTAGTGTAATAACAGTAGCTAGTCCCAGCACTGTAGCTCGTTTTATAGGTTTGATTGTACTGATGAAATTATCTATTCCAGTGCCAGTACCAACAACCTCAATTGGCTCAAGTGCTTTTAAAGCAATAGCCGCATTAGCATAGCGACGGTTTCGGTTACGTTCCACCATTGTCATTAACCACCACCGAAAACGCGGACTGATTTGAGGAACTAATTGCTGGAAATTAAAGCGGTAGTTATCATCAATTAATTTTCCAATATCAACAGAACGGGTATTAGTGAGTAAGCAAATTAGTGTTGCTCCCAAACTATATAAATCTGATGCCTCAGTCAAGGAATGACCAAACTGTTCTTCTGGTGGCATAAAACCTGGGGTTCCTGCTACAAAGCTGCTAAGAGCTATTTTTGCACCCTGTATCCTAGCTAATCCAAAATCAACTAAATAAGCATTTAGTTGCTCATCAACCAAAATATTTTCTGGTTTGATATCCCGATGAATAATTGGCGGAACTTGCTTTTGTAGATAAACTAAAAGCTCTAAAATTGACAGAGCAATTTGCTTAATTTCTTCTGGATGAAAGCTGTTTTTTAAGCCTAAAGATGGGGCATTTTTATGTTCCTGTACCAGATAAAAAGCCCCTGGTATTTCAAAAGAATCTATATAGCGAGGGATGCGAGAATGATTGAGTTGCTGCAAAATTTCAATTTCGCGCTGATATGCTTTCACACCTGACAAATCAGCATCGGCCCGAGCAAAACAAAACTCTTTAATCACTACCTGTTGCTTAAAATTGAGAACATTAGCTAAGTAAGTAATTCTTCCCCCTTCTCGGTTGCGTCCTAGTTCGCTGATAACTTGATAGCCTTGTTGAGAAAAATCTAGATGGTGATTTGAGGGAATTACCTCTTTATGTCCATTACGCACATCAAGCTCCATTACACACCATACGAGTTTGATTCTGTCAAGATGCAATTAGAAAGATTAAGAGCCACTCACCCAGATTGTTAGCTCCATTTCTACTCTGCATAGGCCAAGACGCATGGACAGAAAATATCTTTGCATTTGCGTCTTGGCATAAAATTACTAATTTTGCGTTAGCCAATCGATAATCTGAGCATTGACAACATCTGGAACTTCATCGTGCGGACAATGACCGGCATTCGGAATGGGGACTATTTTGATTTCTTTGCCATTCTCACGCGCCTCTTCGTAAATCTTTGCCCCGGTAATTGGTGTCCAGGGATCATCAGCACCCCAAATTACTAATAGAGGACGTTCTACTTTGGGCAAAAGTTCCTCTGGACTTGGACCAGGAGGGGCTGTGAGAATGGAGGCGAAGACTTGTTGCGCTCCTGGGTCACAAGAGGGTGTATAAAGTAAATCAACTAATTCATCGGTGACGGCTTGACGATCGCGGTAAACTTGGTAGAGAGTGCGCCGAATCTGGGCTTTTTGCCGGATGCGGTTATAGACAAATTTACCTGTAATTGGCGATCGCACAAACCGATTAAAAGCTGCCATCACCATCCGTAGCGGCGGGTTCAATTCGTGGGGACGATGACTTAAACCACCCGCAGAGTTAATCAAAATACCACCAGCAGCAATTTCTGGATGTTCTACCAGTACAATCAAGCTCAAAAGTGCGCCGATGGAGTTGCCAATAAATACAGCAGGTTCGTGTATATGTGCTGTACAGAAATCTTTCAGCAGTTCCATCCAAACTTCCACACTGTAATCAATAAGCGCTTTATCGGAACCACCAAAGCCTAAAAGGTCTATGGCATATACCTGGTAGCCAGCATCAGCTAAAACTGGGATATTTTTACGCCAGTGTCCAATGGAAGCACCGAAGCCGTGAACCAGTACCAGAGGTCGTCCAGTACCCATGACAGTGTACTGAATTTTGTAACCCTGCCAAGTCCAAAAGAATTTTTCAAAAGCGTCTTGGGTTGCAAGCTGCTGTGTAGTTACAGTCATTAATAAGATTCATAAAGTGTATCTTCAAATATATTAATGTTCTCTGACCTCATAACTCGCCACTGATTAGATGTTAGTTTCATCCACGCCAAGGGATTAATGAGTCAAGGGATACCAAATACCCCTGTGATTTTTTAGACGAATGGTAGTGTGAGATGAAATACATGAATCAAAGTTACTTTGCTCAAATGAGCAAGTTTGTTCTGGCTGCAACCTCTGTGGCAATCTTATCGCCAATAGCTTCTGCATCTGCAACTTCAGGGTTCTCTACCACCGTCGCCCAAATATCTGATAATTCCACAGGTCAACAACTTTTAGCCGATAAAAAAGTAGAAACCAGGAGTCGTACTACTATTGAGCGGCAAACTATCACCACAGAAAGCCGCAGTAGTAGTGTTTCTGCAAAAGGCAAAAAAACAGGTTTTAGCCTTGCCATTTGGGAACCATCCGGGAACTTGTCAGAGGTGATTGCTCGCATTTCTGTCAAGAGTAAAGGTGGCAAGGGCTATTTAAAAGAGCGCTTTTTGGGTGATTACAAGTACAAGATTAAGCAAAAAGCAAAATTTGCTAAGGGGTTAAAAGCTAGCGATCGCATCGTCGTGCGATTGTATGATGTTCAAAACCGCTTTATTGGCTATAGCGAATTTGAATGTTTGTCGGCAAATACCACAGTTAACCTGGTTTTGTCAGCCAAACCTACAGAATACCAAGTTGTTCGTACTGTTTATGGTGTTGATGCTGACCAAGACGGCACTATTGACGCAGGTACCACCACCTACGACTACTTCACCCAAGTCAGCGACCAGCGTGTTAGTTTCCTCAGCAGTTCCCAAACCTTCCAAGGTAGTCAGTTCCAAGTAGAAGGTTTATCAACAATTCCAGGTACTAGCGTTTATCCCGTCTCTTTCACTCAGGGTGAATATGCTTTAGTGCGTCAGTCGTTCGTGAGCGTCTTTAGTTCCGACTTAGCAGAGGCTTTGCAAGCTACTCCTGGCAGCTTGGTGCAAGTGATTGAAGTCAGCGATAACTCTAGCTACGATATCAGCCAAATGCTGATGAATTATCGCCAAGTTGGGATGTCTCGCGCTCTCCAGGTTGGATTTTCTGATGTTTCCACAAACTACTGGGCTAAAGATTTTATTGCCGAATTGGCCTCAATGGAAATTCTTGAAGGTTTTCCTGATGGGACTTTCCGCCCGGATGCACCAGTAACTCGTGCCCAATTTGCGGCAATGCTGCGGAAAGCCTTTGCCAAGGGGAAAATTCGCCAAGCGATCGCATTTAAGGATGTCTCAACTCAATATTGGGCTTACAATGCCATCAGCGAAGTTTATCAAATGGGCTTTTTAAACGCTGTTATTGGTAAGGATTTCAACCCCAGCCAAAGCCTTTCTCGCGTTGACATTTTGGTAGCATTAGCGCGGGGATTAAATTATCAAAGCAGTGGTTCAACGGATACAATTTTATCTGTTTACAGC